>JBBRDX010000015.1:0-30874 GCA_038203515.1 Actinomycetales bacterium | reverse complement strand
GCGGGGCGGCGGTCACGTGGTCTACGGTACGGCATTGCTCAATAGACTGGAGGCGTGATTGATCCGCAGCTTCTCCGTGACAATCCCGAGGTTTTCAAGGTATCGCAGCGCGCACGAGGTGAGTCCGACGGGCTCGTCGACGTGGCCGTCGACGCTGATGTGAAGCGCCGGTCCGCCATCTCCGAGTCGGAGAGCCTGCGGTCGACCCAGAAGACCCTCGGCAAGCAGGTCGCCCACGCGACGGGGGAGGAGAAGACCAGACTGCTCGGCGAGGCCCAGGGGCTCGCCGCCCGCGTGAAGGAACTGGCGCAGGTGGCAGCGGATGCCGAGGCGGAATTCACCCGCTCGGTGCGGGGGATCGCCAACCCCATCATCGACGGTGTTCCGGCCGGCGGCGAAGAGAACTTCGTCACGCTGCGCGAGGTCGGCGACAAGCCGGTCTTCGATTTCGAGCCGCGGGATCACCTCGAACTCGGCGAGAAGCTTCGTGCCATCGACATGACCCGCGGGGCCAAGGTCTCGGGTAGTCGCTTCTACTTCCTGCGCGGCATCGGCGCGCGGCTCGAGATCGCACTGATGAACCTGGCTCTCGACAGGGCGCTCTCCGAGGGCTTCGAGCCGCTCATCACTCCCACGCTCGTGCGTCCGGAAATCATGGATGGCACGGGATACCTCGGTGCCCACGCCGACGAGATCTACTACCTCCCCGCCGACGACCTCTACCTCACCGGCACGAGCGAGGTGGCGCTCGCCGGATTCCACTCCGACGAGATCCTCGATCTCTCCGCCGGTCCCGTCCGCTACGCCGGCTGGTCGACCTGCTACCGTCGTGAGGCCGGTTCGGGCGGACGCGACACCCGAGGCATCCTGCGCGTGCACCAGTTCAACAAGCTCGAGATGTTCAGCTATGTGCTGCCGGAGGATGCCGAGGCCGAGCACGACAGGCTCGTGGCGTTCCAGGAAGCCATGCTGCAGGCCTGCGGTCTCAGCTATCGCGTGATCGATGTCGCCGCCGGGGACCTCGGATCCAGCGCCGCCCGCAAGTTCGACATCGAAGCCTGGGTACCCACCCAGGACGCGTACCGCGAGCTCACGTCCACGAGCAACTGCACCACCTTCCAGGCCCGGCGGCTCGACATCCGCTACCGCCTCGAATCGGGCAAGACCACGCCCGTCGCCACGCTGAACGGCACGCTGGCGACCACGCGCTGGCTCGTCGCGATTCTCGAAACCCACCAGCAGGCGGATGGTTCGGTGCGGGTGCCGCCCGCCTTGCAGCCCTACCTCGGCGGCCTCGAAGTGATGGAACCGGTCGCGTGATCGACCCCTGGCTGGTCGCGCTCGATATCGACGGCACCCTGATGCGCGAAGACGGCGTCGTTTCGGTAGAGGTGATCGCCGAGGTGCAGCGTGTGCGCGACGCCGGACACGAGGTGATGCTCGCCACCGGACGGTCGGTGTCGATGACCCTCTCCGTGCTCGAGAAGTTCCAGCTGACACCGCGTTACGTCGTCTGCTGCAACGGCGCGATCACCCTCGGACGCGATGCCGGTGCCCCCGGCGGCTATTCGCGCGTCGCGGTCGATGCGTTCGACCCGTCGGAGGTGCTCGCGACCATCCGGGAGAGCCTCGGCGATGCCAGCTATGCGGTGGAAGACGAAGAGGGCTTTTACCGCTACACCGGATCCTTCCCGGATTCGGCACTCGGCACCGCGAGCGAGCAGGTTCCATTCGAGCAGCTGAGTGCACACCTGGCCACCCGTGTCGTGGTGATTTCGCCGGAGCACCAGATTGAGGACTTCCTGTCCATCGTCGAGAAAATGGGCCTTCACAAGGTCACCTACAACGTCGGCTGGACGGCCTGGCTCGACATCGCTCCGGATGGCGTCAACAAGGCGACCGCCCTCGAGCGGGTGCGCGAGTGGCTCGACATCCCGCGCTCGCGGGTGATCGCGGTGGGCGACGGACGCAACGACATCGACATGCTGCGTTGGGCATCCGTCGAAGGCCGCGGTGTCGCAATGGGTCAGGCTCCGGATGAGGTGCTCGCGGTGGCGAACGAGGTCACGCTCTCCGATCTCGACGACGGTATCGCGGAGCTGTTCCGTAGGTTCTAGGTGCGCGGCGGCCTGCAGTCGTGGCGGCCCTGGGGGGTCGTGGCTGCGCTTTCGTGTCCGCATCTTTCCCGGTCCCCCTCTTTTTGCAATCGAGTTGGTAGTTGTTGCGACTTTGCCAGTGGCGAAGTCGCAACGTCTACCAAGTCGATTGCCACGGGGATGCCGGGCTGCGCTGGCGACGCCGTCGGCTAAGCTCGATGCGTACTTCAGGAGGGCTGTCCGAGCGGCCGATGGAGCCAGTCTTGAAAACTGGTGGGCAGAAATGTCTCTAGGGTTCGAATCCCTAGCCCTCCGCACTAAAAATGCTGATCAGAAGCTTTAATCAGTATAATTCCTGATGGAATTGCCCGCGATTCAACCGCAATGAGCGCCCGTGAACAGTGCGGTTTGGCATGAGCCCTAGCTGGATCTGGTCTCACTCGATTCGAGCGGAGCCTGCGACGGGCGACGGCACGGTGCCACGTCGGGCTACCGCTGGCTTTTCCACCGTCGGCCTACGACAGACTGTGACTGCACCGTCGAAATCGTCCCGAGGAGAAACCATATGAAGCTCACGATCATCGGCGCGGGAGCGATTGGCTGCACTGTTGCAGCCCACCTCATTCGGAGCGGCCACGAGGTGTTGCTGTGCGACCGCGATGATGCACAGGTAGCCGCCATCAACGAATCTGGCCTCACCATCGAGGGTCCGATCGAGACTGTCGCCGTACAGGCGCGCGCAGTAGTGCCGGCAGACCTGCCCGAGACACTCGGGGTGGTGCTGCTCGTGGGCGCTGAACACGCCACAGCGGCTCTCGCGGAGCTGGTCCGCGAGAGATTGGGTCCAGACAGCTACCTGGTCTGCTTCAACAGCGCACTGCACTCCCGACCGTTGACCGCCACGCTCGGAACCCAGCGGATTATCGCCGCGCTCGCCACGATGGACGTGGAACAACTCAGCCCTGGACGAATACTGCAGAGGAGCACGGGATCGGTTTTCGTTGGCGAAATCGCAAGTATGGAGATCACCGGACGGGTGGAGGCCCTGGCTGCCGTGCTGCCGTCCGGCCAGCCGACCGACAACATCCACGGCTACCTCTGGTCCTTTACTGCCGAGCAGGTCGTGCTTCTGGCCGGTTCCACATCGGGCCTGTCTTTGTCAGCATCGCTCGACGCACTCGACTGGCAACCGCTGATGCGTGCGCTCGCCAGTGAAGTCCTTGAGCAGTGTCCGACCCGGGCGGAAGCCTTCTGCGACTTCGACCCGCGTGACCTCGACGGAACGCTCGGCCGGATGAGCGGCTCCCCCCGCTCCATCGACCCAGAAGCTGCCGTCATCCTCGGTGCTTTGGATGGCCCGCTCACCGCTCAGGTAAGCGAAGTCGTGGGCTCCATAGAGCGTGGCGATCGCCCGAGGGACAGCGCCAACCTCCACCTGCTGGCAACCTACGAACGAACCGAGCGCTTGGGTCGACCGCTCAATGCTGTTGTTGCGGTATTTCCCGCCCCCCTCCGGGCTGCCGCCGGCCCGCTCCACGGAATTGCTATCGCCGTCAAAGACATCATTGATATCGCAGGGCATCCCCGAGGAAACGGCAACCCTGAGGCGATGCGCTCTACGCCCGCGCGAGAAGACGCCCCGGTGGTAGCTGCGCTGCGCGCGGCCGGTGCCGATATTTTTGCTGCAACCGCACTGCTGGAATATGCGGCAGGGGCCCTGCACCCCGACGTCCCGGAAGCCCTCAACCCGTTCGACCTGAAACGCACGGCGGGCGGATCGAGCGGAGGGTCAGCGGCCCTGGTCGGCGTTGGCGCCTGCGATGTCGCCCTGGGCACGGACACCGGGGGCTCGATCCGCATCCCGGCGCACTATTGCGCCGCCGTCGGGTTCAAACCGAGCTACGGGGCGCTGTCGCTGGCCGGGGTTGAACCACTTGCGCCGAGCTTTGACCACGTCGGCTTTCTCGGCGCCACCGTCGCCGCGGTGGGTCAGGTATTCACGGCATTGAGCGGCGAAATTCCCGATGCCGATGCCGATGCCGAGGCCGGCCCGCTTCGCGTCGGCATCATTGCCGGCCAGCTCGATTTGGCAGTTCTTGATCCGGAGATCGCGTCCGTGCTCCGGCATGCGATTGCGACGCTGACTGCCGCCGGATGCTCGATCATCGAACTCGATGGTTCGGCGCTCGGCGCCGTGAGTGCGACCTTCGAGGACATGCTGCTCTACGAGGCATGGCAGGTTCATGGGGCGCGAATCGGCTCCAACCCTGAACATTACGGCCCAGAAACCCTTCGGTTGCTGCGCAGCGGCGCAGAAATCAGCCCGCAGCGTTATGCCACCGCGCTTGCCCTGCGGCTGAGGTTGCTGCCCGCCGCCGCCGAAATTTTCGCGCAAATCGATGTGCTTCTCACTCCGGCTGTTCCCTTTGTGGCTCCCGCAACAACACCGCCGATCGACACGCCGGAAGGCACGGCCGAGGGACTCTTCTCCGGGGTGTTCAACGTCACCGGCGATCCGGCGATCGTGCTTCCCTGCGGTTGGAGTTCCGCCGGACTACCGATCGGGCTACAACTCGCCGCACCGCTCAGAGCCGACCAGGCGCTCATCTCGGCGGCCGCATTCGTGGAAACTACGCTGAAGTTCGAGAGACGCGTTCCGGCGGTGCACTAGCGTCACGGGCGCTGGTGTCTTTGAACGTCCGGTGGATCTGCACGGCGTTTTCCCACTGGGTCATCCGCTCCAAGCCCTTCTTGCCGACGCGGTGGAAAACTGCCTCAACGAGACACTCGGCCAGAACGACGAGTGCAGCGAATGAATCGAACGGGATCCCGCCGACCGGGATCGGCAGCACCAGGTCGGCATCTTCGGCGCAGGGCGACAGCTCTTCGTCGGTGATGACGATTACGGTTGCGCCCTGCTTCTTCGCCATCGCCGAGACCCGTTTGGACGAGAGTTCGTACCGCCGGAGGTCGATGATGATTGCTACGGAGTCGCGGCGCAGCTCCAGATATTTAAGGGTGTCGTGTCCGAGTGGGTCAGCCGCGTAGCCGACGTGCGGAATAACCTGCTCGAGCTGAAGAGCCAGGGTCTGGGCCAGCTGTTTCGAAAAATAGCCCCCCGAGATCAGAACGTGGCGAGGCGATGTTGCCAACAGGGCCACGACCTGGTCGAACTCGGTGGGGGGCACGATCGACAACATCCGCTCGATCAGTGCCATTCGCTCGCGGGCCGCAGCCTCGAGGAACGAGCCTCTGTCCCGGTCAACCGTGCTCTGTGATGCACGGCTGACCGGGCTGCTCGTTTGATGGGTGATCTCATCTCGAAGCGACTTTTGGAAGTCGGGATAGCTGCCGAGGCCCAATCGCTCCACCAGCCGCAAAACGGTCGGGGTACTGGTGCCGGCGAGCGACGCCAGCGACGAGGCTGAGACGAGCCCCGCACTCGGATAGTCGGCCAGCAGCACCCGCGCCACCTTTTTCATTGCTGCGCTGAGCTCATCCATTCTTGCGAAGATCTCGTCTTTGACCAGAATCATCGTTTCCCCTCGCATATGACGCAATCGCTTGGCCGAGCGGGGTGGTTCCAAATTGGCGACAAAAAACCACCACCCCGGGCAGTTCGAACCAGGCCAGGTCAGGTCAGAGTGACCAGCGCACCGTCGAGGCGGTAGGCCGCGAACATGGCATCGGAATTGTATGCCACCACGACCCGGCCGGACGGGTCAACAGCGATGATGCCACCATTGGCACCTCGACTGCCGAGCTCGTCCGCAATTGTGCCGCTCACAGCGTCAGCGACGGAGACGCCGAGGTAGCGCATCCGCGCCGAAATCTCGTGCGCAACAACCCCCTCGATGAACGACTCCCCCTCACCGGTACACGAGACAGCGACCACGCCGTCCCTGGCGTAGTTGCCGGCGCCGATCACCGGGGTATCCCCCACCCGACCTTCGCTCTGGTTGACCATTCCACCGGTGGATGTCGCGGCTGCGACGTGGCCGTGCGAATCGACGGCGACCGCACCAACGGTGCCATGCCGAGAAGCAGCCATCAGTTCCGACTGGACGTTTCTGAGCTGGGACAGGCGTGCCTCCGTCACGAAATAGTCCGGCTCGACGGTTTCGAGCCCCCAGGTTTCGATGAGCCCCTTGCTCGGGGAAACCAGCAGAACGTGCTCGGTCTCTTCCATCACCTTACGGGCGGCGCTGATCGGGTTTTTGACGTGGCGAGACACCGCGATTGCGCCGGCCCTGCCAGCTCCGGTCATGACCGAGGCATCCAGTTCAGCCTCCCTTGTCGCCGTCAGTGCCGCACCGAACCCCGCGTTGAACAGCGGGTTGTCTTCGAGCGACTCGACGCTCGCGCAGACGGCATCGAGCGCGCTCCCGCCGGCTTGCAGGACGGCCTCACCGGCCAGGTAGGCGTCGGCGAGTCCGGCAGAATAATTTCCGCGCTCCTCGAGTGACAGCTCCTGAATCTGACCGCCTGCGCCGCCGTGAATGACGAGAGCAAACCCGGTCGTTGACGGTTCGAGAGAGATGACGGTGATCGGCGGCTGGATAGCGGCAGACATCAGCGGCCACCGGCCTGACGCGTGATGTAGTTGACCGCAACGAATGACTCAAAAATATTCAAGAAGTTCTCTCCCTCGATTCGGACCTCACGGTCGCTTGTGCGGACAACTCCGCGTGCCCAGGTGGCCACTTCCGCCATGTCTGCCGTTTGGAAGTCGAGATCCAAAGCGGCGGGACTGGCGATTTTTGGGGTCGCTACCGCGCCTTCGCCGATGCGACGCATCGCCAGTTCAGCGCCAGCCCGAATCGCAGCGCACGACACTGCCGGGTGTAGATTTTTTGCGCTGAACCGGGTGATCGACTCTTTTGTCACCACCTCTACCGCGTCCGGCGCAAACGCTCGGGTCTCCCCGTGCAGAACAGAATCACCCGTCACGAGGGCGATTGGCACCCCAAAATGGTCGGCCACAAGCGCATTGATCCCGCTTTCCCCCACATACTGCCCGTTGATCCTGGCGCCAGAAATTACCTCTGGGTTGTAGGTGTGCGACAGTGTTGACGGTTGGCCCGAGATCGATCCGTGATACCCGACGAAGAAAATAGCGTCGAAGCTGGCATCGAGCCCCTGCATCATGTACATGGGCTTATGCCGTCCGGAAATATATTGTGCATCTCCCGCGATCTTGCGGGGATCGAGGTTCGCCATCGTGCTGTGCGAGTCGTTCAGAACGATCTCGGTTGCGCCGCCGGCCAGAGCGCCCTCGATCGCCGCGTTGACCTCATCCTGGAGAAGCGCGCAACCCAGCGCATACGGTGCGCCACTCCCCGGTCGACACTGCTCCCAGTCGACTATTCCGGCGACACCTTCCATATCGAAAGAGATCCAGACCTTCACAATTCCTCCTACTTTTAGGCTCTAAAAAGATGCACAGCGTGCAGCTAGGACGTGGCGGCGGGGTAAAACGCCGGTAATTCATTGGCGAGCAGACACGCGCTCTGATGGCCCACTGCGACGGCCACGAGCGAAGGATCGATCTCTCGGCAGGCCGGAGCAGCGACCGGACAGCGCGGGTGAAAGCGGCAACCACCGGGAATGTCGTACGGGCTGGGCGGCTCCCCCTCCAGCACCAACTCGCGATTCACACTCGACGCCGACATGCGCGGACTCGAGTCGATCAGTGCTCGGGTGTAGGGGTGCCGGGGATTCGCAAAAAGCTCAGCCGTTTCGGCCACCTCGACAATCCGCCCCAGGTACATGACGGCAACCCGCTGGCTAAGATGCTGAACGACGGCAAGATTGTGGGCCACGAACAGGATGCTGAGCCCCAGTTCAGCTCGCAAAGTCGTGAACAGCTCGAGGATCGTGGCCTGCACAGAGACGTCGAGCGCAGACACCGGTTCGTCGGCGATGAGCACATCCGGCCGCACCGCGAGCGCGCGCGCGATGGCAATGCGCTGGCGCTGGCCGCCTGAGAACTGGCTGGGGTATGCGTCAAGCGCGTCCTCCTGCATGCCGACCAGGTTGAGCAGGCGAATACTTTCGGCCCGCACCTGGTTACGCGGCACGATCTTGTGCAGCTTCAGGAGCTCAGCCAGGATTGCGCCAACCGTGATGCGGGGGTTGAGCGAGGAGTACGGGTCCTGGAAGACCATCTGGATTCGCCGCGTAGCATCGCGGCCGCGTTTGGCCGGCATGGGAAGTCCGCGATAGTCGACCTGCCCCGCAGATGCCTCGATGCCTCCGACCAGGATCTTGGCCAGGGTCGATTTTCCCGATCCGGATTCGCCAACCAGTGCCAGGATCTCGCCGGCCCGCAACTCGAGATCGATGCCGTCGAGCGCCGTGAGGGATCCCCGGTGCCATGAACCCGGCCGCAGCTTGCTCAAAATGGGGCTTGCGACGTGGTAACTCTTCGAAATATTGCTGACCCGCAGCACAGCGGACGCGGTCATACCGGCACCCCTGCGAAGATCGAGTCAGACTCCACGCAGGCCACGGAGCGCCCCGGTGCCAGCGACACCAGTGCCGGGGATGCGACGAGGCAACCGGACTGCGCATGAGCACAGCGTGGCGCAAAGGCACACCCGGATGGTCGGTCGGCGAGGTTCGGCGGAAAGCCGTGAATTGGCACGAGCGCACGATCGGGTTGATCGAAGTCGGGGGCAGAGTCGAGAAGCCCCCTGGTGTAGGGATGGCGCGGGTCACGGAACACGTCTTTCACCCGCCCGGATTCAACGATGTGCCCCGCATACATGACGGCCAGGTTGTCGCAGGTCTGGTTGACGACTGCCAGGTCGTGCGTGACAAAAATCAGCGCGGCGCCAAAATCATCGCAGAGTTGCTCGAGCAGGCGCAGTACCTGGTGCTGCACGGTCACATCGAGCGCGGTGGTCGGCTCGTCGCACAGCAGGAGCTTCGGCCCGCACGAGAGCGCCATTGCGATCATGATGCGCTGGCGAAGACCGCCAGAGAGTTCGTGCGGGAATGCCCGTGCACGCTTGGCCGGGTCTGGGATGCCGGTCTTTGCCATCATCTCGATGGCAAGCGCCATTGCTGCCGCTCTCGACAATCCGAGGTGCCGTCGCGGCCCCTCGGCTATTTGATCGCCCACCCGGACGACCGGATTCAGGGCGGTCATCGGCTCCTGGAATACCATCGCGATCTCGGGCCCCATCAGCTTGCGACGTGCGGTCGGCGGCATGCTGAGCAGGTCTCGACCCTCGTAGGCCACCGACCCCGAGAACGTATCGATTCCGGCCGGCAGCAGGCTCGCTATGGCGCGCAGGGTCAAAGATTTCCCCGAGCCGGATTCTCCGACGATTCCGAATCGCCCGCCCTTCGCGACGGTGAAGGAGACATCCTCGACGATGACGGTGGGCTGCTGACCAGAGCGACCCACTCCCAGGCTGAGGTTGTTGACGCTGAGGAGCGGAACCGGTGTCGTCATTTTCTTCTTTCCGGGCTGAGCAAATCGGATAGTCCATCGCCGATCCAGGACAGTCCGAGGCTCGTGACCACGATGACAAGACCCGGGATAGTTGCCTGCTGCCACTGCGTGGTGATGAACTCCTGGCCGTCGAGAATCATGCTTCCCCACTCGGCGGTGGGTGGAGCAACCCCCAGGCCGAGGTAGCCGAGAGTGACGATCGCCATGATGTCGAGCACGATGTCGCTCATGGCGTAAATAATCGCCTGCGACATGACGTTCGGGCCGATGTGACGCGCGATGACCCGGCCGTGGGACATGCCTCCCAGTCGCGCAGCGACGATGTAGTCCTGCTTTTTGACCACCAGCACTTCGCCTCGCACGATTTTGGCGTATGCCACCCACGAGATCGCCGAAATAGCGAGATAGATACTCACCTCACCGGCCCCGAGCACGAAGACCAGCACAATCACCATGACGTAGAACGGGAAAGCGAAGAAGATATCGACGATCTGCATCACGATCGAGTCGAACCAACCGCCGAAGTAGCCGGCGAGGGCGCCGATGACCGAGCCGGACACGAACGGGATCAGCACCGCCATGAACCCGATCCGCAGGTCGACCTGGGCGCCCCAGATCAGCCGCGAGAGCACGTCCCGCCCGTATTTATCGGTGCCGAGCCAGTGAGCCCCGCCGGGGGCCAGCAAGGAGTTCTGCAGGTCCTGCTTCACGGGATCGAAAGGCGCGATCACGGGAGCGAGCACCGCCATCAGTACCAGGGCCCCGACCACGATGAGGCCTGCGATCAGCGAAGGGTTGCGGTACCAGGCCTTGAGCGACCGCGTGCGAGTGCTGCGTCGCTTTTCCTGGGCACGCAACAACAACGCGGTGGGCGTGCTCATGCTCGCTCCTTACTGCTGAAGTTGACCCGCGGATCGAGAAGCGTGTAGATCACATCGGTCAGGATGCCGACCACGATCACGAAGAGCGCGATGAAAAGCGCCACCGACTGAATGGTCGTAAAGTCTCGCGCAAAAATGGCGGTGAGCATGAGAGACCCGAGGCCTGGGATGGCGAAGACGCGCTCGATGACGATCGAGCCGCCGACCAGGTAGCCGAGGTTGACCCCGATGACCGAGATGGTGGGGATGGCGGCATTCCGCAGCACGTGGTGAATGAACAATCCGCTTCCTCCGCTGCCCTTCGATCGCGCGGTTGCGACGTAGTCAGACCCGAGGGAGGCGATCGTCGACGCCCGAAGGCTGCGAATGATGGTGGGCGACATCGAAATCGCCAGAGTCAGGGCTGGCAGGAAAAGGTAGTAGAGGTGATCGGAATCTGCCAGTCCATATCCGCCGACCGGAAATAGGCGGAGGTTGACCGAGACGAGCAAGATCAACATGATTCCGACCCAGAACTGCGGCATTCCCTGACCGAGCAGAGTGAAGATTCGAACGCCGAGATCGCGGGCACCATTCGGCCGGGTAGCCGCGATACCGGCGAGCGGAATGCTGATCAGCATGGCCATCACAAGCGCGAAGAGCAGCAGGGCGAGGGTCACCGGCATGGCCTGGAAAAGTACCTCTGAGACGGGACGCTGATTGACCAGGCTGTTGCCGAGATCACCGTGAAGAAGACGACCGAGGAACGAGAAATACTGCAGCCAGAGCGGCTGGTTGAGACCGAGTTGTTCCCGCAAAGCGGCGATGCGCTGAGGCGTTCCCTTGTCACCCAGAATCGCGACCGCCGGATCGCCCGGCAGCAGGTGCACCATGAGAAATACAACGATGGTGACCCCGAGCACGACAGGAACAGCCCGAAGCAGTCGGCCAGGAATGAAACTCAGTCGATGCAGCATCCGGAACTCCCTCCCGCTGGGAGAGGGGCGACCGCCGAGGCGACCGCCCCTCTCAGGTGCGAACTATTTGGTCTTGTAGACGTTCTCGAGGTGGAAGGTGAGCAGCGGCGACACGTGGTATCCGCCAACCTTGTCCGACGTTGCGAACGCGTACGGCGAGTAGTACAGGTAGGTGAAGAACGCGTCATCACCCGTCGTCTTCTGCAACTCCTTGTAGATGACCTCGCGCTTAGCCGGGTCAGTTTCCTGCTGGGCCTTCTTGTTAAGAGCGTTCACGGCGGGGTTGTTGTAGAAGGTGAAAGCGGAATTGTTACCACTCGTGGGGTCGGTCGCGAAGGTCGTCCACTCGTCCGGGTCCGGAATATCCATTGTCCAGGCCGAGAGGTTCATGTCGAACTCGGACGTGAGGGAGGCCTTCTTGGCCGCCGTCGGGTCGAGCTGCTTGATCTCCATGGTGATACCGATTGCCTTGAGCTCAGCCTGCATGATCTGAGCGACCGATCCCTGGTTGGCATCGCCGGCCCGGATCAGAATCGAGGTCGAGAAACCGTTCGGTCGGCTCGACATGGCAAGCTCTGCCTTCGCTTTGGCCACATCATAGGTCGGACCCGGGGCGTTCTTGTCGTAGAACGGCGTCCCCGGCGGGATAAGCGAATTTGCCGGACTTCCGTTACCGAAGAGAACTGCCTTGACCAGGGCCTTCCGATCGATTGCGTACGCGATTGCGCGGCGGATATGGATGTCGCTGAACGGAGCGCGATGCTGGTTGATCGCCACATAGTCGATCTGGGTCGATGGGAAGGCAAAGACCTTCACGCCCGGGCTCGACTTCAGCGAGGCGAAGCTAGCCCAGTCCGGCGTGTTGTCGATGTCCGTCTGGCCACCCTGTAGCTGAAGCTTGCGGGTGTTCGAGTCGGGAACGACGGTGTAGGTGACGCTGTTCAACAGCGGCTTGCCCTTTTGCCAATAGTCCGGGTTCTTAACCAGCTTGAGGTACTGGCCCTTCTTCCACTCGCCCCAGATGAACGGGCCCGTGCCGACGGGCGCGTCAAAGAACTGCGCAGGAGTCTTTCCGCCATAGTTGTCGGGAATGATCGCGTTGCTGAAGAGCGAGAGGTCGGCGAGGATCGGCGCCCACGGGTATTTAAGAGACACGGCGACCGTAGCGTCGTCGACGACGGTGACCTTATCGATTGCGGCGTTGATGAAGCCCCAGCCGGTGTCCGCCGTCTTGGTGTCCTGGTCGATGGAGAACTTCACATCCTTCGCTGTGACCAGCTGCCCGTTGGAGAACTTCACGCCCTTGCGGAGCGGAATCGTATAGGTGAGGTGATCGCTCGACTCCGTGTAGCCACTGGCCAGCCAGGGCTTCACGCTCTTGCCATCGTCGGTCACGGTGAAGAGGGACTCTCCGATGTTTTGGTAGACCTCGATCGAGTAGTTCTCGAACGACGCCGAGGTGCTGTCCATCGAGATCGCGTCGCTCGAGCGGGCAATCTTGAGGTCACCGCCCGCGACGGGTGTGCCTACCGATGCTGCGCTGCTGCCTGGCCCGGTGCTGCATCCCGTCAGGAGCATGCCGGTTATCGCGACTAGACCTAAGAAAATAGTCGGATTGTTTTTGTTCATCAACTGCCTCTCTCTTCGCCATTTCTCACTGTGATCGTCTTGGTTTCTCCCGTCGGTCCGTCACTGCCTACGTCACGACCGGAGAGTTTTCATTAATGTATAGCGAGCTAACTGTTTCTGTAAAGAAAAAGACTGAATCAATTTTTTTCTTAGATTTATTACATCTGAAACATTGCGTTGGGGGATTATTTTGGGGCTAAGCTGCGATCACTGCACCCACCTGATCCGGTCATCCGACCTCGCTGACGCGTTATCCCGAGGATTTCGCGTTCTCCCAACGGCGGCGCCAATTCGTCTGGCCAATCGTCCGGAACCACAATGGTCCCTACCCCTCGCTGATTGTTACGAGCGAAAAAAGAGCGTATTTCCGCGAGGTAAATAGTTCGCCGAAAAAGAAATTTTCGTCATCGCCGCGAATGACACACAGTCGCAACGACACCCTCATTGTGGATGGCTGATAGCCGAGCTTTCCCCACGATGCATTATCCAGAGGAGAACCGAAAAACGTGAAAGACCTAGGCGGCATGATCGCAATCGTCACCGGAACTGCCCAAGGAATCGGGAAGGCCATCGCACACGACCTTCGCGAAGCTGGGGCACTCGTTCACGGCGTCGACAGGGACTCCGTCGACCTCAGCAATGCCGATGCCACCGAGAGCTTCTTTGCCAGCGTCGGACCCATCGACATCCTGGTCAACAATGCCGGCGGCGTGGTGGGCCAGACCCACACTCCGATTGACGAGCTGACCGATGAGGCGTGGACCGCAGTCTTCGACGCCAACCTTCGAACGACCTTCAACTGCACCCGCGCGGCCGCCCGCTCGATGAAAGCACGCGGGTACGGCCGCATCGTCACGATTTCTTCTGGCGCGGGCCGGAGCGTGAGCCTCACCGGAATTCAGGCGTACGCAGCGGCGAAGGCCGCTCAAATCGCGTTCACGCGCCAACTCGCTCACGAACTGGGCCAGTTCGGAATCACGGTCAACTGTGTCGCCCCCGGTTTCGTCCTGTCGAACCCCACCACCCAGGCCCAGTGGGAGAGCTACGGCGTCGAGGGACAGCAGGCATTGCTCACGCAAATCGCAACTCGAAAAATCGGCTCAGCCGAAGACATCGCCCGCGGGGTGCGATTCTTCGTCTCGCCAGACGCCGGCTGGGTGAGCGGCCAGACCCTCTCCATCGACGGTGGACACTCTCTTTTCTAACTCTCGAGCAGCTCGCTCAGCTCTGCCACTTGGCCCACAGGAAAAGGACTGAACCATGGACGTAGTCATCAACGGTTGTCGGCTCAACGTCGAGTCATTCGGGCCAGAAGATGGGCCGGTACTCATCGCCCACCACGGCGGAGGAGGAATCGGGTCGCTGGCCGAGCCGCGCGAAACATTTGGCGGATTGGCAGACCGGTTTCGCGTCATCGTCTTCGACGCACGCGGGTGCGGACTGAGCGACGGGGTCCCGCCCTATTCGCACGAACAGTGGGCCGCGGATGTGGAGGGCCTCCGCCTCTGGGCTGGCGCCGAGCAAATTGTGGTCGCCGGTGGCTCCTACGGCGGATTTATCGCACTGGAGTACGCCGTGGCATACCCCGAGCACGTCTCGGCGATAATTCTGCGCGACACGGCGGCGGATGGCAGTAACCTCGAGCTCGCCTTCGAGAACGCCCGGCGACAGGATCGGGTGGAAATCAACTGGAACAATTTCAACCGATACTGGTCCGGCAACATTCGGGATGATGCCGATCTGAAGGCCTGCTGGGCCGAACTGATCCCGCTGTACGACTTCCAATACGACCCGGTGAAATCTGCCGCCGCAGTCGAAGCAGGCTTCTACCGGCACGAATCCCACAACTGGTGTTTTCAACATAATTGGTCCAGTTACGACCTGACCGATCGCTTGGGTGCCGTCCAGGCGCCCACCCTGGTCACAGTGGGTCGAGAGGACTGGATCACCCCGGTCAGTTCAGCGCAGACGATCGCCCGACTGCTGCAGAACGCCGAGCTGGTCATCTTCGAAAAGTCGGGCCATTCGCCCCAGACCGAGGAGCGCGAGAAATTCAACCGGGTCGTACGCGAATTCGTCGACCGTGTCGTACCGGCTCAACCGACCACATCGACAACAAAGTAAACGAATCGAAAAGGGAAGAACATGTCAGCACTGCTCGGAAAAGTTGCCGTCGTGACAGGGTCCGGGAATGGTATCGGGCGCGCCATCGCCCTGGCCATGGCCGAGGCGGGAGCGAGCGTCACGGTGTCAGACGTTCTCGTCGAAGACGGGGAACGAACCGTTAGCGAGATCATCGCCCTGGGCGGGTCCGCCGTCTTCGTCCCCACGGATATCTCGGTGGCAGCGCAGGCTCAGAACCTGATCGAGACCACAGTTGCCACTTTCGGCGGCATCGATATTCTCGTGAATAATGCCGGAGTGGGCGGGCCTTCGGCTCGATTGCACGAAATCGACCTGGCTGACTTCGATCGCGTTCTTGACGTCAACCTCCGCGGCACCTTCCTGTGCACCAAATTCGCTCTCCCGCATTTTTTGGCGAAACGTGACGGGCGAATCATCAACATCGCGTCCACCTACGGAATTGTGGCTGCGCCGAAATCTGCCGCATATTGCGCAACGAAGGCGGGAATCATCCACCTCACCCGCCAGCTTGCAGTCGATTACGGCCCTGACCAGATTCGAGTGAATGCAATCTGCCCCGGCTACATCGACACCAGTCTGGGGCGGCGGGCAGCTCTTCTCACTGCCGAAGAGCTCGTTGACGCATCGGCCCGCCGAGAGAAAGCGGCGAGCATGCAGCCGCTCGGCCGACAGGCTCAGCCGAGCGAGGTTGCGAACGTTGCAGTCTTCCTCGCCGGAGACGGTGCGTCGTTCATGACCGGATCGATCGTCACCGTTGACGGCGGATGTACGACAACCTTCAATTACGGCGAGGCCAGCAACTAGCGTCATGGTTCGGGTCGAGGCGACCCGCACCATGACAGCGTCCGTTGAGAGTGCAGCGTCATCCGCTCGTTCATCCTGCATCCTCCGGTGGTCACTCAGTTCTCTGCCTGGCTTACCCGGCGATCCGCCGGACCCAGCTTCGTCTGGCACTCGTGTGCTAAAAATGGCCACTGGCGGCGGACGGCATTTACCGATAGGTACGGTCTTTGCCCCGAATGGCCAGTCCAACCGAGCAATGGCGCTGCGTGGCGCTCGTTCCGGGACCTCTCGTTCACGACCGAATGGATACACGATGGCCCAGCTGCAGATCAAATCCGGCACCACCTGGGCCGAGACCTACGCGCGCTGCCGAATCGAAGCTCCGGAATCCTTCGGTGCCGAGAGCCTTCGTAACCTGATTGGCGGCGACTGGGTCGCGGCTGGGGAATCCGGCGTCCACAGTTCGCCTATCGACGGCACGCTGATGGTCGGACCTCCGCGCATCGATCACCAGACCGCGGTCGATGCGGTCGCTCTGGCTGCCGAACAGCACGCGTCCTGGCTGGGGACCCCGCTTGCGGAGCGAGTAGCGAGGGTCACACACGCTGTCGACCTGTTGGAGTCCCAGCGGGATTTGCTGGCAATGCTGCTTATCTGGGAGATTGGCAAACCCTGGCTTATCGCCCTGGCTGACGTCGACCGCTGCATCGACGGAGTGCGTTGGTACCTGGAGCAGATCCCGCGGCAACTGAAGATGGGAACTCCTGAGGAGCGCACGCCGCTCTCTGGCCCGGTCTCCAATATCGCCTCGTGGAACTATCCGATGAGCGTGCAGGTCCACGCCGAGCTCGTACAGATCCTTGCCGGAAACGCAGTGATCGCGAAAACGCCATCGCAGGGCGGTTTTCATGCGCTCACACTCGCCCATGCGCTCATGCACCGCGCCGGCCTGCCCGTGACACTCGTTTCCGGGGTTGGCTCCGAACTCGGGGACGCCCTCATCCAATCCCCCCAGATCGGAGCGCTCGCCTTCGTCGGAGGTCGATCCAACGGGCGCAAAGCCGCAGTCACTCTGGCGGATACGAACCGGCGACACATCCTGGAGCAGGAGGGATTGAACGCGTGGGGAATTTGGGATTTCTCGCAGTGGGACATGCTCGCGGTCCACCTTCGCAAGGGGTTCGAGTACGCCAAACAGCGATGCACCGCCTACCCGCGCTACGTGATCCAGCGCCGGCTCCTGCCCCAGTTCCTTGATGTGTACCTGCCGATGGTGCGCGATCTCAAGTTCGGGCATCCGCTGGCGGTGGCCCACGATGATGACGCGCTGCCCGTGCTCGATTTCGGACCGGTCATTCACGCGACCAAGGCGATCTCCTTGGCGAACCACTTTGAAGAAGCACTCGACAAGGGAGCCGCACCCATCTACCGGGGGCTTCGTGAGAGCGGCCGGTTCCTTGACGACCAGGACATCAGTGCCTACATCGCGCCGGCCACAGTGCTCGATCCTTCGACATCGTGGTCGCTTCATCATGCCGAGCCCTTCGGACCCCTCGACTCCATCGTTCTCGTCGACACCGAAGCGGAGCTCCTCGCCGCGATGAACGTCAGTAACGGCAATCTGGTTGCCTCAATCGCCACCGACGACGCAGACTTCGCAACGCGTGTCTCGGACGAACTGCGAGCGTTCAAGGTCGGAGTCAACCGTCCGCGAAGCAGAGGAGACCGAGAGGAAGTCTTCGGCGGCCTTGGTGCCTCGTGGACTGGTGCATTCGTCGGTGGCGACCTGCTCATCGACGCGGTGACGGAAGGCCCCGGAGGCGCTACCGAGGAGCTGTATGGAAATTTCCCCAGCTATTCGAGGCTGCCGTCACGATGACAGGCTCGGGGTTTTCGACTGCCGGCCGAGGAAGCTGAAGGAACCCGCCCCTACAGCGGATCCGGCGGGGTCGGCGCATCGATGAAGTCGCCGGCCTGGCGCCGGAAGCGGGCGAGGATCCGAACGAGATCGGAGAGGTCCGGCTCCGACATCCCCGGCTGTTCGAAGACCACCGAATTGAGCACGGGCGACGCCTCGACAACCATCTCACGGCCGGCCGGAGTAATTGTGACGATGGTGGCGCGGCCGTCGGTGGGGTGAGCGGATCGGGTCACGAGGCCGTCACGCTCGAGCCGGTCGACGGTGTTCGTGACGCTCGTCGGGTGCACCTGCAGCCGCGCGCCAGCGCTCGCCATAGGCATCTGTCCGTCCTTGGTGAAACTGAGCAGCGTGAGCATCTCGAACCGGGCGAATGACAGGCCGAATGGCTTCAGCGTACTCTCGACCCGACCGAGCATGAGCTGCTGGGCACGCATGAGAGAGGTGACGGCGGCCATGCCGTCAGCCGCCTCCAGCCAGCCGTGGCTGAGCCACTGGCGTTTCGCCTCGGCGATGGGATCGCTGGATAGTGGGGTCGAAGCTGGCACCGCTGGATCCTCCCGTCCACTCGATTCACCAAAGGTACAGGGGATCGTCCCGGTCGGTGGTGCTCCGACGGGCGTGCCAGCGGATGGCTAAACTACTAGGAACTAGTTCGATATGTTCGGAAGTGCAACCAAATGGCACCGAGTGTATCGGCCACGTAAGATCGCTTCGTATTCAAGGAATGGGCCTATCAATGAAGATCATCGTGCTGGTGAAGCAAGTGCCCGATACGTGGGGCGAACGAACGCTCAATACCGTAACGGGTCAACTGGATCGCGCGGCGAGTGATGCCGTCATCGATGAGATCGATGAACGAGCCCTCGAAGTCGCTCTCCAGTACAAGGACGCTAACGATGCCGAGGTCATCGCACTCTCGATGGGCCCCTCGAGTGTCACCGAAGTGTTGCGCAAATCACTGGCGATGGGAGCGGATTCCGCCCTCCACGTGAAAGATGACGCGCTCTCCGGCTCGGACCTCTCTCGCACGGCGGCGGTGCTTGCGGCCGCAATCACCAAGCGCGGTTTCGACCTCGTCATCGCCGGAAACGAAGCGACGGATGGTCGGGGCGGCGTCATCCCGGCGATGATCGCCGAGCATCTCGGTGTGCCGAGTATGACCTACCTCGACTCGGCAGAATTCGCCGCGGACAGCATCAGTGGAGTGCGTGGGGATGAGCACGGTACGGTCGCCGTGCATGCCGTGCTTCCCGCGGTCATCTCTGTCACCGAAGCATCCGCCGAAGCGCGCTTTCCCAATTTCAAGGGCATCATGAAAGCCAAAAAGAAGCCGCTGGATGTGTGGACCCTGGCGGATCTCGGGCTCGACACCTCTGGATTCGCACCAAGCACCGAGGTCACCAGCACGACCGAGCGCCCGGCGCGCACCGCCGGTACAAAGATCGTCGATACGGGCAACGCGGGCAACGAACTCGCGGAGTTCCTCGCCGCCGGCCGCCTGATCTGAGTCGGGGAATCGCCATGTCACACGCACTCGCCTTCATCGAAACCTCCGCCAGCGGTGAGGTCCGAAACACCGCGGCGATGCTCATCGCCGCCGCTTCCCAGCTCGGCACGCCCGTCGCGGTCGTCGTCGCAGCCCCGGGAAACGGTGACTCCTTAGCCACTCAGCTCGGCGCGCTCGGAGCGGCCCAGGTCTATGTGGCCGAGACCGACCAGGCTGGCGGCCTGCTGGTCGCTCCGCAGGTCGCGGCGCTGGAGGCGGCATCCGCAGCTCTTCACCCCTCTGCCATCGTACTTGCCCATTCGATCGACGGGCGCGAGATCGCGGGCAGGCTCGCCGTTCGCCTCCACACCGGCCTCCTGGTGGATGTCGTCGATGTGCGGGCCGACGGCGACGTCGTCGTCGCCACCCACTCGGTGTTCGGCGGCGCGTTCACCGTCGAGGCCACCGTGCCAGGCCGCGGCCCCGCGATCGTGACGGTGCGCCAGGGCGCAATCGAAGCCCGGGCCGATGCGGCGACCCCCACCCTCACGACAGAGCCCGTCACCGTCGACCCCGCGTCGGCTGCGGTGATCGATGCCTTTCACGATGCCGTCGTCGCAACGGATCGCCCTGAGCTGCGAGGAGCGACCCGAGTCGTCTCCGGCGGACGCGGACTCGGTTCGCAAGCCAACTTCGCCCTGGTCGAGCAACTCGCCGACGCGCTCGGAGCTGCGGTCGGAGCGTCCCGTGCTGCGGTCGATGCCGGCTACGTGCCCCAGACCAGCCAGGTGGGACAGACCGGCATCACGGTCTCTCCCCAGCTCTATGTTGCGCTCGGAATCTCGGGAGCGATCCAGCACCGAGCGGGGATGCAGACCGCGAAAACTATTGTCGCGATCAACAAGGATGCCGAGGCGCCGATCTTCGACATCGCCGACTTCGGTATCGTCGGGGACGTGTTCACCGTGGTGCCTCAGCTCATCGAAGCCCTCGGCAAACGCGCAGACTGATGGCACTCTCGGAGACGATATCCGGCTTCCGCTCGAGCCGGTGGTTCGCACTGGTGTGGATCGTGCCGGCCGTGCTCGTGGTGCTCTTCCTGCTGGTCTTGGCCGCACGCGGCATCCGCGCGAGTGATGGCGGCCAGTCGTTCCTGACGGCGTTCCCGGGAGCGTCTGCGTTACCCTCCTTCGCCCCGGTCGGATTTCCTGCCTGGCTCGCCTGGCAGCACGGGCTCAACGCCTTCTTCCTGCTGTTCATCATCCGCAGCGGTTGGCTCGTGCGCACGACCAAACGACCGGATGCCTACTGGACCCGCAACAATTCCGGGCTGATCAAGACCCCGGGGAAGCCGGTGCGGATTAGCCTGAACCTGTGGATGCACATCTCGATCGACACCCTGTGGCTGCTCAACGGCATCCTGTTCTACGTGCTCATTTTTTCCACCGGGCAATGGACGCGCATTATTCCGACCCGTTGGGATGTTTTCCCCAACGCCGTCTCGGCGGCACTCCAGTACGCCTCCCTCAACTGGCCGGTCGAAAGTGGCTGGGTGAACTATAACTCCCTCCAGGTGCTCAGCTATTTCCTGGTGGTTTTCATCGCGGCGCCACTCGCGCTGATTACCGGTATTCGGATGTCACCGGGTCTCGCTGTCCGGTTTGCGCCGATCGACCGGATCTTCCCCGTTCCGGTGGCCCGAGCGATCCACTTGCCGGTGATGGTGTTCTTCGTGGCGTTCATCGTCGTGCATGTGACCCTCGTGCTGGCCACCGGCGCGATCAACAATCTCAACCATATGTATGCCGTCAATAACGGCTACGGCTGGGATGGATTCTGGATCTTCGCGGCGTCGATCGTGGTCATGGTAGCCGCGTGGATCGCGGCGAAGCCGATCGTGCTTCGCGCGATTGCCGGCAGCTTCGGACGCGTGGGACGCTAGAACTGCCAGAACGCTAGAACTGCCAGGGGTAGGGCGACCAGTCGGGCTCGCGCTTCTCCAGGAAGGCATCCCTGCCCTCCACTGCCTCGTCCGTGCCGTACGCGAGGCGCGTGGCCTCGCCGACGAGCACCTGCTGGCCGGCAAGTCCGTCGTCGATCGCATTGAACGAGAACTTGAGCATGCGGATCGAGGTCGGTGACTTGCCGAGGATCGTGTGCGCCCATTCCAGGGCCGTGGTCTCGAGCTGGGCATGAGGCACGACGGCGTTGATCGCCCCCATGTCATAGGCGCGCTGGGCGGAATACTCCTGGCCGAGGAAGAAGATCTCGCGGGCGAACTTCTGCCCGACCTGGCGGGCGAGGTAGGCGCTTCCGTAGCCTCCATCGAACGATCCGACATCGGCATCCGTCTGCTTGAACCGTCCGTGCTCGGCGCTCGCGATCGTCAGGTCGCAGGTGACGTGGAGAGAGTGTCCCCCTCCCGCGGCCCAGCCCGGTACGACCGCGATGACGACCTTGGGCATGATGCGGATGAGTCGCTGCACCTCGAGAATATGGAGGCGGCCCGTCGAGGCGGTGCCGTCCGCGTACTGGTAGCCGTCCCGGCCGCGGATGCGCTGGTCGCCGCCAGAGCAGAATGCCCAGCCGCCATCTTTCGAGCTCGGACCGTTGCCGGTGATGAGCACGACGCCGATCGCGGTGTTCTGTCGTGCGTGATCGAGTGCACGGTAGAGCTCATCCACCGACTGCGGTCGGAAAGCGTTGCGCACTTCGGGGCGATTGAACGCGATACGGGCGACGTGGCCCGTCGTGTCGTGGTGGTAGGTGACGTCGGCGAGTGCACCGAATCCATCGACCTCGTGCCACACGGTGGGATCGAACAGTTCGGAGACGAAAGGCATGCCCCCACAATAACGAGAACCGCTGGCACCGAGCCCGCTCGCCGGCTACAGCAGGGCCACGCGCTGACTGACCCAGAGCGCATACTGCGCCCACGGGTCATCCACCCCTGCACTCAGCTCGCCGGTGTGCTGCAGCAGAGCCTCGTGCTGCTCGAACCATTCGGTGCGGGGGATGCGATGGCTCGCGAACTGCGCGTGCCGGCGCTGCTCAAGGAGCCGGTCGCCGCGCTCGAAGGCCAGGATCTCCTCGTGGGGCAGGCTCGCGAGGCGACCGCGCGGGTTGCCTGAGGTGCCGATCTTGATGCGGCCCCGGAAGCGGATGTAGTAGACGACGTCCACCCGGAGCGCCGACGCGTCCTGATCGGGGATGTCGCCGACCTTCCATTCGCAGATGGCGCAGAGCCAGCACGAGGGGTACTGCACGCCGAGCCGGGAGCCGCAGGCCAGGCACGGGGAGTGGAGCCGATCCGTCATTCCCACGCTGCGGATCACCCAGTCGTACGCCACGAGCAGGTGCTGGGGGCACAGGTCGAGGGGGGAGTCGGGTTCAACCTCCGCACGGCAGGGGCCACGATCATCCGCAACGCACCGGTTCATGACGGCAGGCTAACCGCTGCCTCCGACCTCGCATGCGTCACTCAGATCGGGCTCAAATCCTGCCCGTGTAAGCTCTTCGAGACTTGCGTGGGCCTCCCCGACCCCCTTCGCCTCGCTTGGCCTCGCCGAAAGGATCCGCCATGAGTGACCTGCGTCCCCGTTCTCGCTCGATCGACGGCATCGCCCGTCATGGCCGTCTGCGACCGACACGTCCGGCTCTCACAGTGGCCAAGTTCGTGGCGGCGGCGATCGCCGTCGTGGCCGTGAGCGCGGCATCCGTCGCCGGTATCGCCGTCACCCAGATCACCAGCAACATCAAGACGGTGGCCCTACCCGGAGAGAAGCAGGGCCCACTGCCGGACCTCCGATCGTTCGAGGGCGGCTTCAATGTCCTGATCGTCGGAAGCGACACGCGTGCGGGCCAGGGCGCTCAGTTCGGCAAGGACGATGGTGTGCTCAACGACGTCACCATGCTGGTGCACGTCTCACAGGACCAGTCCAACGCGGTGGCCGTGAGCATCCCGCGCGACATGGTAGTGCCGATCCCCTCCTGCCCGCGTGAGGATGGCAAGGGCAGTTACAATTCGATGTCGGCCCAGCCGATCAACAACACGCTCGCCTACGGCGGGCTCCCCTGCACCGTTCTCACGGTCGAGTCGCTCACCGGGCTAAAGATCCCGTTCGCGGCGCTCATCACCTTCCAGGGAGTCATCCAGATGTCGACCGCGGTGGGCGGTGTGCCGGTCTGCATCAATGGCCCGCTGAGCGACAAGTACAGCGGAATCAGTCTGCCGAAGGCTGGCACCTATACGCTCGCCGGGGCGGATGCCCTCGCCTTCCTGCGCAGCCGTCACGGCGTCGGGGACGGCAGCGACCTCGGCCGCATCAGTTCGCAACAGGTGTTTCTCTCGTCCCTCGTGCGCACGGTCAAGAGCAATGACACTCTCACCAATTTCACGAAGCTGTACGGCATCGCCACGGCCGCCAGCCAGAACATGACACTCTCGAACAGCCTGAAGAACGTGAACACGATGGCGTCGCTTGCGCTCGTGCTGAAGGGCATCCCGCTCAACCGGATCACATTCGTGCAGTATCCGGGCACCACCGGTGTCGGCGGGATCTACGCGGGGAAGGTGGCGCCGCTCACCAGCGTGGCGACCACCCTATTCGCGAAGATCAAGGCGGATGCGCCGTTCACTCTCGACTCCGGTACGGGACGCGGTTCCGTCGCAGACCCGACCGCCTCCACGGCGCCCGCGGCCCCCGCGAGCCCGGCACCGTCAGCCTCAACGAGTGCCTCGCCTCCGCCAGCGGATACGATCACCGGAGTGCTCGGACAGACCGCTGCGGACTACACCTGCTCCAAGGTGAACAAATAGGTCTTCACCTGTCGTAGCGGCCGATGTAGCGAAGCAGCAGGACCGCGACGACGAGCAGCACCACCCCGAGCGCGATGATCAGGATGCCGATGGTCGGACCAGCCGACGCGAGGGACGAAGGAAGCATGATGGTCCCCCTCGTGTGCTCGTGGAGCGCATCGGTACGGGCTGCGGCAATCGGCGGAGCCCGGCCCGGGCGCTGGAGATCACTCTAGGTCTGCGCCGGGATGTGGCGAGGGTGATCCGGCTCCCCAGTCCGGGGGTGAGTCCTTCCCCAATTCAGGGGTCGGATGGGTCCCCGCCCAGAGTGCCGCTATGATTGCAGACGTCTACTTGGAGCTGTCGCATAGTTCGGCCTAGTGCACCACCCTGCTAAGGTGGAGAGGGGTTTACACTCCTCCGTGGGTTCAAATCCCACCGGCTCCGCACTTCGAAATACTCCCCGGGATCATTGAGATTCCGGGGATTTTTCGTTCTTTTCACGAAACTGGCAAGGGCCCTACTTCAGTGCCTGGGCACGCTGCGGCGCCAGCACGAACAGTGAAACGAGGACGGCCAAGACGACCGTGGCCGCGAAGATTGCAGCGAGGTGGAGCTGGAGCGGTGCACCGACGTACATCGTCACTCCCACGGCGACAAGCGCCAGGCCCAGCACGGCCAGCGCGCCTCGCTGCTGCCGCCGCAGTCCGATCAGGATGAGCACTGCCGGCACCACAAATAACACGACGCTGACAACCCCCATCGAATTCACTAGGCCGACGAGCGGTTTGACGGCGGGAGCCCCGTCGTAGATCCCGCGGGAGAACATGGCGGTGCAATGAAAAAGGAGTCCCAGAACGCCCACTCCGACCAGTGCCGTGTCCGGGACGGAAAGCCTCACCGCTCGGCTCTTCACCGGCAGCTGCGGCACAACGAAACGTGCCAGCAGGATCAGGAGGGCACTCACCGCCAGGGTGATTGAAAACCCGGCGGTCACCGGATGGCCCTTTTCGAGCAGTCGGGAGGGTTCAGCGTCTGCAGTTTCACTTGATAAGTATGGGTATTCACCGGTGAGAACACCTCCTGCACACCAAAACCGGAGCCTCTGACCACGATAGACGGCACTTTCCGCCGGGGAAGAAGTCGTTCCCACCCAGCTCGCGATGACAAGCCCGGCTATCCCGACGGTCACACTACCCGCGGTGATCCCCTGGCGGTGGGGCGGCCAGGTAGGGCTGGATGGGTTGGAAGAACTGCCGCCCTCCTTGTCCCTGTGCCCGTTGGATAATCATGGTTGCTATACCTGGCGGGGTATTTTGAATACCGTAAGGGGTATTCTTGACATAAGCTGACCGGCGCAGCATCCTCACCACCCCAGAAGGACCATATGGAAATCTTCAGCACGCTTTTTTCGACACCGTTCGCGAGTGCCACCGCCGGCAAATCCGGAGTGCGTTCTGCTCGGGCCGCACGGATACTCGCCCCGCAGGGGCTCACCGTGGTGAGTGTCACGGGGGCCATGTTCGCCCGGCAACGGCCGGGCGGCAGAGTCGTCGCGAAAAATCGACGAGACGGGACGGTGGCGTGGGCATGACCTCATCGACCGACAGGCCCGACGATTTACGCAAGACCGTCAACCGGCTCAGACGAGCGCAGGGTCAACTCGCCGCCGTCATCGCCGCCGTCGAATCCGGTGCCGACTGTCGTGCCGTGGTAACTCAGCTGGCTGCAGTCGCCAGCGCCATCGACCGAGCCGGATTCACCATCATCTCTTCAGCAATGAAGGAATGCCTCGTCGAAACCGATGAGGGCGCCCGCGCCTTGAATGTGGCCGAGCTCGAGAAACTTTTTCTCACGCTGGCCTGAAGGCAGCACCACTCCTGTCTTCAATTCAGACACCGACAGTCACAGAGGAGTTCGGGATGTTCATCCTTCAGTTCCTCGGATTCACCCCGGGTCGCTGTGCCCGCGCCTGAGCCGGGCGCGATCTCCCGGAATGTCCCGTCCGTGGCTCACCCGGCAGCGCCGTCCGAACTGCCTGCGCACGCGCCCCTGCAGCGCAGGGTCGTCGGGGTGCTCGTCGCGGGCCAGATCCTGGGCGGTATTGGAATGGGCGCCACCCTGTCGCTCGGTGCCCTGCTCGCCGCCCAGCTCTCCGGCTCGAGCGCCTGGTCGGGCATGGCCGCCACCATGAGCACCCTGGGTGCCGCCCTGGTGGCGGTTCCCCTGGCTCGTCTGGCCCAGTCCCGCGGGCGTCGCCTCTCCCTCGCGACCGGCGCCCTGGTTGCCGGCAGCGGCGCGGTATTGGCGATCAGCGCGGTCGCATTGGATGCCTTCCCACTCCTCCTTCTCGCCCTCATGCTGCTCGGCGTGGGATCGGCCACGAATCTGCAGGCGAGGTTCGCCGCAACCGACCTGGCAAGCACGAGGTTCCGGGCCCGCGACCTGTCGATCATCGTGTGGTCGACCACGATCGGGGCCGTGCTCGGCCCCAACCTGTTCGGCCCCGGCGAGATCGTCGGCACGGCTCTGGGGCTGCCGCCGATGACCGGCGCGTTCGCGTTCTCGCTGGTCGCCACGGTCGGGGCGGCCACGGTCTACTCGTTCGGACTTCGGCCCGATCCTCTGCTCACCGCGCTGGCCTCTCGGGGCGTCGACGCCGCCGGTCCCCGGCCTCGGGGTGGCCTGGCCATTGTGCGAGACAACCGGTCGGCCCGCTACGCCGTGGCGGTGATCGCCTTCAGCCACGCCACCATGGTTGCCCTGATGTCGATGGCCCCGGTTCATCTGCGCGAGCACGGTGCGACCCTCACCGTCGTGGGGCTGACCATCAGCCTGCACGTTGCCGGAATGTATGCCCTTTCGCCCGTCTTCGGCTGGCTGGCTGATCGGGTGGGACGCATTCCCGTGATCCTCACCGGACAGTCCCTGCTGCTGTCGGCGCTGATGCTGTTCTGGCTGGCCGCCGATTCCACCACGGCCATGACGATCGGGTTGATTCTGCTCGGACTCGGCTGGTCAGCATCCGTCGTCGCCGGCTCCGCCCTGGTCGCCGAAGCGGTCTCCGTTACCGACCGTTCCGCACTGCAGGGCTTCTCCGACCTGTCGATGAACGCGGTCGGCGCAGTGGGCGGCGCGACGGCAGGCCTGGTGCTCAGCGTCGTCGGGTACTCCGGGCTCGGCCTGGCCACCATGACTCTTGCCGGAGTCATCGTGGTGTGGACACTCGCTCGGGCGACCGTCGGCCGGCGGTCGGTCGGCTGAGTCGCTTCTCGCGGCTCAGGCCGTGATGGCGCGTATCGCGACGTAGACGGCGACGAGGAGCACCAGAACGGCAAATCCGCGCGTGAGGATGACATCCGAGAGCTGTCGGCCGAGCCGAGCCGCCACGAGGGATGCGGCCATTGCAGAGGCGGCGAAGGCGCCCGTGACACCCCAGTTGATCGGCACACCCCCGAGGTGGGCCGTGAATCCCGCGATGGAGTTGATGACGATGACGACGAGGGATGTGCCGACCGTCACGCTCATGGGCAGACCAAGAACCAGAGTGAGTGCCGGCACGATGAGGAAGCCCCCACCCACGCCGAGCAACCCGGTGAGGAAGCCCACGACAGCGCCGGTCGCGAGCGCCCGGGGCAGGCAACTGCGCCAATTGGTACCACCGCCCGGCAGCGCGCAGGGGCCACCGACGGACCTGGTCGTCAGGAACATCCGCACGCCCGCAACGATCATGATCACCGCGAAGGCTGCAAGCAGCACCCGCTGGTCCAGCAGTCGGTTGACCAGCGCACCCAGATAGGCGGTGGCCACTCCGGCCGCGCCGATAATCGCCGCAAGGCGCCAGTTCACACCGCGGCGGAGCCGGGGGATCACGGCAACGGCAGAGGCCGCACCCACGACGATCAGGGAACTCGGGATCGCCTCGGACAGGGGCAACCCCACACCGTAGACCAACGCCGGCACGGCGAGAATCGACCCACCGCCGCCGACCAGTCCGAGAAGCGCGCCGACGATCAGCCCCAGGAGCAGCGCGGTAACGATCACGAGGTGTGGGGCGCTACCGTCGGTAGCCCCTCGGCTGTCCACTCGAGTATTCCGCCCGTCATCGTGTGCGCGTCGAACCCGGCTGCGGTCAGCACGGCAGCGGATCGACGGATGCCCGGAGGCAGAGCCTGTCCATCAGGACTCCATCGGCACGCCCGACGGTGCCGCCTCGTCGAAGGCCGCGTCGATGTGGACGACGTCCCGTTCCGCGCGCTGCAGCAGGCTTGCGGCCACCCCGGCACGGTATCCGGAACCGCAGTGAACCCAGATCCTGCCCGCGGGGACCTCGTCCATGCGGGAAAGGAGCTCGTGCAACGGCACGTTCACCGATCCGGCCAGCCGGGAGCTGGCGAATTCGTCGATGCGCCGCACATCCAGGATCGGTTCCCCCTCGGGTCGGTCGCGCAACATCCCTTCCCAGTCGACTCGGGGGTAGGAGGCCACTGCGGCGTTCGGGGCGAGGGCGTGTGGCTCGGTACCGATGGCGGCATCCGGTGAATCGATGCCGATCCGTGAGAGATCCCGAATGGCGTCTTCGACATCGCTGCGGGCACCAACGAGGGTGAGTGGCTCGTTCCAGGGCAGTACCCAACCGAGGTAGGTGGTGAAGTTGGAGCCGTTGCCGTATTCGAAGCTCACGGCGCCCGTCAAGTGGTCACTGGAGAAGGCGACCCGATTGCGCAAGTCGACAACCCATTCGCCGTCGGCCAGCCTCCGGGTGAGTTCGGCGGCCTCGAGGGACTCCGGCACCTGCAGGTTCGCGGGCGCCGGACCCGTGCTGTTTGCGGGTGCCATGTGTGCGTAGTACGACGGGTAGGCAGTGAGGTTCGCGATGAGGTCGCGGACAAAGTGCTCCTCATCCGGGTCGGTCAGGGCGTGGTTCGCCGTGAGCTGTTCGCCGATGGTGGATGAACCGGCGCCGGTCGCGGGCCCGCTCGAGCAGAAGGAGCCGAATCCGTGGGTCGGGAAGAGCGCGGCCTCGTGCTCGGCCTCCTGCGCGAGCTTGCGCACCGAGGCGTACTGGTCATGCGTGAGACCGACCGTGTCCGAGGCGGCGACCAGGTCGGTGCGCCCCACTGATCCGAACAGCAGGCTTCCGCCGGAGAACACGGCCTCGGTCGCGCCGTCGCTGACGATGTAGGAAACGTGAGTGTGCGTGTGGCCCGGCGTGGCGATCACGGTAACCGTAAGGTCGCCGACCCAGATGACCTGGCCGTCAGTGACCGGTTCACGCTCGAACGTCACCGGGTCGGCCGCGTTGACCAGGTATTTGGTCCCGTGGGCTTGTGCCAGGGCGAAGCCGCCGGTGACGTAGTCGTTGTGCAGATGGGTCTCGGCGACATGGGTGATGGCGACTCCGGCATCACGAGCTGCGGCTTCTACACGGTCGATGTCACGCTGTGGGTCGATGACCAGCGCCACCGTGCCGTCGTGCACCAGGTAGCTGCGGTCTCCCAGTTGCGGGGTTTCGATAACGATAACGTCCATTGGTCGGTGTCCTCCGAGTCGTTAGGTCCATGGTTTTTCTGGACGGGTGAAGTGTGTGTGCTGTACCCCCGGGAGGCCGCTGCATCCAGCGCCGGTGATCTTGACGCAGAACAACTCGGTGATACCCGGGGGGGTAAAACTGGGGCTCTAGGGATTTTGGTCTAGCGACCGAGAAGCCGCGCGAAGAACCCACCTGTGGAGGGTGCCTTTTCATGGCCCTGGCACTGCTGTCCGCGTGGGACGTTCTTCATGACCTGGTCCACATGTTGGCCGCAGCCCGCCCATGTTGTCTTCCCGCAAACTCGGCACGTGACTGCTCTGCACATGTGGTGTTCCCTTTCGATTCGAATGCACTGTTCTATTAGACTATACCCCCGGGGGTATAAGGACATGGGAGGGGACCGGAATGGAGACAGTAATTGTCGGCGGCTCCGCCAAACCGGGTTGGAAGGCCGTCCGCCCGTCGTGTAGTGCCAGGTCGGCCAACGAGGACATCGCTGTGAGGATGCTGAGCCATCTTGGGCATAAGGTCCGGAATCTCGACCGCGGATACAAGAACTGGGTCGCGGGCATTCCCACCCCCGATCGCGAACCCGAAATTGCCGTCGAAAACGGTGGCGAACTGCATGACGGTGGTCATGCGGTCCGCGTGAACGGTCTCCCTGAAACCGACCGTCAACTCCTCATCCACGCCTACGGAGATTGGCACTGCCACCGCGCTAGCGGCAATGCGCGATTATTAAGTCGACAGGTAACGGAGACAGAACCCTGAATTTCTCGAAAGGCGCCCGATGACGGTACCCACCAGCATCCCCAGTCCCCCCTACGCGTGGTCACAGTTCCACCTGGGTCCGGTGACGATTCACACCTATGCGATCTGCATTCTGACCGGGATCGTCGCGGCCGTCATCATCACCCAGCGACGGCTGAGCAGCCGAGGTGCCAAGTCGGGAGTCGTGCTCGACATCATCCTCTGGGCGGTGCCGATCGGAATCGTCGGGGCTCGGTTCTATCACGTGTTCACGCATATCGGGGATTACTTCGTCCCGGGCGCTAACCTGTGGAACGTCTTCGCGATCTGGGACGGCGGCAACGCCCTCTATGGTTCGCTGCTCGGCGGAGCGGTCGGCGCCTACATCGGCTGTCGGCGCCATGGGATTCGCTTCTGGTCCTTCGCCGATGCGC
>JBBRDX010000014.1:0-31967 GCA_038203515.1 Actinomycetales bacterium | reverse complement strand
CGGGATGGCAACGAGGCACACTCCAGATCCGGAAGTTGCCCGGGATTGCGCCCGCACGCTGAACAGTCAACGGTCATCTGAGAGACCGAGCCGATCGCGGCGGCAGATGGTGCGCAGTCACGGGCCGTAACAGGAATACGGAGGCATCTCACCCCGTTGTTACGATTCGGGATGGCCGGGCCACACTGCTTCGGTCCGAGATAGTCGAACTCGTGATCTACACGTTCACGGGTAAGGAAGAATCATGAAAATCAGAACCCTTTCCGCCGCGATTCTGGCTGTTGCCGCACTTGCGTTCACCGGATGCTCCGCGAGCTCGGCAGCCCCGACATCCGGATCTTCCACCTCCGCCACCGGTGCGCTCGCTACCGTGCAGAAGGCAGGGGTTCTCACGATCGCCACGGAGGGAACCTACCGTCCGTTCACCTACCACGACAGCGGTTCGGGTCCGCTCGTCGGCTACGACGTCGAGGTCGCCCAGGCCGTCGCGAAGAGGCTCGGAGTGAAGGCAAAGTTCGAAGAGACCCAGTTTGACGCGATCTTCGCGGGCCTCGAGGCGCACCGCTTCGACGTCATCGCGAACCAGGTCTCGATCACGCCGGAGCGACTGGCGAAGTATGAGTTCTCCAAGCCGTACACGGTTTCCACGGGGGTCATTGTGGTCAAGTCGAGTGACAACAGCATCAAGTCTTTCGCTGATCTGAAGGGTAAGAAGGTTGCCCAGTCCCTCACCAGTTCCTTCTACACGCTTGCCAAGCAAAGCGGCGCGAACATCGAAGCTGTCGAGGGCTGGGCCCAGTCGGTCGCGAACGTGCAGACTGGCCGAGTGGAAGCGACAATCAACGACAAGCTGACCTGGCTGGACTTCAAGAAGCATGGCGACGCATCCGGTCTCAAGGTGGCCGCAGAGTCACCCGACTCGTCCAAGAGCGCTTTCGCTTTCGCCAAGGGCAGCGGAACGCTCGTGACTGCGGTGAACAAGGCTCTTGATCAGCTGCGCTCCGACGGCACCCTGAAGAAGATCTCCGTCAAGTACTTTGGTGATGACGTTAGCAAGTAGTTGATGATGTCTAGCTCAGAAGTTTGGCTGTGATGAACCAGTCAACGTGGGACCTGCTGGTGAGTTCCTTCTGGCCGATGGTCCAGGGGGCACTCACCGGCACAATCCCCCTCGCCCTGGCGTCCTTCGCCATCGGGCTGATGCTCGCGGTCGGGATCGCGCTAATGCGACTATCCAAAGTCGCGGTGGTGTCGGGCATCGCGCGCGCATACATTTCGATCGTGCGCGGAACCCCGCTGCTCGTGCAGCTGTTCGTGATCTTCTACGGGTTGCCGTCGCTCGGGCTGGTCATCGACCCCTGGCCGAGCGCGGTGGTGGCGTTCTCGATCAACGTCGGAGGTTATGCCGCCGAGGTCGTGCGGGCCGCGATCCTGTCTGTACCGAAGGGCCAGTGGGAGGCCGCGTACATGATTGGGATGTCGCATTGGCGCGCTCTCAGCCGCATCATCCTGCCTCAGGCCGCACGAGTGTCGGTTCCGCCGCTGTCCAACACTTTCATCAGCCTCGTGAAAGACACCTCGCTCGCCTCTCTCATCCTGGTGACGGAGCTCTTCCGTCAGGCGCAGAAGATAGCGGCGTTCAGCGGAGACTTCATGGTGATCTACCTCGAGGCGGCACTCATCTACTGGATCATCTGCCTGGCGCTCTCGTCCGGGCAGGGGCTGCTCGAGAAGCGATTGGACCGATATGTCGCCCGCTGAGAATCCTGAATCGATGCCGAATGCCGCATCCGCACTCCTGAGCGTCCGCGGCCTGCAGAAGAGCTTCGGTTCCACTCGCGTGCTGGAGTCGATCGATCTGGAGGTGGCGCGGGGTGAAGTGCTCGTCCTCATCGGACCGTCCGGCTCGGGTAAGACAACGCTGCTGCGCTGCCTGAACGGCCTCGAGGTCGCCGATAGGGGGAAGCTGGAGGTAGCGGGTGAGCTCTCAATCGACTTCTCCGTTCGCCCCAACTCGGCAGCCGCACCGACGAAGAAGCGACTTGCCGCTCTACGCGACCGCTCGGCGATGGTCTTCCAGCACTACAACCTGTTTCCCCACATGACTGTGCTTGAGAACATTGTCGAGGGCCCGATCACGGTGCAGAGACGTCCGCGCGCCGAAGCAATGGCCGAAGCAATGGAATTACTCGACCGGGTTGGCCTTTCCGAGAAGAAAGACGACTATCCGTTCGAGCTCTCCGGTGGGCAGCAGCAGCGCGTCGGGATCGTGCGCGCTCTCGCCCTCCGGCCCCAGCTTCTGCTCTTCGACGAGCCGACATCCGCTCTCGACCCGGAACTGGTCGGCGACGTTCTTCGACTCATGAAGGAACTTGCACTCGAGGGCTGGACCATGGTGATCGTTACGCACGAGCTGCAGTTCGCCCGAGAGGTGGCGAACGAGGTCGCATTTGTCGATGGCGGCGTGATCGTGGAGCACGGCACGCCCGAGCAGTTGTTCGGCGCGCCCCGGCAGGAAAGAACCCGACAGTTTTTGCACCGCCTGCTGTTTCCCTTTTGACTCGGGCCTAACGGGAGTACGTGAGACGCCCCTGCGCTTCTGCCCTCGGGGAGGTTTCGCTACCTCGCTCGCTATCTCACTGAGGCTATGCGCCAAGTGGCGCTGCTCCCACCGGTTTGATGAATGTGCCGCCCGCCAGCTGTTGGGCGAGTTGGGATGCGATTCGCACCTCACGGGAATTTCGCGTCAGCTTCGCGGCGGTTGTGGCACCGTCGTAGAGCACCATTATTCTGGCTACGAGATTCGGTGAGCTGTGCACACCAAGCAGGGCACTGATGTGGTCACCGACAGTGCACCGGTAAGCGGCGATCAGCTCCCTGATCTCCGGATCGTCAGGTCTCTCGATCGCCGCGTTGGTGAATGGACACCCGTGGAAAGTGCCGTGATCCACTGCTTCAGCCAGCACCGCAAACATTGCCTCGATGCGCTCTACTGTGGATGATGTCGGCTGATCGACCGCTTCCACGCTGCTCTGCCAACCGATTTTTTGGGCCTGGAGATAGGCGATCACCAGGGCCTGTTTGCTGGCGAAGTGGTGATACATGCTGCCCTTGGCCACACCGGCTTCGGCGATGACGACATCGATCCCGGTGGAGTTGATCCCGCGGGTATAGAACAGGCGCGCCGCTGTATCCAGCAGCCGCTGTCTCGACGTGGGTCGCGTCACGGGAAGCTCCACCGGCGAGTCTAGGTCCATATTTGCAATCCTAGACGGATCCGTCTAGTTTGATTAGACGGATTCGTCTAATTAATGGATTCTTCGCCGAACATTGGAACTCTCATGTCCCAGCTCAAAGTCGCTGTCGTCATCTTCGAACCAATCACTTCCGATCCTTCCCGCGCCTACCGCGGCCTAAAAACGGCCCTGGAATTACAAACAGCCGGCGACGACGTCGTCGTGATGTTCGACGGCTCCGGAGTGGAGACACTCGCTGCGATCTCGGACCCCCACAGTAGGCTCAACCCGCTCGCAGTCGCGCTGACCCACAACATCATCGGAGCGTGCGAATTCTGTGCTCGATCCCACAAAGTGATCGACGCCATCCGCGACGCCGGGTGGCCACTACTCGCCGACTACGACGGCGAGGCCAGCATCCGAAACCTGATGGTCGAGGGATACCAGATCCTCAGCTTCTGACCACCGGTCAAACCACACAACACCTCAGCTCAGGAGCACCACCATGACAATCAGCGTTTTTCTCGACCTCCACCTCACGCCCGAAGGTCTCACCAGGGCCCCCGCGATGCTGAGAGAAATCCTCGCCGATACTAGAGCGTTCGAGGGATGTGAGGGCGTCGAGGTTCTCATCGACCAGCAAGACCCGGCCCATCTGGTCTTGGCCGAACGTTGGGCCTCGACCGAAGCCGACGCGGCCTACCGCCAATGGAGAGCGACGGACGGAGCCACCCAACTCGGCACACTCCTCGCCGGCGCCCCGACCAGCTCGTCATTCGAAATCGCCACGGATATCTGACCGCCAGACCGGGCAATCAGGTGCGGTTTCGGCCCGGGTGTCGTTGCTAGCGAGCTTCCATTCCACCGGTTTTAGGTTCCGCAACTTCGATCGGCCGGGTACCCAAAGCGCCCCGTCGCGTCTTGGGCGTTACTTGGTGAAGCCGTTCGCCTTCAGCCGGCCGCACGCAACTGTCTTCAGCTTCGCCTTCTCGCCGCCTGTTTTGTGTGCATTGAACTGGAGCAGATCTGTCGTGGCCAGCTCGTGGAGATGATGCGGAGCGCGATGGAGATCCCCATGCCGATGATGGGATCGGCGAGCGGGAGGCCGAGCACAACGCCAACAACGTCAAGTACGACGGCGAGGAATTCGAATTCGTGCAGTCGTGCTCGGTGACTGCGGCTGGGGTTGCGGGATGATCTGACAAACAATTCCTGCTGAGCAGTCGGCCGGGTTGAGGTTCTGACTCGCCTCGATGAGGTGCTCCAGCTCTGTTTCGAGGAGGACGAGCTCTCGTTGCCGGGCGCGCACATCTTCCAGCTTCCCGGCGAGGAGTGTGGCGACATGCTCGCATGGCACCGCGCCAGCCTGGCGGAGGGAAATGATGCTACTGATGTCAGTCAGTGACAGTCCGGCAGCCTGTGACGCCCGGATGAACCGTAAACGAGATGCAGTGGCCTCGTCGTACTGGCGGTAACCGTTCGCTTCACGTGCGGCGGAGGGCAGGATTCCCCGGCGTTCGTAGAACCTGATAGTTTGCGCGTTCACCCCGGCGTCCCGGGCGAGATCTCCAATTCGCATAGGCCCATTCCACCACTTGACCTTGCACCGCAGTGCAAGGTCTATCGTCGATGCTGTGGAGATCACGTTGCAGTACTTCGATGGATGCCCGAACTGGACCATCGCCGCAGAGCGGCTGGCCGCAATCGCCCGGGACCACCCCGACATGACGATCACCTACCAACTGGTGGAGACCCCCGAGGACGCGGAGGCAATCGGCTTCCGCGGGTCACCGAGCATCCTCATCAACGGGACAGACGTGTTCCCGGACCCCTCGGCTCCCGTTGGTCTCGCCTGTCGCATCTACGCCACACCCGACGGCTTCGCCGGTGCGCCAACGCTTGACCAACTGCGGGCGGCGATCCGCACGACCTGAGCAGCACAACTCCGAGCAGGACCATGATTCGATCCGGCCACGGTGCCGGCAGATAAGGAACCCCGCATGAACGAGGAATACGACCTGTTCGTCATCGGTGCCGGGATGGCCGGCACGACGGCAGCGAACAAATGCGCGAGCAAGGGGTGGCGGGTGGCCATCGTCGACGCACTCCCCTACGGTGGCACCTGTGCGCTGCGCGGCTGTGACCCGAAAAAGATCCTCCGCCGCGGCGCGGAAGTAATCGACGCCGCTCACTTGATGCAAGGTAAGGGCATCACCGAGAACGGACTGTCGATTGATTGGTCGGCGCTGATGCGCCACAAGCGAGGATTCACCGATGCTGTGCCGCAAGGCATGGAGGACGAGCTCACCGGCAACGGGGTGACGACCTTCCACGGTACCGCCCGGTTCACCGGACCGAACCAGCTCGAAATCGACGGAACAGAACACCGTGCGAAGCGTTTCCTGATCGCGACCGGCGCGCGCCCTCGCCCGCTGGATTTCCCCGGCCACGAGCTACTGATCGATAGCACCGACTTCCTCGACCTTGACGCGTTGCCGCACCGGATCGTGTTCGTCGGCGGCGGGTTCATCTCCTTCGAATTCGCGCACATCGCAACGCGCGCCGGGGTGGACTGCGTGATCATCGACCACGGCGACCGCCCGCTGCGCGAGTTCGATCCCGACCTCGTTGATTTGCTCGTAAAGAGGACCGAACAAGCCGGAATCCGAGTGCAACTTGCCAGCACAGTGACGGGAGTAACCCGCACCGCGACCGGACTGGGCGTAACCGTGGATCAGGGCGGGAAGACTTTCACAATCGGCGCAGACCTGGTGGTGCACGGTGCTGGCCGCATCGCCAATCTGGACGGGCTGAACCTCAACGCCGCAAACATCGCCGCAGGTCCGCGAGGTGTCACCGCCACCGGGCACTTGCAAAGCACCACAAATCCTGCCGTTTATGCGGCCGGGGACTCCGCCGACACCCCCGGCAGGCCCCTGACGCCGGTCGCGGTTTTCGAGGGCAAGGTTGCCGCTTCAAACATGCTCACAGGCACCACCACAACCCCCGACTACACGGCCGTACCCACCACGGTGTTCACAATCCCGGAGCTCAACCGGGTCGGCATGCTCGAACATGAGGCCCGTGACAGTGGCCTCGACATCGGCGTGCGGTTCAACGACACCAGCGGCTGGTACTCCAACTACCGTGTCGGCGAGAACACTGCCAGTGCGAAGATCATCATCGACCGAGCCACCGACCGGATCCTCGGCGCACATCTGCTCGGGCCCGGCTACGCCGAACTGATCAACATCTTCGGCCTCGCCATCAAACTCGGCCTGACCTCCCGGCAGCTGAAATCGATGACCGCGACCTAACCCTCCCTCGGCGCCGACCTCGGCTCCATGCTCTAGATGAGTGAGTCCTAATGGTCGTAGGCGGTGAGGGATCGTTTGTGGGGTTCGCCGATGAGCCAGTTGTGCCAGATTCCGGCGGCGAGGGCGAGTAGGCGTCCAGCGATTCGTGCGTAGACGCCTGGAATGGTGCGTCCGCCGTGGTCTTCGAGGGTGAGTTGGCCTTTGAGGGTGTCGAAGACGGATTCGACCCATTGGCGGATTCCGCCAAGTTTCCCGAATCGGGGTTTTTCATCTTTCCGATCTGGTCTGATCAGCTCGGCCCCGAGTTCATCGGCGATGAAGCGCTCAAAGGCTTTTCCGGCGAAGCCTTGGTCGCCGACGATGATCTGTCCGGGCCGGATCAGGTGTCGGTCGTGGCGGAGCATCGCTTCAGCGGCTTCGCGTTCGCCGATCTTTGGGTTCGCGAGTCCCCAGACGATGGGCATTCCGTCGGGCGCGCAGACCAGGTAGAGCCGGAATCCCCAGAAGTAGCGGGAGTGGGAGGCGCAGTATCCGTAGCCAGCATGGCCGGCGAGGTCGGAGCGTTTCACTGTCTCACGGGATTTGCCGCAGGGTATCGGGGTGGAGTCGATCAGTCGGGTGATCTCACCCCAGGAGGGGGTGTCGTGGGCCAGTTCGGTGATCACGCCGAGAGCAGGCCAGTTGCCTGGCGCACTCGTTTCGACCACCCGGATTGCTGGGGAAGGTTCGGGAACATGTCTTCCAGGTTCGCGTGGGCATGACGCAGCCAGCGACGTTCCGAGGCGATCCCGGGGAGGTGTTGGGCGACGATCAGGCAGATGAGTTCGACATTGTTGAGCACGGGTTTCCGCCCGGGATGGTTGTCCCGGGAAAATCCGATCGCGGGCATGATCCGGTCATCGAGATGGACGTAAAGTGTGGTCAGGAGGGTGTTGAGGTCGGTTTTCACACACCGGGTTTAACACCCTCCGTCAACGATTAACAGCCTCCACGCGGCATCCAGCTAATAGGACTCACTCACCTAGCGGGGGAACTCTCCCAAGCGCCCACCGCGACCCGCGGCGACATCCGCGCCTAAGAGGCGATTTCGGCTGATGGTCCCTCGTCGGCGTGGTGGCCGACGTCAGTGATGGGGCTCACGGCGCTCTCGAACACTCAGCGAGCCTCATCAGACCGGCCCTCGGGAGCAAGGACGTGGGCGAGCCAGAATGTGCAGGGCAGGAACGGTCAACGGACGCCCAACGTCCGGTAGCGAATGCGCCGCGGAACGGCGGTGTCGCTACAGCTGAAGGTGAAGACGCAATGCGTCGTCAAGCCGCGCCATGACGTGCGCAGGTGCCCGCCCGAGGATCACGCCCAACCGCTCGACGGCGATCGAGCGGACCTGCTCGGCCTGGGCATTGGAGTCCTGAGGTAGCCCGGTCGCACCGGCGGGCAGCAGAGCCTGAAAAGGGAGGATCCGGTCGGTGTTGCTCGTGACCGGTACGACGGTGACCACGCCGCGGCCAAGCCGCGTCGCGATCGAGTTCGCACGATCGTTACTGACGATCACCGCCGGACGTCGTTTGTTGGCCTCGCTTCCGCGCGCAGGATCCAGATCCACGAGCCGGATCTCACCGCGCAGCATCGGCGATCCCGTCAGCCGCGGTCACACCCCACGCTGCGCGGTCACCTGATGCCTCCCACTCGTTCCAGGCAGCCTCGTAATCCTGCTCCAGCTCGGGAAGGCGCAGCATGCGCACGGCATGGTGCACAGCGGCCGACCTCGAGGAGAGGCCGGCAGTGCGAACAAATTCATCGAGGATAGCCACATCCTCGTCCGGCAGACTGACACTGAGTTTCATACCGAAACGCTACCGCAGTAAGACCACAACTGAACAGGCGTCGGCGGCTTCCGCCGCTGTGTGAGCGCCGTCCCCTGAGCGGAACCGTCTGTTGACACGGTCACCGGGGTTGAGAGGGCCGAGTTCAGTGCGTCGAACCCTGTTGAATTCGAGTCCACCGAGCGTGAGTTCACGGGGAAGGTGCGAATCTATCGGGCCGGGGAGGAGCTTCTGATGTCGATGGTGCGGGCGATGACCCCTTCTGCGACGGTTGCAAGCGTCAGGCTGCCGTTCCTGGCGTAGGCGCGTAGTGCAGCGAACGCTTCATTCATGGTCATTCCTGCGGTTGCGGCAAGCACTCCTTTAGCTTGTTCGATCAGGATTCGGGAGTTGAGCGCGTTTTGAAGCTGCTCGGCCACGATGCTGGAGCTGCGAATGGTGCGTTCTTGAAGGATGCCGATTGTGGCGACGTCCGCTAACGCTTGGGCTACGGAGATGTCCGCCGCGGCGAGCTCTCCGGGATGAATGCTGAACAGGTTCATGGTCCCGATGATCTGTCCGCGCAGGCGTAACGGTGTCGCGTGAACGGAACGGAAACCTTCCTTTAGCGCTTCGGCGCTGAACTCCGGCCACTTATCCGCATCAACTTCGAGGTTGCCGACCGTGACCGCGATACCGGTATGAAAGCAGTCGAGGCACGGACCTTCGCCAGCGGCAAGCTGGAGGACTTCCACGAGCTGCGCTTCTTCGCTGGTGGAGGCGACGAGTTGCAAAACGCCAGCGGCGTCGACGAGGAGAAGCCCGCCCTCTTGGGTGTCAAGGATTCGCGTGCACTCTTCGACCAACCAGTGGAGCAGGTCGACCACATCGAAGTCGGTGATGAGAGTGTCGGCGAGTTTCACGAAGGCGGCGCTGAGCTGGGATTCCCTGCTGTTGACTGTCATCCTGATTTTCTCCTGCTTCGTTTCGGGTTTAGAGGGGCAGGTCTTCGAAGGTGAGCTCACCGGAGACAACGTCGTGGGCGACATCCTGGACCGTTCGTTCGTGAGCGAAAGCGTAGGCCTGTAACCGCGAATAGGCGATGGTTGCGGTGGTGTCCAGTTGCACGAGAATCATCCCCGTGGCTTGATGCACTTCCCGGCGCAACGCCGGTGATGCGGCGGATTCGGAAACGGTGTCTTCAGTGGCGAAGTTCATTGCTCGTTGCACGGCTGTGCTCGCGATGGCGGAGGCGATCGCCAGGGCGGAGAGTTGATGGTTCTCGTCCAGTTCTCCAGGAGTATCGCGGTACAGGGTGGCGGCGCCAACCGTGACTGCCCCCATCCGCATGGGAATGGAGAAGATCGCGCCAACACCCAACACACCGATGGTCGATCCGAATATTGGCCAGCGCCCGTGGGAGTCGGAAGCGACATCGGGAATCAGAACGACCTCTCCGGAGGTCGTGGCCACCCACTGGGGTCCCTCGCCCAGCTCAAACTGGAGTTCGTCGATGCGAGCGGCCACCGCATCGCTTGAGCATAAAGCCGCCTGGGCTCCCAAGGAGCTGATCACCGTCACCGACGCCCCCGAGATAGGGAGGCCGTTGAGAAACGGGCGACACAAGTCCAGTGCTTCCCTGGGCTCCGCGACATGCTGTTCCGAATTCATCCCGGCCATTATGGTCGCTCCGACAGAGCGAACGTGTGCACAGGACACCTCGGACGACAAAACATTCGGACTTCTCGCATCGGCGCCGCCAGGGTTTCAGACAGAACGGTCACCTGCTCCCGCACACCTGCGGTCGTCATCACGGAATCAGCTCAGAATCTCGCTGGACCGCGGGGCCCAAAGACTGCTGCGCCCATAGTTGCTTGCTCCTTGAAGTGACCCCGTTGCGGGGGAGGACGATAGCGACGATCGCGATAACGACAATCGGTCCAGTGATTTCAATCACCCTCCGTCCCTTTGGTGGATTTTGGTCCGGCGAGCGAAAAAAGCCCCTGACTACTTCGGATCATCGCTTCTTCGGCGAGCCACAGGGCGCACCGACGCCTGATGCAGCCAGTCCTGAAGCGTCGCAACCATCTCTTCTGCGATGCGACCCTCGACGGAGTCGGCGCAAGCGGAGACCGGGTCGTTGCCAGCCGGGACCGGCGTCACACTCGAATCCTCCGCGTGCGGCACGGACAGTTCGACCGGCGGAGTGTGGGTTGTGGTCACTCACCCTCCCGGAGGATCAGCGAGCTGATATCTATCGGCTGAGTGGCCACGGGCTCGACGCTGACGAGCGAGCCCGCATCGAGGCCCTGGCTTGGAATTTCACTGGACGCATTCCGAGAACCGGTAAGGCGAGTGCGCATTTTGTCCCTTTCGCTGTGAGAAACACGCTGCCAGGGACTGGGGCAACAGATAGTACCTATGAATAAGTAACCCACTGAATGGCCGTCGTGTCAAAGGGACGAAGGTGATTGATGCACAAAAAAACTCTCACCGGTTTGCGGGCGGAGATGCAGACTGTTACCGCCTGCGCCCCACGGGATAGGCCATCGGTTTTATGGCTTTCGATCTACAAACTCGTCCTTCGTCACCTGTTACCGATGGTCCGCGAGCCGGACTCGCTGCGGACGTCCGTCGGTGCGAATGCCTCGCAGGCTGCGATTGCTCAGATCGGGATCCGGTTCGGGCTGGATAAACCGTTGTCGCGATGATTTTGACGGGGATGTACACGCTCGAGGGACCGCTGAGCGCAATCATTCGCCTAGTCTTCTTCAGCTTCGCATCGGCGCCATCATTCCTGCTCGCGACGATCATGCTTCTTCTCTTCTTCAAGCAACTGCGCTGGTTTCCCGCATTCGGCCGCCTCGGCGACCCGTCCGGGGATGGTCCGACGGGCTTCTATGTTTTAGAGGGCGTGATCACCAGCAATCCGGGCCATTCAAGTTCTTCTTCTGGAATGGGTTGGGGCAATATTGATCAACCGCGATCTTGGCAGCGGATTTCCCTGCGGTAGCTGGCGTGAGCCTTGGCCTTGGCGCTGTCTATGTAACCCTCACGGCCGTCGTCGACGTCGTGCTCGCCCCAATCGATCCGCGCGTCAAACTGACCTGAAGTAAAAAGATCACAACGAAAAGGTAACTTGCATGATTTCCCAAACTGTGGACTTCCACTCCGGGGCGCCCGTCGACCTCGACCTCTCGGTCGAATGGATGGACGGCTCCGGCTCGAACGAACCACTGGTTCAGATCCACGCACTCGACGAGCACACCTACGTCCTTCGCCAGTCTCTCAAGACACATTACGAGGGACCATTCGTCTTCCTCCTGCTCGGAAACACGGGCGCGCTGATGATCGATTCTGGTGCGACAGCTGAAGCAGAGACCTGGCCACTGCGCCAATCCGTCGACGGAATCATCGCGGACTGGCTCGTCGCGCATCCCGCCGCGTCCTATTCGCTAACAGTCGCTCACTCGCACGGTCACGGCGACCACACGGCAGGAGATGTGCAATTCTCCGACCGCCCCAACACCAGCGTCGTACCGGCGACTCTCGAAGGCATGAAAAACTTCTTCGGATTCACGAAGTGGCCAAACGAGACCGTGTCTTTCGACCTGGGCGGACGGATCCTGCGCGTGATCGCCGGTCCCGGGCACGAAGAGGCCGCGACGATCTTCTACGATCCGTGGACCGGCGTCCTCTTCACAGGCGACACCGTCTACCCGGGTCGCCTCTACGTCGTGGATATGCCCGCCTATATTGCCACGCTGGAAAGGGCCATCGCCGTCATGGCCGAGGTTCCCGTCTCCTACCTCTTGGGATGCCACATCGAGATGTCGTCTACGCCGGGCCAAGATCATCCCCTTGGTTCACTCAGCCACCCAGGCGAGGCGCCGATGGCCATGCTCCCCGGCCAGCTTGTGACCTTGCGCGAACGCGCCGTCGCCATAGCCCGCGTACCGGGCGTGTATAAGTTCGACGACGTCATCATCTACAACGGTAAGGCCGTCGTCGACGGGTATTTGAACCCGTCGTTAGGGACCGAGGCTGGTAGCGATCGACCTGACAGAGATGTGATGTAGCCGAAGCTCAACGGGTCGCTCATCGGCGAATGAGCACAAGACCGCACGAAACCCGACCGCTACGGGTCGGCCATGCTGTAAGTATCCGCTGGCTCGCCCGGGTACTTGTATTCGAGCAGCCACACCTGATTGATGTCCGCTGTCATTGCCCAGTACCCGCTGGACACGACCCACCCCCCTTTCAAAGGATGACCGTGAATCGTCTCGCTCCCGTCGCAACCGGCGACATGCAGAAAACTAGAACCAACCATTCCTTCGATGCCTCAACGGGTGTGCCTCCTCAGGTCGGCCCGTTCTCCCATGCGACACAGTGGGGCGACCTGCTATTCGTCACCGGCCAGATGCCCACCGACCCCAGCACTGGACTGCTAATCCGTGGAGGTTTGGCAGCCCAGGCAGAACAAGTGCGGAAAAACCTGGAAGCAGTGCTCCGCCAATTCGATGCCACCCTCGAGGACGCTTTGATGGTTCGCGTCTACCTCGAAGACTTCGATCGTTTCACCGAATTCAACTCGCTCTACACGAGTTGGTTTCTCGGAACCCCACCGAGCAGGACCTGCATTGGATCAAACGGTCTTGCTGTCGGAGCATCAATCGAAATCGATCTCATCGTCGGTCTGCATGTCAACCAAACCAAATGACCAGATAACTCCTCTCCTCCGGCTCGTTAAACCCTCTCGGCGAACCCTTGCTCCCTTCTCGACCAGATGAAGTCCGAGAGGGCAGCGAGATGACGGTGCACGAGGGCCGGTGGAACCCACTTCCAGATCACGCTGGCTACGAAGGTTTAGGCCCGTAAGCCGACGGCGGATTCGAGCGGTCGTTGTATTGACCGCTTGAATCCGCCGGACGGCTAAGGACCGGCATTTCAGGTGCTGGCGGAAGTGTTCACCCGGCTGGAATTCGAACTTGCTCAGCCGGAACGGTACTGCCACCCAGCGCTTGTGTGGTCTCTCTAGTGTGGCGCGCTGATGGCGGTGAAGAAGTTCGATCCATTCGGGGTCCCGACGCCGGTCGCAGTGTCGAATCCTCGGGTGGAGTGAAGGGTCTGGTTCGGCTCTTCGAGGGTTCGCAAACTGTAGCTCAGCCCACCGTCCGGATTCTCGCTGTTCTTGTAATTGACCCGGACGACGGAGGGCAGCTTTTGACGCACGGTTGTGTCGAACGTGTCCGTTTGATCAACGTCGTAGAAAGCGCTTTTGGAAGTTGTGTAAGCCTGATAAATGCGCGGGTTGAGGAACCCGAGCGGTGATCCCGCAATTTGGTCGGCAACGGCCGCCATGCCCGCGGTGAGCGGCGCTGCGACCGAGGTGCCGCCGATGCGGTACTCGTCGTAGTAAGTGCCGTTACTGAAGCTCTGGGTTTGGCCGACTAGCAGACCGGTGTTCGGGTCGGCGAGTGCGCTGATGTCCGGCACGACTCTCCCTGAGTAGGACCCGATGGCGCCGCGCTGATAGGCGGGCTGCGGGAAGACCTGGCTCACTCCACCACCACCACCACCAAAGAACACACCGGGAGGGGCTGTCGCGAGAGTGCCATTCAGGCTGAAGGGTGCCGTTGTGAGGTTGTCGCTCGAAGTGGGGCTGAGGACGTCGCGTCCTGTCTGCCAGCCCACCTCGAAGTCGCGCCTCCAGCCCGGCTGATTCAGAGCCGAATCGGGCGCGTCAACCGAGTCGTATGTGACGGAGGGACTCGCAGCGGTGGGCACCACTGCGGCGGAAGTGCCTCCAACCGCTGTGACGTTGGGGCTGTCGGCGTAGAAGTCGACGGCTGGCGTTCCGAACGTACTCGTCTCATCGCCATTGTCACCGCTGGACACATAAATTCCGATGCCGGTAGCGACTGCTTGAATGAACGTGCCGTTGAGGCTGTTGATGAAGCCCTGGGGCACGTTTTCGCCCGAGAAGCCGTAACTGATAGAGATGATGTTCGACAGGTGCTTGTCAACGATGTGGTTGATGCTCGCGTCGAAATCCTGATTGGCGTTGGAGGAGCCGACAAAAAGAAGGTGTGCCCCTGGCGCGGTGGTATGGATCGCTTCGGCGTCGAGTGTTTCCTCGCCGTAAAAGTCGCCAGGTACCTGTTTCGGGGTGTCGGGGTGCCGGTAAACGCCCGGCGCGACTATTTCCCTGATCGAGGGAGCTGAGAGGTTATGCAGAGTGCTGTAGCGGGCCACGTCATTCTGGAGGGTGGGGCTGGCGTTCGCGCCGACGAATGCGACGGTTTGCCCACTGCCGTCCGCCGCGACCGCGTCGAGCCCGTACAAGCCGCGAACCTGCGCCGGGGTATAACCGCAGGGAGCCAACGGCTTGCTCACCGTGCCGTACGCGGAAGCGTTAGGCGTGGAGACAGTTTTCTGGCCATACCAAAGCGAGCACGGTTGCCCAGCGCGGAACCCGACACCGGGAGCGCCATGGCTCTGGCTCGGTCCGGTTCCGTTGGTATTCGTCGGCGCCATCAGCTCAGAACTCTGATCCAGCCCGGCCACGCCCTGCACGATGCCAGCCAAAGTGGAGGGGACTGAGACGGCAGACTCAGGGGCACGAAGAGTCTTTCCGGAAGCCGCGTACTCGCCGAGCTCGACACTGAAAGCGGCCTGCGCCTGGGCAACAGTTCCTTCGGCGGCGACAAACCGGTTGTTTCCCGGCGTGTTCACCACGGAGAACCCAGCATCCTGAAGAAACTTTTGCACGGCCAGGACGCTCGACTGCGTCGGGGCGAACTGCTGGCGGAATTGCGCCGGGGTCAGGAAGTGGCGATAGCTGCTCGATCCCGGGGTGGACACCGCCTGGGCTACCCGCTGGGCTGCTGCTTCGTCACGCCACCCGAGATACACGCGAATGTTCACATAGTCGGAACCTGATGCAGGTGAACGGAGTGTTTGAGAGGTGGCCCAAGCTGGCTGGCTGCCGGGAAGTACAGTCCGACCCAGCCCGGGACCGGCGGCCGATGCTCCTGCTGTGAGAGAAACGGCGACAACTGCGGCACAGGTAGCGAGGCTTGCAATGGTCAGATAGCGCGCAACTTTGGGCACTTCAACCCCTTCAGGACTGAGGGCGGCACTCGGATGGGGGCCACGATGATCCAATCACGCAATGCGGCTGTAATCAATAAGTGAATTGGCACCCCGGGGCTGCTGTTGATTTGGTTGGCTCAGCCGATGAGGTTCTGTCGATGCTGATGTGCGAATCCAGTCCCGTGGAAATTTAGCCCGTAAATTACCCTCGAGGACGCGCACGTCGAGCGTTAGAGCTGCTTTACCATTTCGAGTTCATTCTGACCGGGGTCGAGGTTGTACGGGATGGTTCGGCTCGTGGCAACGAAGCCCCGACGTTCGTAGGCCTGCTGCGCGCGAAATTGCATAGTGCGGAACGCTGTTCAGAGGTCTTTCGCCCGCTCGGCGGGGGTCTCGCTGCTAGCCGAGCTGGCTAGCGGAGGGTGCCCGGCTCGGTTCGCGCGGCGCTCGCGCAGCAGCGTGATCCCGACCGGCACCAACGAGAGCACCGCGATCAGCACCGCGATCAGGTCGAGGTTCTTCGAAACAAAGGCAACATGTCCAAGAAGCGCACCCGCACCCGCGATGATGACAGCCCATCCGATTCCACCAACGGAGTTCCACATCACGAACGTGCGGTACCGCACGTGGCTTGCGCCAACCAGTGGCGGAACGAAGGTACGCACGAGCGGTACGAACCGCGCGAGCACGAGCGAGAACGGCCCGTAGCGTTGGAAGAAGTCATCTGCGCGATCGAGATGACGGGTCTTCAGGATTCGCGCATCCGGTTTGAATAGACGCTTGCCGAGTCGTCGTCCGAGCATGTAACCCACCTGATCACCGACAATCGCGGACCCGGCGGCTACAACGACCAGCAGCCACACCGGTACACCCGCCGCCGGAGCGACGAGGGCCGCGGTGAACAACAGCGTGTCGCCGGGCAGGAATGGAAACAGCAACCCTGTCTCGATGAAAACAATCGCGGCGACGATCAGCAAGAGCCACGGTCCAGCTCCCGACAGCCAAGGCGAAATATCAAACAGGCCTCCGGCCTGGCGAATCAGTAACTCGTGCAACACAAACAATCTCCTCACCGCTCGGCCCTGCGGGAGGCCAGTGTACGCGGACTCACTGGGCGGACCGATGGGCCACCGTTGCCGCGGTAAAAGCCCACTATGAGGTATTCGCCATCCTGCTGCTCCGCGCATCACTGACTATCCACCTGTCGATGACCCCTCGCGACACGAACGTTGCGGTCGGCATTTCAGGACCTCGCGAAAGCCCGATCGAGGCTGGCTGGTGACCCTGCTCAGGTGCCCACACGGGAACGTCCAGCGCCCTGGCTCTCCCGGGTTATCTCTGGTGGGCGGTTCCGTTGACGAAGGTGACGGTGAGGACGGCTTCGACGAGGAAGGCGATTGTGCCAATGGTGACGAAAACGTGTGCCCATGCGAGCCGGCAGGAGCGGAAGTCCTCTCGTGTCTGCCGACCGCGGACGATCAGGTACATGAGTGGCGTGGCCCAGATTGGGTGGCTTGACATTGTGATGGGGAAGCCTCGACGGCATAGCTCGGAGAGGTCATTACGTGCCGCGAGGCAGTTCGCACCGGCGACGACGACAGCGGCCGTGGGCCGGGAACTGAGCGAGGAGAAGTCACCGGCAGCGGCCCGATGGGACCGGCCCATAATTTGACGGCGGGTGGGTTCTCGTCGACTGGAGCGGCCCCGAGGTGGTCACTGGTTCCGGCTGAATCGCGGATGGGATATGGCATTTATTGTTTTCTCTCTTGCGAGGGGCGACTCGACTCCGGGTGCATTGTGGTCGTACGAGTTCCGCCCTGGTTGGGTTCATCCGGTGGCGACGACGAGGAGGTCGCCGACTTCGCAGTCCAGGGCGCGGCATATCGCGTGGAGGGTCGAGAACCGGATGGCGCGGGCGCGATCGTTTTTGAGCACGGACAGGTTCACCAGGTTTAGGCCGACGAGTTCGCTGAGACGGGTCAGGGTCATGCCTCGTTCTTCGAGGAGTTCGTCGAGCCGGCAGTGGATGCGGCCGCCGTCATCGGTGTCTTCGGCGGGGGGCATCAGATGAGTCCTTCGCTGTCGCGCTGGAGGCGTTCTCCGACCCGGAACGCAATCGCGACGAGGGCGAGCGTGAGACCGATAGTGACGGAGAGTGGGTCGAACTCGAATGCGGTCGAGAACCTCATCCCACCGGCGTCGTGGATGATCGCTATCCGGCTCCACCACGCCAATAGCTGGCTCACGACGCCGAGCGTGAGCACGACGATGCTGGCGGCGGCGACAAGACGCCAGGCAGCGTTACCGAATGGACGTCCGGAACGAAGGCGTACGAGGAGGGCGAGGGCGACGGCACCGAGGGCGAGCTGAATGAGGAGTGTGGCACTGGTCGCGGCGAAGTAGATTGCAACGGTTTGACCCGAGACGCCGGTGACTGAAGTGGTGATACTGCCGCCGTCGCCGGCAATGTCGACGCCGCTTTTGCCATCGCCCTGGTCGGTGAATTGGACTAGGTGAGGAGTCCAGTACATGGTGGGCCTAATGGTGTGGTTCGCGAGCTGTGTGATCAGGTCGACGCTGCCGAACACAACGACGCCGAGTGCCCAGGCGAGGGTGGCGATGCTCACGGCGAAGAGCAGGACACGCCCAATGCTCACAGAGGTTTGGGTATTCAATGCTGGCTCCTTTAAGTTATCGATGTTCGTTAATGCAACGATGATCGTTAACCCGCGTCCAGTCCCCAAAACGGGGTCCACGAATTCGTTGAGACCACCCAGTCACTCGCCCTCCACGCATCCGAAAACCGTGGCAACAATGGCCGGGAGCGGGGCAGTCAGCAGGCGGGAGTTGTGCGAGCTCGGTTGGAAGTCCTGAGGAGTGCTGGAACTCACCGCGCTGCCGACCATCCGAAAAGAGAGTTAGGTTCCGGCAGTCCGGGAGGCTGACGCTCTGCTTGTTTGGGGAGGCGATGTGCTCTATCTGTGCCATTGGATGCGACAGTCGGGCCTGGCAGGGCTCTTACCGTCGCTGTCCGAGTTGGTATATGCAGGGGTGAGCGGCGGAAGCATCGTGGTGACCCCCTTCAACTGTGACGCAGAGTTCGACCTGGAGTTTGTGCCCTCAGGCAGCGATATGGCGCTTGAAGCCGACAGGCTCTGGGATTGGTGGATTTCACCGTGTATCCGCACCTCGATCGCGAGGAGATGCCCGACACTTCCCGAGCCAACATAGAAAGGTGGGCATCCGGGATCTCGGCTCCGACCTATGCAATTGATGATGAAACGGCCATCAAGGTGATCGGCGACACGATTGAGGTGGTCTCCGAAGGGAACTGGAAGCTTTTCAATGCCTGAGCCAGCACGTCGAACCAGATGGGTGTTGCGGACGAGGTGAACCGCGTACCTGTTGCGGATGGCGACCAAGCTCGCCTCAGGCCCTCAAGCGGAAGACATGCACAGTTGCCGTTTCGGCGAAGTTCTGTGCCTGCAACCGCGATGGTCATTAGGACGATTCCTGTTTTTCCTCATCCGCGTGGCAATTTCTCAAGTGATGTGTCACAGCTCGGACTCGCTCCTCATCCGGTTGACTTCACGCGACGCCGCAGAGCAGGGTTAAAGCATCCCCACGATTGGAGGCGCACATGGTCGAGCGCATCTCTGCCCATCAGTTTCACGCATCCGATGGTGTTGAGGATTGGAGGGTGCTCTTCGACGGTGCGAAGACGTACTTTGCCACCGGCTCATTCGCCAAAGGCGTGGAGCTGGTCGAGGTCATCGGGAGGCTTGCCGACGCAGCGAACCATCATCCGGATGTCGACCTGCGCTACCCCGGTGTGGTGGTGGGCCTGTTCACGCACGAGGTCGCCGACATCAGCGACCGCGACGTGGCGCTGGCGCAGCAGATCTCGATGGCCGCACGTGAGCTCGGCATCGCGGCCGACCCATCCAAGGTGCAGACGGTGCAGGTCTCGATCGATGCGCTCGTCATTCCGCAGGTACTGCCGTTTTGGGGCGCAGTGCTCGGCTACGACCGGTTCGGCGATGAGGATGTCGTGGACCCACTCAGTCGCGGTCCGTGGGTCACCTTCCAGCAGATGGATGCTGCACGACCGCAACGGGGCCGCATCCACATCGACGTCTCGGTACCACGCGACCAAGCCCAAGCGCGCATCGCCGCCGCGCTGGCCAGCGGCGGCCGCATCGTGAACGACGAGCACGCGCTCCGCTGGTGGACGCTCGCCGACGCCGAGGGCAACGAGGTGGACGTCGCACCGTGGCCGGACGACAGAACGACGATGTGAGGCGACCCACGAAAGGCGAGTGCACGATCAGGGCGCTGACGAGCGAAACCTGGGAGGCGTTCATCACCCGGTATGCCAAGGACAACGGCGGCGGCCATGACGGCGAAGGCGACCCAGACCCCGATCTTGGACCATCGGCCGCTGGTGTATTTGCCCATGGTTTTTCGTCGGCTGGAGATCCGGGCGATGAGGAAGATCAGCGGGACGGCGACGATGCCGTTGAAAACGGCGGTGAGGACCAGGGCTTTGATCGGGTTCATGCCCTCGAAGTTCAGGACCAGGCCGACTAGCGTGCCCACGATTATGACCTGGGCGAGGAATCCCGCGTTCGGGAAAGTGTGGACCAGCGGTTCCAGGGCTTTAGAGGCGTCGGCGGCAGTGACAATATTCGTCACTCCGCCGTGGTTCAGGACGACTGCTCCGACGAGAATGACAAACCAAGCCGCCACATTGGAGAAGAGCATGCCGAGTACGGTGTCGACTCGCAGTCACCGGAGGTAGCTTTTCATGATCCGTGGGCCAGCGCCTGATTTGTCGGTGCGGTTTTCGGAGACTTCATCTTCGACGATGTTGCTGGTTTGCCAGAAGAAGAGGTAAGGCGAGATCGTGGTCCCGAAGATCGCCACAACGACGAACAGGAAGTCGCTGTTGAAAACAATGTGGGGGACGAGGGTCCTCTCGATGGCCATGGCCCCGATGTCGGATCCGATGTTGACCGTGTTCGCCGCCTCGACGAGAAACACGATCGGGTAGAGCGACTTTTCCGGGTAGGTGTCTCGGATCACGGCGGCCAGGCCTTTGCCCGTCACCGCGCCGATCCTCATGCAGGCTTCCTGCACGGCGATCATCACCGGGAGGGTTAGGAGCATCGCCCAGAGAGTCCCGTACCCGAATTGCGCTCCTGCCTGCGAGTACGTGGCGATGCCAGACGGGTCATCGTGGGCCGAGTCCAGGCGCCCCATGCCCTTCCACCAGCGGGCCCCGCACTTGGCAGGCTGGCGCGGGCTTCTCCCCCGGGCAGCAGCAGGAGCGTCTAGAATCCATCTCCGTGACCCCACCTCCGGCTCGGCCCCAACAACACGAACACCGTTTCCCGGTCGTTGCCGCGGTGTTGGCAAACCTGGTACTGATCCTGCTCATCCCCGAAAAGGTACAGCTGCTACCCACCTGGGTGGTTCCGGCCCTCGGGGTTCTTCTCCTGACGCCGTTGATCGCATTCAATCCGAAACGGCTCACTCGGGAGACGACCTGGTCGAGATGGGTGTCCCTCACTCTCGCGATGCTGCTGACGGTAGCCAATCAGATCACCGTGGTTCTTACGATGGAGCAACTGCTTACTGGTCATGCGAATGGTTCCACGGTGCTTTTGACCGCTTTGCAGGTATGGGTGAGCAACGTCATCGCATTCGGTCTCGTTTACTGGGAACTGGACCGCGGCGGTCCCATCGCACGCCGGCAGGACCACCTCTGGGAGGCTGCGGAGGCGGACTTCCGGTTCCCGCAAAACGATGACAGCGGCAAAGGCACGTCGTGGCGTCCCGTGTATCTCGACTACTTCTACGTGGCTTTGACGAACATGATGGCGTTCAGCCCGACGGACACGATGCCGCTCACCGTGCGGGCGAAGATGATGATGGGATACCAGTCACTGGCCGGGTTCATCCTGCTCGCGCTGGTCATCTCCCGGGCCGTCAATATCCTGAACTAGCACCAGCATCGAGGATGCTTACTTTGCTGGATGCCCGGACCTCACCGGCGCCGGACTCATTCGGTGATACCGAGCCCGCGTTCGCGTTCTTCATCGAGAAAGTACTCACGCAACGTCGTGGTCAGCACGCCGACCGCGGCAACGAGTTGTGTGTGGGTGGGCATGATGCCCGCCACGATCGAGTCGAGTCGGGTTGGGTCGAATCGAGTCGAGTCGAGTCGGGCGAGCTGGTCGTCGCGATTGTCGAGGATCCCAGTCAAGAACGGCGGTAGGGACTACTTCCGTCCCAGCGACGATTACCCATGGTGGAAATACGTCAGACGACAGCGGGCAGTTGATGTTCGGCAGGCGCGGGGAACACAGCTACAGGGCTGCCCGGTCAGGTTCGATTTCCTGAGTTCTCCACCACCACGCCCACCGGGCGCACGAAAGCCCGACGGCTACCGAGCGCCATTTTAGGTGCCAGCGAAAGTGTGATCGAGACCGGATTTGGGCCCCGATCAAGTGCCCGCAGGGTCAACGGTCACCGGGCTTTATCCGACGCCTTGGACCAGGCGTTGCGGATAACCGCCAGTTGTTCCTGCTTCGTTAGCCCTTCGACATCGATCACTAGGTCGACAGCCGGAGGCGTCGCGATCATCTCGTGTAGCTGTTTGAACTCGCCATCGGTGAGATAGACCTTCCGGGTGCCTGCGCGCTCTCGCGCTCCGTTCAATGAGAGGCATAAATGGACCACAAAACAGTCAGGTAGCTCGGCGCGGGAAACAGTAATTGAATCGGCGGTCACGAAGTCCGCGATGGTCAGCTCAAAGCCGACACGCACAAAGTTCCGTCCCATCGCGGCGATATTCTTGGCCGCGAGGATGAGGAGAGATTCTCCCTCGACCCCACTCCACAGGGTCGCATCGCCAGCAACGGCAAGTGCGCCAGTTAACTGCGACACTCATACCTGCGACAGGCAGAGATTCGAGAAAGTCTGGTTCGGGAAGATTCGGGCGTCCGTAGTGGGGCTGCCCTGAAAGAAGTCGTGCAGGTGATACTGGCTGTGGAAACGATGGGGTGGAGATGACCGTGACCAGACCCATCGATAGGCGTCTCCTCGTGCGTCTTGCCCTCGTCGCTCTCACCCTCACTTTCCTGCGCGTTGGAACATGGGGCCTGTCGATGGCGGCGAACGGTGAGGTTTCATGGTTCCAGCGCGGGCTACTTGTTGCCTCCTTCTTATTCGCTAGCATCTCAGTCCTCGCGATCGGTGCAACCTTTGGTCGGCCACCGACATTGACCAGGAGTGAGAAGTTCATGGCCTTGGTCAGGCAGCGGGGCCCACGAAAGAACCTCCCGTAGACAACCGTCCTGTTCGTGGTCGTGACCTCGGTCGTAATCGTTGGTCTGTTCATCTGGAGCTTCTACCTCTGAGGGTGGGCGGAAACCAGAAGCAGAGGATCTCGAGCGCAATGTGTTCGCTCGAGTCACTGGGCCTAGCCTCACATGAGCTCGTATCGGATGGGAACCGTCTATGGACACATAACGGTCCCTTTACCGTTTCATCGAAGAGGTCAACCTCGACGACATTGAAATCGAGACCACATCCAAGAGCGGTTCCGCCTTTCTTGTGTCTGCTCGCGAATACAACGCACTCCGCGAAACCGCGTATCTTCTTCGCTCCCCCGTGAATCGGGCTCGCCTCGCCGCGTCCGTGCAACAGGTTCGCGAAGGTCGCACAACTCCCCGTGACCTGGTTGAGAAAGACGAAGGACAGGCGTAGTGCTCACTCTCGCCTTCACCGAGGACGGCTGGGGCGACTACCAACATTGGATATCGAACGACAAAGCGATCCTCAAGCGAGTAAACACGTTGATCAAAGAAGCTCGTCGTGACCCCACGTCAGGAATAGGTAAGCCCGAGCAACTCAAGTATCTCGACGGCACACCGTGGTCGCGGCGGATCACGCAAGAGCACCGCCTGATTGCTCCCTTCGATAGCCAGCAACTCGTGGTGTGGCAATGCCGGTACCGCTACTGAGGTTCAACTGGATGTGGCCGCAAGCCGAACTTTACAGCGCCATTACGACCCGCCAACCGCAGTGAAGCACACCCGAGTGTTCGCGCGCGCTCAGCCGTTATCGGGCAGATCTCGGATGAGCACGATCTTGCCGCTGAACCCGCCGCCCTCGAGCAGTTCGTTGGCGCGACGGGCCTCGAGCAGCGGCAGGCGCGCCGCGATGATCGGGTGGATCAGGCCTCGAGTGAGAAGGTCGAAAAGCTCGGGAAGGTCCTGTAGGAACGGCGCGGGATCCTTGCGGTACAAGGCGGTGATTCCATAGAAACTCGCGCGTCGGACGATGAAGAGGGCGCGCACGAAGAGATCGACGAACCCGCCTGCGACCCGAAGGGTGGAGGGTCCCCCTTTCGATCCAGTGGCTCCGGCGAATCCGTAGGCGACCACGCGGCCGCCGCGGCGCGTCGCTCGCAGGCATTGCGCGACGAAGCGCCCGCCCAAAGCGTCGTACGTGACATCCACGCCCTCCGGGGCGACTTCACGCAGGTTCTTGTCGATTCCCTGTCCTCGGCTTTCGATCGGTTTCGCACCGAGAGAGCGCACCAGATCGTGATTTCGAGCACTCGCCGCGGCGTATGCACGGACACCGGCGACCGCGAGGAGTTCGAGCAGCGCCTGACCGACTCCGCCGTTGGCTCCGGTGACGAGAGCAGTCTCACCCGGCGACTGACGCGCGACCCTGTGGATCATCTGGTGCGCCGTGACATAGTTGAGGATGAGAGCGACGACCTCGGCATCGTCGAGTCCAGAGGGAACGGGGACGAAGTCTGCGGCATCCCGGTAGATGAATTCGGCGTAGCCGCCGTGCACGCTGAGCGAGCCGACCTTGTCTCCGCCGGCGAGGTGCGTGACGTCCGCACCGACCGCATCGACGACGCCGACGACGTCGTAGCCCTGCACGAACGGAATCTTCGGCGCATACGGGTAGTACCCGCGGCGCATGGTGATATCGGTGGCGCCGACCCCGCACGCAAGCACCCGCACCCGCACTTCGCCCGACGTGGGCTCTCGGAACGGCAGTTCGACGGTCTCGAGCACCTCGGGGCCGCCCCGCCGTGTCAGCATCACAGCTCGATATGTCGCCACGGCGGCACCATACTCCGATCCGCGAGGAGGGCCACCGGAGAACCGAGGTCATACGTGGGAGCCGTGGGCAACATGAGAAGCCGTGCCTCCAAGCGGCCATGGAGCTCGCGTACTCCTGGCTCCGGCCGCGCAACCTGAGCGTTCTCGTGGGCAGTTCGTTCACGTTACTCATCGTGGTGAACGCGTGCGTCTTCGGCCTGCTCGCGGTCGCGGTCGTCATCTCGAGTGGCGGCGCCATCCGGTGGGTATCGGTGCTGGCATCGTGCGCAGCGTCGACCCGCTCTTCGCCGTTGACTGAGCCACCGACCGAGTGCGTCCCTGGGTTGCGTGTTTCCGAGCGCTCGACTCCACCGAACTCTCTGGCATGGATCCGTACCCCCAGTCCTCGGAGGTCGGACTTCACTTCGGACTGCTGTCGATTTAGTTGAAGCGCGATCGAGGCCAGATTCCGACCGGGACGGGCGCCCGCAAGCGAAACCTCAACTGACTAGTGACGGTAGGTGGAAGGTCGTCAAATCGATTTCTGGTCCGAGTTGCTCCGTTGGGCTTGCTCTCGTGACACCCGTTGGATCTGACGCCAGAGTGGGATGCCACCGTCGGTGACGGTGGGCAGAGCCGATGCGGCGGTCCTTCGGAATGCCAGGTCTCACAGGATTTTTTTGCGAGTTCGTGTAACCGTCAGGGCTTTTGACCGAGAGGCGCACGCGGTCGGAGAACACGACGGTACCGGGCTGAACGGCGTAGATCGTTTTGCTGCAGGGCCCTGATCAGTTCTGCAGGTTGTCGGCTGCGTGCAAGGTGCTGGCATCTTCGGTGGGGCGATGCACGGCTCAAACGGGGTAGGACCGGTGACGATGCTGCCGGTATCCGCACTCACAGAGCCCTAAAGCGCTCCTTCCCTGTATTCTCTTGACGTCGGCTGGCATGTTTGCCCCCCTTCTGTGATGGGGGAAAACATGCAGCTGGTCGGGCGTATCGGGGCGGCCCTGGTCGGCGCTGCCGCGCTTGCCGTTATGTTCGGGTGGTACACCGGGAGCGCACTGATGACAAGCGGGCTTCTGTCGATGAAGCCCACGACGGCGCTGGCCATCGTGCTTCTCTCGGTTGCGCTGGTCGCATTCGACCATCGGCCTATCACCACGGTCCTCGGTGCGGTCGTAATGCTCATCGGCGGCCTGTCAATTGTCGAGAACATGCTGGGTACGTCGCTGGGCATCGATACCTTGCTGCCGGGAATCAAACTGAGCGAGAGCATTGCGCGGATGGCGCCGTCCACTGCCTTCTGCCTGTTTGTGCTGGGCGGCTCCGTCCTTTCCAGTCGCCTTGCCCGAAGCACGCTGATGCTTGCCCTCGCCGTCCTCACCCTCTGCATCAGTCAAATCGCGCTCCTCGGTTATGCTTATGGCGTTTCTTCGCTCTACACCGTTGGCGGATATACCAGCATGGCCCTGCTCACAGCCCTGGGGATCGCGGTGTTGTCAGGAGCAACATTGCTGCAGCACCCTTCCACTGGTTTGGTCGGATTGACGCAGGACGGCGGCAGCGGGGGGAAGCTGTTTCGTCCGGCGATACCGTTCTTCATCGGTGGCCCGTTCGCTCTCGGCTGGCTGTGCCTGACGGCGCTGCGAATGGGCCGGTTGGACACTGCTTTCGCCATCGCCGTGCTCGTCTGGGGCACGACTATCCTCGGCTGTGGGTTTACCTGGATAGCTGTCCTGAGGCTGCGCGAACTCGACCGGCAACGGGGAGGCGCGCTGAGCAGGTTGGCTACGACAAACCGCATGCTCGAGACCACGGTCGCAGTTCGAACCCAGGAACTGGCGGGAACGGCTGACGCATTGGAGGCGATCGTCAAGCTCGCACCGGTAGGTATCGTGGGTCTCGATGCTGCAGGAGCGCTCCTCACCGTCAATGACCAGTGGCTCAGCGTGAGTGGGCTGAGTCTTGAGGAGTCTCTGAACGACGGGTGGATTTCAGCGCTGCACCCCGACGACGTGGGCCGGGTGACCACAAGGTGGAGAGAAAATGTTGCCGCTGGCAACCCTTTCGCAGGCACATTGCGTTTTCGCACCCCAGACGGGCAGATTCACTGGGCACAGGTCGCCACCACGCCGATGCGCGATAGGGGGACCGTGATCGGCCACCTCGCCAGCGTCACGGACGTGACCGCACTTCGTACCGCCGAGGAATCAGCGATGGCCGCCCGGGCGCGGTTTGAGGCGGCCTTCGTCTGGTCACCTCTCGGAACGGCCATCGTCTCGCTCGACGGTCTGGTGCTGGAAGCCAACCAGCGGCTCTTCGATCTGACAGGCCGGTCAACCGGAGTGCTGGATGAGTCTATTGAGGAGGTGTTCATGCCGCTTGAATCCGCCGGCGGGGATGACCCACCAGCCAGGCCGTTTGAGAACTCCCGACAGCGTGTGGATCGGCGGATGCGCCGCAGTGACTCCGAGGAGACCTGGGTGAAGGTCAGCATTGCCGAAATTCGCGAAGGCGAACACGTGGGGGCTCTCCTGTATCAGCTGGAGGACGTCACCGCGCGACGCCTGGCCGAGGCTCGCGTGGCGCACCTCGCCTTTCACGATCCGCTCACAAACCTACCCAACCGGCTGCTGTTGCTGGACCGGCTGGGCCAGGCGCTCCTCCAGGCGGCACGCCACCGCAGGGGAGTTGGTGTGTTGTTCATCGACCTGGATCGGTTCAAGGTCGTCAATGACAGCCTCGGACACCACTCCGGCGACGCGGTCCTGACCGAAGTCGCCGCGAGGCTCCGCGACGGTGTTCGGACGTCGGACACGGTGGCTCGCATCGGCGGAGACGAATTCGTCGTCATCTGCCCTGATGTCGGCAACAGTCGGGATGTCACCCAGCTTGCCGATGCGCTCCAGAAGTCCATCGCCCTGCCGATCCGAATCAACGAGCACATCGCATCCGTCGACGCCAGCATCGGCATCGCCTTTGGTATCGGCCACGAAGACCCCGAAGCCCTAATGCGCGAGGCAGATCAGGCGATGTACCTGGCGAAGGACCGCGGTCGAGCGCGTTACGAAGTTATCGACGATGACATGCGCGACCGGATCGACCAAAGGCTGGAAACTGAGATCGCTTTGCGCAGTGCGGTCGACCTGGGCCAGATCGAGACCTGGTACCAGCCGATAGTGGATCTGCAGGAACAAAGGGTAGTGGCCACCGAAGCGTTGGCTCGATGGCGCCGACCCGAGCGCGGGCTTATGCTGCCGGGTGACTTCATCGCGATTGCCGAAGAGGTAGGCCTGATTAAACAGATAGGCAGAACCGTCTTGGACCAGGCCTGCCTAGCCGCCACCACACTGGACGCCAGCATGGCCGTCAGTGTTAATGTGTCTCCACTGCAGTTCGTGCAGGACGATTTCTTCGCGGGGGTTAAGCGAGCGCTCAGTAGCTCCGGGTTGTCGCCGAGCCGACTCTGGTTGGAGCTCACCGAAAGTGCCGTAATCGAAGCGATCGACTCCGCCGCAAGGATGTTTCAAGAGCTCCGCGGCATTGGCGTGCGCCTGGCGATCGACGATTTTGGGACGGGCTACTCATCCTTCTCCCACCTCCGGGCACTCGAGGTTGACCTGCTGAAGGTGGACAGAACGTTCGTGCGTGATATCGAAACCTCCGCGCAAGATCGGGCGATCGTGGAAGGAATCATCCGATTGGCGGAGTCGTTGAAGCTGGACGTTGTCGCCGAGGGTATCGAAACGACCAGGCAACTTGACCTCTTGCTAGAGATGGGGTGCCGCTTCGGGCAGGGCCACCTCTTCTCGAGGGCGTCTGCCGACGTGTCACCGGTTGTGCCCTTCGAGGATTTCCGGGCTCCGTCAGCCCCCGCTTAGTCTCAACGCACCGCTGTCGAAATGGTCCCGGGCCGGCCCCCAGCTTTTACGATCCGTGGCCCTGCACACCATCCGCAGGGAAGCTAGCTCTCGCTGACGCTGCGCGAATCCGATCGAGGAGCCCCACCCCTGGTGCGGCGCACCCGTCCTTGCCATGTGGCGACGGTCGCGGTAGACGCAGTAGGGAAAGAGGCAGTGGTAGCAGCAGAGGTGGCGGCAACGGCACCAACATGGGTCGGTCGGAGCTCTTGGGCGCTGTCCTTGCGGGTCGACTCCGGATAGATGCTGCGCGTCTCGGACCGGCGTTGGCGGCTGGGAAGGAAGTCACCCCAGCGCAGAGCAGGAAGGAGCTTGGCTATTGCAAGCGTGGCGTAGATGACCGTGTTCACGGCCACGAAGGCAGCGAGCACGGTGATGAGCGGGGACTGAAGCACCGACTCGGGGAACAGGAGTCCTGCCGGCAAAAGCATTCCTGCTGGTACCAGCATCAACCTGCACCCGCAGTTGGGGTTCGGCTGTGTGGCTGCCCGCCGACGACGGCAGGATGGGCGTCAGCACCAGGGCCCCAGGAGCCCTTCCGGCCGCGAGTGATATCGATGATCCCCTTGATGTAGACGAGGTTCAGGAACATGTCGAAGAGCAGCTCCGGCACCACAGTCACAGCCAGCAACCGCGCCGGCCAACCACCCTTCCACGCCGACACCACCCGTTCGATCGTAAACACCGCGCCTAAGCCCATCCAAAACGGAAACCAGATCCACTCATCCAGGGCGAACGTGGTGATGAAAATGAGGCTCAGGAACGAGGTCAGCGCGATGACGCTATACCCAATCCCGAGTTGCTGGGCCCAATACCGCAGGGTCGGCGGCGTGATGCCATAGACACCAATATTTTCCAGGGCTCCGCGCTGCCAACGCAGACGTTGCGCCCACAGAGTGCGCAGGGTTGGCATCACCTCGGTGAAAACGGTGCACGTAGCAGGGGAGATGATGAGCGCACCGAGCGTTTTCAGCGCAATAGTGAGTTCGTTGTCCTCAGTTAGAGCGTGCGTGTCATAGACATCACCCCCGGTGCCCGGAATGATGCCGCCACGATTGCGCGCGACCTCGCGCAAGGCCCGGGACCGGAACATCGTCGCGGTTCCGGTAAGGACAAAGACTTTCCCGCGACGGCGATTTAGTTGTGAGGAGTATCGAACATATTCGTTGCGTTGCATCTGGCCAAGCAGTCCTGCGCCGGGTTCGCCGTAGAACAGACCCCCGATCGCCATCAATGCCCGGTCGCGCTCGAAACGAGCCACCCCACTCTCAAAAAAGCCAGCGTCCAGCGTCGTGTCCGCGTCGAGCACCATGATGATGTCGTTGTCACCCTGATCGGGGAGGATGATCGAAAGCACCTGATTAAGCGCACCAGCCTTCTTCTGCGTATTGCCCTGAGTCTCGAAGACCTCAAGCCCGAAGCTGCGAGCGATGAAGGCAGTGCTGTCGGTGCAATTATCTGCAACAACGATGACCCGCTCCGGTCGGTGCGACTGAGCCAAAAGCGCGGTCAGGGTGGCTGGCAGCGATGCTTCCTCGTTATAGGCGGGAATCAGAACGGTGAACGACACCGGGCCAGCGAAAACATCGCGCGTCGCCGCCATCACAATCTTGGGAGCCAACGGAGTGTTAGCGGCGCTCGAAGACCGGCGCAACCGATTGGTCACCCGCCATTCCATCAAGTTGAGGCCCGCGGCGAAGAACACCGCCAAGGCAATCGCCGCCATGATCACGCGGGGAGCGGGAACCACCAAGGAGTAGAGGAAGGTCCATATGCCAAAAATACCCTCGCCTGGCGGCCGACCGGCCACGGGCATATCTACACTGACGGCAACCCACAGCAGAGCAGCGCCCCCCGTGACGATCGCAGCCACGACCAACCCCACAGCACGATCGCGCATTCTTGCCCCCAAGGCCATCTAACAGCAAGCACACTGGCTGGGGGAAGACCGCGCAAATTCTTCTGCGGCCAACCTGGTCAAGGCCCTCGGCACCGGGGAAGCCCAATCGGGTTGAATGCGGCGCCCCGGGCGACGCCGGCACGTGGGCCAAACGCCAATACTCAAGTGCTGCGCCAGTACGCTGCGGTTGCACCATCCGCTTAGACTGCTCTCGCGGAGGGCATCCGTGATGCCATCCGTTTCGTGGTTAGCAACGACGCGCCTTCACTTCTTCGAAGATGAATTAGCCCGACTCGACAGAGAATGGGGGCGGATTCAGGTGGTGGTTGCAACACCGGTCCAAGAGCCCATTGGTAATTACTGCCCCGTTGCGGGGGCCAGTGGGGTCGCAGAAGTAGATCGGCATCCTCGTCGCCACCGTGATCTCTTGGTGCTGGGACATCTCGCGTCCCTGGTCCCAAGTCACCGACCGGCGCAGCTGTTCCGGAAGACTGGTCATGGCCTCGATCATCGCGGCGGAGACGGTAGCGGTTCGCAGGACCTGCCATCGGTGACGACGGATCGCTTCGCGAGACCGACCAGCTCGTGGCCTATTCCTTCAGGCTTTCTGCCGCGCCGTCGGCTATCTCGGCTCCGCGCTGCCGGAGGTACCGCTCGACGGCGCGTGGGGCGTCATCCGTAAGGCGGAAGGGCGCGTGTTCGGAGTCGACCTCCGCGGCATCCCCGTGACTGGCTGGAACGGATATCTCACTCTCGACGCGCACGAACGTACCCCGGGCGACGGCGACGAGTCGGCCGTGGCTCGTGAGCGCGTGAAGGTCGCGCCCCAACAGGAGCGGGTCAGTGTCGTGCGGGATTCGGCACTGTCCGCGCGATAGGTGCGGCGACACGCTCCCGAAAATTCGCCGGCGACCACTAGCCTGTGCTCATGCCGGACAGCGCGCCTCTCACCCCCTCGATTCCGAAGCCCGCTCGCACCGGCGCGATAGTCATCGCCGGCCTCGACCTGCAGGAGGGCAAGAAGATCCCGCGGGGCTGGATCGTGGCCTGGGCCTTCTGGGACTGGGGAGGCGCCGCGTTCAACGCCGTCATCACGACCTTCGTATTCACCGTGTACCTCACCTCGAGCTACTTCGTGGATCCCGCGATCGTCGCCGCCCGCGACGCGGAGACCTCGCCCGCCGGCGCCGCCCACCGCGCGTTCACTGCGGCCGAGGCATCCCTCACCTCGAGCCTCGGCTACGGACTAGCGATCGCCGGCATCATTGTCGCCCTGATCGCGCCAGTACTCGGGCAGCGGACGGATGGCTCGGGCCGCCGTAAACTCTGGCTCGCCGTCAACACCGGGATGGTCGTCGTCATGACCGCCCTGATGTTTTTCGTCGAAGGAAAGCCCGCGTTCTTCCTGCTCGGGGTCGGTCTCGTGTCGGTGGGGACCATCTTCTACGAGATCGCCACCGTCAACTACAATGCGATGCTCGTGCAGGTGTCCACCCCGAAGACCGTCGGCAGGGTGTCCGGGCTCGGCTGGGGCGCCGGCTATCTCGGAGGCATCGTTCTGCTGCT
>JBBRDX010000013.1:0-33468 GCA_038203515.1 Actinomycetales bacterium | reverse complement strand
GACGAGTTCGCCTCGCTTATCGAAAGGACATTGATGTCTGACGCCGGATATCACACCGCAACTCCCGAAGGAAACCCGCCCACCCGCGTAGACGTGTGGCACGACAACATCAACTGCTCGGAAGGCAAGCGGATCACCGCGGCCAACCGCCGCGCTGGTCGCGGGAACGCGAAGAGGCGTTGCGAGCAGTGCTAATTCGTCTTTAGCGAAGGGCCGCTGGGATCGTCGAGGGTTGGCGGTTTCAGCGGCTTTTGTTCGGGATCAACGACCTGGACGGTGTGGTTTACTCGGCCTGTGGAGCTACGAATCACTTCAGGGTATCTCTGCAAGTTGGACAGTCTTCGGATCCTTGTCACACCCGGCTTATAGGCTCAGATCGCCTGATAGTGGGTTCTAAAGTTCGGTTTTCTTCTTAGGAAAAATGGAGGCAATGTGGAACTCATCGGAGTCAATCTCGATACCAGTGGATTCTACGAAATCTATCGAGATGGAGACGTTCTCATCACCTTCCACGGAGACAACGAAACCCGTTTGGAAGAGATTGCTCGCCAGACCCTCATATTGGACTCGGGCTTTAAAATTGGGTCCGAAGAGGACTGGAGCTTCTATGGGACAAATGGGCATGCCTGCGACATCGACGCCGAGGAGACCGACCACGCTCGAATAGATGGCGTTGTTTACCGGCTCATAGACCTGCGCGCATGAGCCGTTTCGGTACTAGCCGATGGCTTTCTGGTCCGGGTGTTTCCGTGGGGCAGTAGCTCATCAAGTCCGCTCGAGGCGCGGACGCGTACGTCTAACAAAGTGGTGCCATCAGCCGATGATGAAATTGGCAGGCAAGGACCGATCGACGGTGCGCCAAGTCGTAGCCTTCCGCAAATCTAAAGAATCTAAAGGGATATAAAGGCTCCGTTCGGTTGCATGAGTGCGCTGGATAACGGCATTTTGTTTTCTTGTCGAGCCGAAAACGCCCCTGCGAATGCGCTTCAGCCAACGATCCAGCAAGCCGCGTCGCAGCTCACTTGATTGCCCCGGAGGTCTTCAGGTCGCTCTGGGATAAGCCTCCAATCGCTGATGAGCATCAAACAACTCGTCGACAATGTTGGCCAACGAGGCGATGAACTGAACGAGCTCCAGCTCGGTCGTCTCATACCATTTCGTCCATTCGACATCATTCGGGCGTTGATTCTTCGGTGACCGCCGCCATCCGCGCGCGCGCTCGAGCGATGCGCCGGGCCAGACGCTGTGGACGATGTCATTCCGCTCGCGCATCGCGCCTTCAACACGATCGACCAGTTCGTTCAACTGCGCCGCTACGGTGAACGGTACGCCGGGGCGGACCGCGACTGGAAAGAGGAGAAGCCGACGCGCATTCCTTATCGCCCGACCGCTATCTTCACCCGCATGGGTTGATTGGACCGTGTCTGACAGGGTCGCGACAAGATCGCCGAGCTTATTCTCGACGAGTGCGGAGATTGCGACGATCCTGCCGATGAGCCCGTAGAAGTCTTCCGGCAGTCGGCCGAACATATTATTTGGGACGCCGTATCGATCAAAACTGCCGTCTAGGCCATCGGGCATTACCGTGAGTTCGGACCGGAGACCGTCGACGGAGGAGTCGGTGTCTGCGAGGAACGTCTCGAGGTCGTCGTTTTCCCGGGTGATTGGGTGGCCGCCGGGCCGGAGTCCGTCTAGCTCATCCATTTGGTGAGCTTAGTGCTGGACGGGAGAGGGGTTTGCCGGTGCTCTGAGGTAGGACCGTCCGCCGTGGACAGGACGGACACACAAAGCGAACCAAATCCTTTACACCCTCTATCTCGGACTTTACGCAGAGTTCGGCCGCCAAGGCCCGAATCGGGCCGGGAGCTGCGATTCAGCGGTCCCGACGCGACCCTTCCGGCAAACAGTTATCAGCGTGCGGCGAGCATTGACATGAACATCTCCCGCGACCTCTCGAAGATTGTCGGCGCCTGACGCGCGTTAGCAGCCGCTGCTCCGTCACATCGATGGTCGATTGAGTGGTCGACTACCAAGTCGGCCCTTCGCTTCGCTCCGTGCGTCTGTCCGTCCGTGCGTCCGTCGATGTCTGTTCGCACTGATCACGGAATCGACCTCTCACCACCCATAAGCGGTCGCGGCCGGCGGGAGGAAAAGCTGGAAAAAGTTGTACTTCGTCGGGTGGACATCTTGAAAGGATTCGGCTGTGTCGACGATCACTACGAGCCGGCTGCAAGCATTGCTCTGGGGCACGACTGGACTCCAACTGCAGGAACAGGTCCAATCTAATCCGCCATTTTCTAGCACCGGCAAGGTGCCCTCTGAGCAAGCGCAACCTGCGCCCGTCTAGGCCCGTCACCAGCGAAGTCGACCGCCTGCCCGTCGAAGACAACCAGGCGAACAAGATCTTCGGAATTTTATCTCGTCGTTTTGAAGTTCTTTGCTACGCGAAGACCATCTGGCTATTGCTGAACTGCAAAGAAGGGCAAATAGCGGGCATTGCGACGAGATCGACCGGATCTCGGATCGAGCGCGATCAACCCACTTTCGACGGCGGCCGCGATCATCTGCGAAACGACTGTCGACTTGGTCGCGGGAAGCCCAAGCCGCTCTCTCAAGCTTGCATTCGTGAGGCGACTGTTTCGCTCATGCTTCAAACAACAATGCAAGTAAGCCGCCCATAACCGATCCTCCGGGGTCATTGCCTCGAACTCCAAACGGGCAATTAAGATGACAGTAGTGCCGCCATTTTCGGCACGGAATAGTGGTGCGGGTCGCAGGAGGTCCTCGATCTGCTCAAGCGCTCGGTCCACACCGCTTCCTCGAATCTCGCAGATCTCCGCCATGCGCATCAGTTCGGCAAGATCTGGATTTCTCGCCTTCGTCTCATCAACGAACCGCCTCACACTGATGATTGGCTCTCCGGGGTTGCGGATTTCCAATCGGTCTTCGAAGATTTCGATGGTGATCTGTACACCTTCCTCCTCGAAATCCTGATGAATCAATGCATTCGCGAGGAATTCCCGCAGGGCCTTGGGCGAGTAGATAGGCTTCGTCTGGCGCAGTCCGTCAGCGATTGTTTCTTCAATTGGCAATTGGCCGCCCAGAAGCGCGAGTGTTGATTCGAATGAGACCCCGTATCCCCTGACTTCGAAATGTTCGAATACGGCATGTAGTCGGCTTGCGTCCGCATACTTGATGATTCTGATCCGGCGTAGCCGCAGGCCTTCGAACGCCCCGAGATCGCGAGCAGCAAATAATGCTCCTTGCTTCGTTATCCCGAACCTTCCGCCGTCTTCCTGTAAGAGAATTTCCCGATTCACCAGCTCTGCCAGAGTCTCGGGATCAGTGGGAGGTTTCGGATACGGCATCAGTTCGAAGAATCGATCGACCTCAAGAAGCTGAAAAACTTCCGATCCCGTCAAGCCAGTCTTGGCTGCGCGGGTCATGGGTCGTCCGCGACTTTCGTCGAGTATCCCAGCCAGCGTGTGGTTCTGCATCGCGACAAGGCTCTCGCCAGCGCGCACGAGGTAGCGGCCGTCGTAATTGATCGGCACTCCCGGACGCCGCGACGGGATCACGAACACTACGACGCGTTTGCTGTCGTAGGACAGAGTGCGAGCCGTCACCTGAATGCCCAGGGCCTCATGCACGCGATGCTCCATATTCATGGGGTCAAGAATCGCATTTGAGCCTAGGACGGTGCGCGGCATCGAATCGGAAACACCAAGAACAAGAGTTCCGCCGCGTTCATTCGCGAGCGCAGCACAGTATCCGATGACCTTTTCAGTACTCAACGAATTCGCCGCATGCTTAAATTCTAAATTTCGTCCCTCCACCTGACTCAGCAATGAGTCGAGATACACTTCGTCAGCAGATTGCTCAAGGGTCATACGGGCACTTCCATTCGTTAGGCATCGCGGTCCCGCTCTCGCTCCCGGGACGAGAAGGCCCGACAACCAGTGCTGCTCCCTCTCTGAAATGGGCTATTACCCTGTGGATAACTTTCCCATCCCAAACTGAGGATGCTTGGTATATAGTGCTTGTGCAAAACCGTCGAATTTGGTTCGAATATCGGCTTTCTAGGCTGGCAGTATGCGCTCTGGGCTAATAACACCAGTGTAGTTATCGTGACGTTATCGCGATTTGGACAGCCGAGCCAAACTCGCATAAAACGTGATGGTAGTTAAATGAAATAGAGCTAGTGCCTGTGGATAACTTACGTCGAAGTAGGGGCTACCGGGCGTGATCGGTGAAAACAACTGGATTGCGGGGCATAGGTCCCGAACTCGATGGTCTCCAAGACGCTTCACCGCAGCATTTCGATTCATGGCTCAGATCCAAAGTCTGACCTGATTGCCGCTTACCGACTATGCACCAAATGCCCAGGGAACGGATATTTCCCATGATCGATGATGCGAACTCACCGCCGCCTAAACTAAAAAACCCACACGGTGTTGAGAAACTCCACCACTCAGCGGGACGTGACCTGAATTCACGCGACATAGGTGAATAAGACACCTGTGCTGGTCATCAGATCGAAAATACTCACAGCCTCCTCGGACTTCGACCTTCATACTGCCCTTGCTGTGCTTTGAGAGGCTCGAAGCCATTACCGAGGAGCCGTCCGAACGCATCGATTGTCAAGACGGCCTTCGCTTCGGCCCAGCCGCAGAACAGCGCGATTCAGACCGTGAGCCGGTCCGAGCGGAAAATCTCCAGGTACTTGGCGGACTCGGCACCGCCAGGGGCCCGGATGGCGAGGGCCAAAGCGATCGGCAGTTCCACCGTCTGGCTGTTGCTTCGGGTCCCGAGTGTCGTGCGCGCTTCACAGACCAAGGCGGCATGTATGCGGACTCTCACCGTGCTCCCTTCAGCCATTGCCACTCCAAACTTTCGGTGTCGAGAACCCCGATATTTCCGGACTCGCTGTTGCAGGCGAGGGAGTAGACCCGCTGCCCGGATGGGATTGTGATCTCCCCCTTGATGTGGAGGTGTCCGTGAGCGAGGACCTCAGGGTGGACCGCTTCCCACACTTGGGTGACCCGACGCCGGGATGCTGCAGAGTAGTCAAGCGCGGTCGGGCCCCAGCCCATGGGGTTCGCAGCCAGGATACTTTCCACTTCCCTGGTGCCGCCGTTCACCGTTTCGTGGGTCAGGAGGACATCGACTGGGCCTCCGGCAATCGCAGTTCGTACGTCACTGTCGGTTGGCGCCTCACCGCTTTGCCATTCCTGCCCCTCTCCGTCCCAGTCCAGGTCGAGGGATGCAGCACCACCGAATGACATCCACCTTTTCTCACCAACAATGAACCGATAACCACGCGGGAGCACCCACACCACACGACTCAGTTGCACAGGCTGCCCCGGACGGGCATCGAACCGAGCGGCAAGTTGCCCCCACTGCTCGTGATTTCCCGGCGTCACCCACACTCGTTCGACACCAGCAGCCACAGATAAGAAGTCAACGGCCGAAAGAAAACCTTCACCAATCCGTTCGGGGAAAAGCCCAAAATCCCCGAGGTGGAAAATAGTCGTCACGTCAGGTACTTCGCGGTGGAGTTGTGGGATCACGGATTGAACCCACGCAAAGTCGCTGTGCCAATCACCGGCGATCGCCACACGACCCGACAGGCCCGCAAAGGGGTCGGTATCGCTCACTCATCGCTCGTTTTGGAGGGTGAGCGTGACAGGGGTTCCCTGGTGATGATGGTCAATTGGGACAGCTTCGGCAATTGTCGACCGCCCGGAACCCGGTGTGCTGCGGCTTCGATCATCTGCCGGGGGCTCTGCCCAGATTCCGAGTCAGTCCCGTCAAGCCAGGCCGCGAACCCGGTCACATCCGGCGGTGGTGCTGCGACATTCTTTAGTACCTCTCGCACCTCGGGCATGGGCCGGCAATCGGTGCCGAATTGCCATTCGGGGTATGCGTACTCGGTTCCGTGTTGGAAGCCGACGATCCGTCCGGCTCGCCGCTGTTGGTAGATCGCTTGGCGGGTGATGCCCCACCGCACGGCCAGACGTCGCGCGGAGTAACACGCCCCCACATCAGGCGAGTCGATGTGAATGTCCGGGATGCTCGCCATAACCGTGTCAACGAGCGCTTCGAGGCCTCCCGGGGTCGAGATCATCCGATCCCACGCAATGCGCGGGAGCCGTTCAATCACCGCACGCATCAGTTCCGAATGTGTTGCGGTCCAATCAGCCATCACTGTTCGCTCTGGTCGGTGATGGAGATGATGGCGGCCGTTTGATGCCACGTCTTCCCGCTCATATAGGTCTCATCAGAGACTTCCAAGTAGCCCTGCCCGCCGACGTACCATCCGTCGCCTAGAAGGCTGAGGACCACCGTCCGGTTGTCATAAGTGGCGGTACTGCTTCCGGGGCTGGGACGGCGTTCCCAGCGAAGCCAACCGTCGATGGTGATCACGTGAACTGTGCCGGACGCAGTGTCGATCCGGTACACGCCGGGGTCTGTCGGAAGCTTCTCGAACGTGGTCATACCTCGCCGTTCTGCGGGTTCGCGGTCGGGACACTTGAGTGTGCATCGCCTGGATCGGGTGGATCCCTGCGCCGCCGCTCAGAGCGGCGCGGTGGTTCAACGTCCCGATGCATGAGGGCCACCGTCGTCTTCTGTTGATAATTATCGACAAGAGTGACATCATCTAACCAGAATGTCCACTCCTTATCAACCAGAGATCCGCGCCGACGTTTGGCTGGGTGTTCGCGATTTCGTGATGTCGGCGGTTGCTGATGCCGGTCCAAAAGTGGTTTACGACGAGAGGGATCTGATGCTGGTCTGCGCGCGCCTCTCTGTCTGGGCGGAACGGGCCGCCGGGCTCCCTGTCGAGCGGAATGTCCTTTTCCGGCGTGAGGTCATCTCCCAGTTCATCGCCACCGGGCTGCCGACCTTCAACCCAGCGGCCCGCGGCAACATGAGGTCCCAGCTGCTCCGGATGTCCGAAGTCCTCCTGGACCGCAGTTTGGTGTCGCGGCGGCTTCCGCCGCTGCCCGCGGCCGACCCAGCCAAGCCGTACACAGCCCACGAACTTGTCTCACTGCGCAGCTGGGCGTCCGGCCAATCAACAGCAGATCGCCGCGCGAACGCCAATGTCCTGATCGCCGCCGGTGCCGGGGCGGGACTGAGCGCGTCGGAGATCGGCAACTTGCGTGCAGGGGAGATTGAGGCGGACGATAACGGCGTGCTGCTCCACGTCACAGGGGAACGGGCCCGGACAGTGCCGGTCCTCGACGAGTGGTGCGACGCGCTCCGGGACCGGGTCGCGCACTTGCCATCGGACACTTTCGCGTTTCGGGAAAACCATACGGAGTTCTACCCGAACCTCGTGTCGAACTTCATCGGCCGGAGCGGGCGCGTGGGCACCAAGCCTCAGACACAACGGATGCGGGCCACGTGGATCGTCCGGCACCTGAGTGCCGGGACGCGGGTGGTGGAGCTGATGCGGGCGGCAGGAGTGGAGTCGCTCGAGGCCTTCACCCGCTATACGAAGTTCGTACCCGCGCGTGATCTTTCAGAAGTACGGAAGCTGTTGTCGGAGCCGGGGTAGGACGGGGGTGGGCCTTCGACAAGCCGAAGCCCTAACCCGAGCAAGCGCTCAGCTGTTCCGATGTCCTCAAGTCTCATGACGTTGTCGCCGCGAACGATCCGACCGAACCGAGCCGGTTTCATGCCGATCTCGTCGGCGAAAGCCTGCTGCGACAAATACCTCACGGAGATCTGCGTGAGCATGACCTGCACGACGACGTGCTGCAGCCGTGCGGCGCGAAGCTGGTCCTCCGTAGACCCGGCGGGCCAATCGACGCGATCCTTTATCAGGAGCGTCGCGTTGGGCCTGCCAAATTCCAGATCGTTCTTGAAAAATTTTCGAGGCACGTATCGGTTGTCGGACATTAAATACGAGCCTAGCGGGCTTCTCAGCCCACGTGCGCTTTTAGCGTATATCCGCGAGTTTGTGCTCTAAAAGCGCTTTTCTAAGCTCCACCCGCCTCATGGGCTCAGTGGGTTGCAGGGGGATCGTGGGCGGCATTTAGCTCGCGAAATCGACAGCGGTGCCGGGAGATCAGCGCAATCGGATCATCCGACGCAAGGCGTTAGTGCGCTATTAGCGCATATTTCACAACGTCTACGCTTTTAGCGCACCCGAGGTGGCAACGTGTCCCATGGCTTCCTGGTATGACCGAAAGATTACTTGTCATCGCCTGCGCGGCCGGGCCACAGATCGACTCCGAATCCGTATTCGAGCTTCGCGATGGTTTCAAGGTCCGGCCACACGGATCCGTTCACGATTTTGGCAAGAGTCGAGAAGTGGACTCCAACCATGTCGCTGGCCTCTCGCAGCGTCCGGTCGCCAATAGCCAGCTGCACGTTCCGGGCGAAGAGCCGGGCAACTTCACCGGCGGGTTCTACCGCTGGCACGTTGGGCCAGTCGGCAACGCGCTCGCGGGGGTGCGAACGGTGCGGGCGGGACATAGGACGAGCGTAGACGACCGGCCGGAGGCGCGAGCATGAAATACGTTGCGCCCCTTGAGAACGAGAACCATCGTGTTTATAGTAATCGACAAATCGCCGACGATGTAACCAAAGCGATCCGTGTCTACTCGCCAAAGACTGCTCGACACCTTTGGTCGGAAGAGATGGCGGAGTTCACCAGAGTTGCGGTCACCGACTTCGAGCCGCAGAACGGAAGAGAGGCCAGCGCGTACATGAGTGCTCTCGCCGGTCTCCTGGTTCATACCGTCAAGGTCAAGTGCCTCTCACTAGAACGACGAGTGGTCTTCGACGGACGAAATATCGACGGCTACCACAAGGAGGTGTTGTCAAAGAAAAAATCAGGTTGGATCATGCGGCTGCGCCTGTTGCGACTCGCGGCCGAACTCTATGTCTTCGATCCCGAGCGGCGTGATATCGGCACGAAGCGCACCATCAGAACCTTCATGCCTTACCGGCGAACCGAGATAACTCGCCTGCGCAGTCAGGGACATACCCGCTCCACGGCCCTGCAAAGGCACAACTGGCAAACGCTCATCGCACTCGGCGCCGGGTGCGGCATCACCTCTTCCGAAGCGGTACGTGTAAAGGCTTCGGACATCATCCTCCATCCCGATTACGTCGAGGTCCTCGTTTCCGGCAGCAGGGCACGCGTCACGATCTGCACAGCGGAATGGGAAGACGACCTGCGCGTACTCGTCAAGAGTGGCTTGATCACCGAGCACCTCATCATCACGACCAACCGACCAACGAATGGGGGCGATTGGGTAGCCGGCTACATCCGGCGGATGTCCTCCTGGGACACCGGCTTCACGATGGAGCGCCTCCGCTCCACGTTCATCGTCAACCACCTCGAGGCTGGAACCTCCGCGGTCCACCTTCTCCGCATGCTCGGCGTGCACAAATTCTCCACCATAGAGCGACTGGTCGACTACGCAACGATTACTCCGGTGAAGGATTGTGGCTCACTCCTACGCATCCCTAAGGAACAGGGATGAATAACCTCGCGCCGCCGGTCGCCTCAGACGAGACAATCTCCACCATTTGGGATGCCCTTCCGAAAGGGCGCTTTGTCGGCAACGCCAGCATGGTTCAGCACCAGCAGCTCGAATTCCTCGGAAATCTTCTCGACGACTCCGGGATCGTCGCACTCATCGAGAATTGGCAGGCTAGCGACCGGACCAAGACCGGGGCGGGAGGTGCCCCTCGTGTAGTGAGCACGCGCACTGTTCTCATCCTTCTCCTTGTGCTCACCGTGGAGCACAGCGCGCAACTCGTCGAAGAACTCGCAGTTCTCGTTAACCAGCGTCTCCACCCGGCTTCGCTCGCCTACCTGGGCCTCGACGGCGAAGTCCAGTGGGTCAAGAGCCGACGAAAAGGCAAGACCCGGAAGCCGCGGCGCCGCGACAAGGATGCCTGGTACTACCCGCTATGGCGTTCCCTCGAACGGACCCTCGTGCCCCTGGACTCCCGCCCGAAATTGCCTGCGATGGTGAATGGCAAAGGCAACCGACGCAGAGGCAAGATGCCGACTCTCGCCGAAGTCGAAGCACTCAAAGCCACCTGGACAGCTGACCATCTCGCTATCAGACAAGAACGGCTCGATACCGTCGTCCACGAACTCATCGAGGCCGGCAACCGCCTCGAACCTGAGAAGATCACCAACGAATGGGAAGGCGACACCTGCATCGACGCCTCCGTCGTCCCTGCCTACGGCAAACGAGGAGCACCGTTCGGCGGAACCCACGGGGCAAGCGACCCGTCCGCTGGCTGGTACATGCGCAACGGCAAGTGGGAAGCCACTACAGAAAAGACCAAAGCGATCAAGGCCGTCTACGGGTTCGACCTCACTCTGATCATTCGAACCAACCATGACCCGAGCACTGCGGCACGGCATCCTTCCCTCATCATCGGCATGGCGCTGAACGTTCCGGCGACCGGTCTGATCCCCGCCTCGGTCGGCGCCTACGAGCGCATCGCACGCAACGGCCACCGGAAAGGGCGAGCCACCGGCGACCGCGGCTACGCCGCCGCCGCGAAAGCAGAGGACTACCAGCTCCCGTTGCGCGACCTCGGATACGAGATCTACACCGACTACAAGATTGACCAACTGGGACTCGACAACAGCGGCGGCTACGCCGGCGCTATCCAGGTGGAAGGCGCCCACTACTGCCCGGCCATGCCGGAAGGCCTCATAAACGCGACCAAGAACGCGCGCACCGGCAAAATCACCAACGGAGAGTGGCGCGACCTGATCGACCAACGCCCCAATTATCAACTCCGCCCGAAGGAGAAGGCAGACTCGAAGGGTCGCCGCCCCATGATGTGCCCAGCCCGTGGCCCGGGAGCCACCGTCAACTGCCCAATCGTCGAAGCTTTGACGGGAGTCGAAGGCGAACACAACACCACCATCTACAACCCGCCGTCCGAGAAAGAGCAGGACGCCATCTGCCGAAACCACCAGTCCGTCTCGTTCCCCGCAAAAGCTGGCGCGAAACTAGCTCAGGACGCTCAGTTCGGTTCCCGTGATTGGGAGACGATCTACAGGTCCGACAGAAATACGATCGAAGGCGGCAACGCCTACATGAAAGACGGGTCCAAAGAAGCGCTCGAGGGCGCTGACCGTCGCCGAATCAGAGGTATCGCAGCTCAAACCATGCTCGTCGGTTTTCTCGTCGTTTCCGCTAACCTCCGAAAGCTGCAGACCGTTCGCGACGACTGGCTCAAATCAGACACCGATGCAGAGCGCGAAGAACGTTACGACGCGAAATCGCGGTACCGCGACGCCCGACAGGCTCGTAACGACCGGGCCGCCCCCTGGGACAACTTTCCGCTGAAGGTTTCCCTCGCCGAAGTGGCTAGCAACAGGGAGTCCCCGTCGCCTGCGACGGAACCCGATCCTCCCGACGCCCCGGTCGCATTCATCCACGCCTAAATCGCTCACAGCATCCCGCGCGACCGGACAATCTGTAGCGCCACAAACCGGCGAGACCACGCCAGGATCACTTATTTCGAGCGCTGAAAAGACTTTTAGGCAGCTCCACAAACCGATGCGCCTACCGGCGCAGGTAATGAAACAAAAAGGCTCCCGATTTATCGGGAGCCTTTTCACCTTCTTGGAGATATGCAAATACCCGAAGGAAGTAATGCAATCAACCCTGTTGTGCGCGAGGGGGGACTTGAACCCCCATGCCCTCTCGGGCACACGGACCTGAACCGTGCGCGTCTGCCAATTTCGCCACTCGCGCAGACTTAGCGAGATTACCACAGCAGGCACGACCCGAAAGTGCCCGGCGGCGAACGGCGCAGCACAGGCCGTGCGGCTAACATCGACCTACATGCTTGCACCGTGACGAGGGAGAACGTTGGGCCTGCTAGACAGCTTCGAGAAGGGTTTGGAGCGCGCCGTCAACGGAGCGTTTGCTAAGACCTTCAAGTCTGGCCTGCAGCCGATCGAGATCACCTCTGCGCTGCGCCGCGAGCTCGACACCAAGGCCGCGGTGGTCTCGCGAGACCGCATCCTCGTCCCCAACAGGTTCACGGTGCGTCTCTCCAGTGGCGATTACGCCCAGATGACCGCCATTGGCCCGACCCTCGTCGATGAACTCAGCCGGCTCGTGCAGCAGCACGCCACCGCCCAGCACTACCAGTTCTCCGGCGGCATCAGCATCACCCTCGTCGAGGACCCCGGGCTTACGCAGGGCGTGCTCGGCATCGCCTCCGTGAGCGTCAAGGGCACCGTCGCCTGGACCCCGGTCCTGGATGTCGCGGGCAAGCGTTACCCCATCGTGAAGAGCCGCACGATCATCGGGCGTGGCCACGACGCCGACATCACCGTTGATGACACCGGCATCTCCCGCAAACACGTCGAGATCCTCTGGGACGGCACCCGCGCCGAGGTCAACGACCTCGGCTCCACCAACGGGTCGCAGCTCAACGGGGCCCCCGTCCACAAAGCGCCACTCGCCCCCGATTCCGACATCAACATCGGAAGAACCCGTATCGTGTTCCGCGTGCTCGCCCAATCAGCGTCGGCTGACCAGTCCTCCAATCTCCGTGCCGGTGACGACGGTGTCGGCGGCCGTCAATGAGTGAACTCACCCTCCTTCTTCTGCGGTTCGGATTCCTCCTTATCCTCTGGGCCTTCGTCTTCGCCGTCGTCTACGCCCTCCGCACCGACCTGTTTGGGCAACGCGCGCGACGCCTCCCCGCCGATGTCGCGTCCGGCCAGCCGTTCGTCGCCTCAGCGGTCGCGCCGCCCGTGGCATCCCCCGCTCCGGCTGCGGCCTGGAGCGCCAGTTCGGCCTCGGACGCCACCGAAGCGTTCTCGGTGCAGCCATCCGCCCGGTCCTCCAGCCAGTCGTCCGCCGGTGTCGCGACCCGCCTTGTGATCACCTCGGGACCGAAGGAGGGGCTCGAACTCAGCCTTCCGAAGGAGCCTCTCACCATTGGCCGGTCCAGTGAGAGTGGTCTCGTCATTCGCGACGACTACACCTCGACGCACCACGCGCGCCTCATGCGCTGGAGCGAAGACTGGGTGATCCAGGACCTAGACTCGACCAACGGCACGTTCCTCAACGGCACTCGGGTCACTCTTCCCACACCGGTACCGCTCAATACACCGGTTCGGATCGGCACGACCAGTTTCGAACTTCGGCGGTAGGTGAATGGCCACATCGGGCAAGAGCACGGCCGTTTCGCACGTCGGAAAAATCCGGGTGAACAACCAGGACTCCGGCTATGCGGGAACGCAGCTCTTCGTCGTCGCCGACGGCATGGGCGGCCACGCCGGCGGTGACGTTGCCTCGGCGATCGCACTCAAACGGGTGATGGAAGCCGACCGGCAGTACGCCTCGGCCGCCGACGCGGAGTTCGCGCTGCAGTCCGCCCTCAGCGCGGCGAACACGATGCTCGCCGAGACCGTGTTCGAGCATCCGGAGCTCACCGGCATGGGCACAACGGTGAGTGCGATCCTGCGATCCGGCTCGCAGGTCGCGATCGCGCACATCGGCGACTCGCGCATCTACCTGCTGCGGGATGGCACGCTCAAGCAGATCACCGCCGACCACACCTTCGTGCAGCGCCTCGTGGACAGCGGCCGCATCACCCCGGAAGAGGCGGCCGTGCACCCCCGCCGATCGGTGCTCATGCGCGTGCTCGGCGACGTCGATGCCACCCCCGAAATCGACACGACGGTGTTCGACGTGCTGCCCGGTGACCGGTGGATGCTGTGCTCCGACGGCCTCTCGAGCTACGTCTCCGATGACAAAATTTCACAAGTCCTTAATATGCAGACAGCGGTGAAGGATGCCGCGGACCGCCTGGTGAAGGAGAGCCTCGACCAGGGCGCACCAGACAATGTGACCGTGGTGATCGTGGACATCGATGACACCGGGGAGTCCGCATCAGCTCCGGTCATGGTCGTCGGATCCGCCGCCGCCCCCCTCACCTTCGAGGGTGAGTCGGGTCGCCGTCCCCTACGCCTACCCACCCTGTTGCTGCATCCGCTCAAGTCCACGCAAGCGCACGAAGACAGCCACTTCGAACCAGAATCCGATGAATACCTCGATGAGCTGATCCTCGAGGACCGCCGCCGTGCCCGTCGCCGCCGGATCACCTGGCTGGTGGGAATGATCGTAATCATCGCGCTGATCGTGACCGCACTCTTCGCGGGATACCGCTGGTCGCAGTCCCTCTACTACGTGGGCGCCGATGGCCAGACCGTGGCCATCTATCGCGGCATCCAGCAGGATCTCGGGCCGATCTCCCTGCACAGCATCTACACCGAGACCAGCGTCCAGCTCGCCGATCTGCCGAGCTACACCCGCAAGACCGTCGAAGATACGATCAGCGCCGCCGACCTTGCCGATGCGAAGGCGATCATCAAGCGACTGACCGATGCCAGCAAGTAGAGCGCTGTCATGACCGGAACCGACGGCACCGCCCAGATCGGGCTGCCCGCGCCGGCCGACCCCGCGGGCGCCGGAGCCCGGTCGACCTTCACCAACACGATCCGCCTGCGATTGCGAACGCCGGCGAAGCTGCGCAATCTCGAACTGGTGCTCCTGGTCTTCGCCTTCGCCATCGTCGGGGCGTCGATCGCCCTCGTCGAGCTCGGGGCGCTCGGCTCGGTGCAGGGCCCGGTGCTCTCGCTCGGAGCGGGACTCGGCGTGATCATCCTCATCATCCATGTCGCGCTGCGCTTTGTCGCACCCCAGGCCGATCCGTTCATCCTGCCGGTAATCACGCTGCTCAACGGGCTCGGGATCGCGGAGATCTACCGGCTCGACATCGGCAAGAACCACGCGGGTTGGGAGGCCGCTGGCGTGCGACAGATCGCCTGGACCGCAATGGCGATGCTGCTTGCCCTGACGGTGTTGCTTCTGATCCGCAATCACCGGGTATTACAGCGCTACCGCTACATCGCGATGTTCGTCGGTATCGTGCTTCTGCTGCTGCCGATGCTGCCGGGCATCGGCCAGACGATCAACGGAGCCCGGCTCTGGATCCGGTTCGGCAGTTTCAACTTCCAACCCGGCGAGCTCGCCAAGATCGCCCTCGCGATCTTCTTCGCCGGCTACCTGGTGACCGCGCGCGACAGCCTCTCGCTCGTCGGGCGCAAGTTTCTCGGCATGCGCTTCCCCCGGGTGCGCGACCTCGGCCCGATCCTCGTGATCTGGCTCGCCGCGATGGCCGTGTTGGTGTTCCAGCACGACCTCGGCACGGCACTGCTCTTTTTCGGTCTCTTCCTCGTGATGATCTACGTCGCCACCGGGCGGCTGAGCTGGGTCATCCTTGGCCTCGGTCTCTTCGTCGGTGGCGCTCTCATCGCCAGTCGAGTGCTCGGCTACGTCGGTGGACGCTTCGACTCCTGGCTGGACGCCTTCAACCCAAAGGTCTACGGTGCGGTCGGCGGCAGCTACCAGCTCGTGCAGGGCATCTTCGGCCTCGCGCACGGCGGCCTGATCGGCACCGGCTGGGGCCGGGGCAGCCCCGGGATCGTGCCGCTCGCCGAGAGCGACTACATCATCGCCAGCCTCGGTGAGGAGCTCGGGCTCGCCGGGATCTTCGCCATCCTCGCCCTCTACCTGCTCTTCGTGTCCCGCGGCTTCCGCATCGCGTTCGCCGGACAGGACGACTTCGGTCGCCTGCTCGGAGTCGGCTTCTCCTTCGCCATCGCGCTGCAGGTGTTCATCGTGCTCGGCGGCGTCACCCGGGTGATCCCCCTCACCGGTCTCACCACTCCGTTCCTCGCTGCCGGAGGATCCTCCCTCGTAGCCAACTGGATCATCGCGGCCCTGCTGCTGCGACTCTCCGACAGCGTGCGAAACCAACCCCGATTGGTGGTGGAGTGATGAATCGCCAGATCAAGCGCGTGACCATCGCCGTGTTGCTCATGTTCCTCGCCCTGTTCACCTCCACCACGATCATCACCGTGTTCCAGGTGGACTCGCTCAACGCGGACTCTCGCAATGTGCGCACCCTCTACGACAGCTATTCGGCCGAGCGCGGTCCGATCCTCGTGGACGGTCAGGCCATCGCCGAATCCAAGGTGGCCGCCGACAGGTACAAGTTCCAGCGCGTGTATAGCAATCCACTGCTCTATTCCGCGGTCACCGGATACTTCACCCTCAACCAGGGCAACACCGGCGTCGAGGGCGCACTCAACAATTACCTCAGCGGCACCGCGAACGACCAGTTCCTCGCCAAGGTCAACTCGATCCTCACCGGACAGACCCCCAAGGGCGGGTCGGTCTCCCTGACCATCGAGCCCAAAGTCCAGCAGGCGGCCTGGGATGCCCTCGGTAACAATTCCGGTGCCGTGGTTGCGATCAATCCGCGCACCGGCGCCATCTTGGCCATGGTGTCGAAAGCCGCCTACGACCCCAACCTGCTGGCCTCCCACAACTCCAATGACGTGATCAGCGCCTACAAGACACTATTGGCCGACCCCACCAGGCCGCTCATCAATCGCGCCATCTCGGGTGACCTGTACTACCCGGGTTCGGTCTTCAAACTGGTGACCACCTCTGCCGCGCTGGACAGCGGCAAGTACACGCCGACCGACACCTTCCCGAACCCCGGAACCCTCACCCTCACGGGCACCTCCACCAACATCAACAATGCCGAGGGCGGCAACTGTGGTGGAGGTGCGACTGTCTCGATCGCCGACGCGCTGCGTCTCAGCTGCAACATCCCGATGGCCCAGCTCGGGGCCGCACTCGGCGGCGATACGATCAAGAAGTACGCCACGGCCTACGGCTACGGCCAGAAGCTCTCGATTCCCATGGCCGTGACCCCGAGCGTCTACAACATCGGTGACACCGCGCAGGTGCAGCTCTCCGCCTTCGGTCAGTTCGAAGACCGGGTAACGCCGCTGCAGGTGGCAATGACGTCGGCGGCCATTGCCAACGGCGGATCGCTCATGCAGCCGACTCTCATCAAAGAGATCACGGCGCCGGATCTCACTGTGATCCAACCCTTCCAGCAAAAGGTGTTCAGCCAGCCCATCACCCCCGCTACCAGCGCCACGATGACCCAGCTCATGGTCAACAACGTCAGCAACGGGGCGGCCAGTAATGCAAGAATTAGCGGGATCGATGTGGCAGGCAAAACCGGTACAGCGCAGAACGGCAACGGCAGGCCATACACGCTGTGGTTCACTGGGTTCGCGCCGGCGAACGACCCGCAGGTCGCCGTGGCGGTGGTCGTCGAAAACGGAACGAGCTTCGGCAATGTGGTCGCGGCACCAATCGCGAAAAAGGTAATAGAGGCGGTGCTTGGCAAATGAGACCCACGAGTGGCCTCACTTTCGGGGGACGTTACCAACTCTCCAGCCGAGTCGCCATCGGCGGCATGGGCGAGGTCTGGCAGGCGACCGACCTGGTGATCGGGCGCACCGTCGCCATCAAGATCCTCAAGGACGAATACCTCGGTGACCCCGGCTTCCTCGAGCGTTTCCGTGCCGAGGCCCGTCACGCCGCACTCGTCAACCACGAGGGCATCGCCAATGTCTTCGACTACGGCGAGGAGGAGGGCAGCGCCTACCTGGTGATGGAACTGGTGCCGGGCGAAGCCCTGTCCACCATCCTCGAGCGTGAACGCGTCCTCTCCACCGACCGTGTGCTCGACATTGTGGCCCAGACGGCATCCGCCCTGCATGCCGCGCACTCTGCGGGCCTCGTACACCGCGACATCAAGCCGGGAAACCTGCTGATCACCCCGGATGGCCGCGTCAAGATCACCGACTTCGGTATCGCCCGGATCGCCGACCAGGTGCCGCTCACGGCCACCGGCCAGGTGATGGGCACGGTGCAGTACCTGTCCCCCGAGCAGGCCAGCGGCCACCCGGCGTCACCGACCACCGACATCTACTCGCTCGGCATCGTGGCCTACGAGGCCCTCGCTGGCAGACGTCCATTCACGGGCGAATCGCAGGTCGCGATCGCCATGGCCCAGATCAACGAGGCTCCGCCGGAGCTGCCGGTGACCGTGTCCGAGCCGGTGCGCAACCTCGTCTATGCCTGCATCGCCAAGAACCCGGCCGACCGGCCGGCCTCCGCTGCACACTTGGCCCGGGCCGCGCAGGCGCTTCGCCGCGGGGATGTCGCGGGCGCGGCATCCGCGGTGCCCGGTGTGCTCGGTGCAGGAACCCTCCCTGCCCTGCTTCGGGAGAACCCGGCGACCCAGGCCACCCGCCTGCTCACCACCACCAACTCCCTGGAATCGGGACCGCCGACCACCCCGGTGCCCACCAAGACCCGGAGTCCCTGGACCTGGCCGCTCATCGCCCTGATTGCAATACTCGCGATCGTGCTCATCGGCGCGTTGATCACCCTGCTTGGCAATCCATCGCCGGTGCCGTCCGCGTCGCCGACCAGCACCTCCCCGTCGCCATCCCCTACGCCCTCGAAGCCCTCGCCGACTCCGACCAGTGACATCATCAACATCGGCCCGACCAAGTTCATCGGTGAGAAGCTCGCCCAGGTGCAGTCAGGGCTCGACGCCCTGGGCCTCGGTGCCAACATGGTGCCGGATGCGGCCCCCGCTCCCGATGCCTCCAAGGTGGGCACCGCGTACTTCGTGAACCCCACCGGCAACGTGCGCAGGAACGACACCATCACGGTGCGGTTCTACGGCGACGTGCCCGCGACTCCGAGCCAGCCGGGAGCCCTCACCGCGGGCACCAAGACGGCCGACGTCGTCACCGTCACGATCCCCACATACACCGGCTGCCCGAAGGGTTCCACTCTTCAGGGCTTCACCTTCACCGCGAGCGCCCCCTCGACCTTCCTTCCGGCTAACCCTGTCGGTCCCAACGCCACGACCCTCAGCTGGACCCTCGCTCCGACCGCTGGTACGCAGAACACGATGAGTTACGTCGCCCAGTGCTCGGGCGGAACATCGCCCTCGTCCCCGACTCTCACCCAGACCTCGGGTCCCTGATAAGCGGGCGTCGATATACGACGCATTACACTGGCAAGGTCCTGCCCCCCGCACCACCCAGGAGATCATTCGTGACTGAAGGCACTCGGCTGCTCGCCAGCCGGTACGAGGTCGGTGCGCTCATCGGCCGGGGCGGTATGTCGGATGTTCACGTCGGCACCGACATCAGGCTCGGTCGCCGCGTGGCGGTCAAGCTGCTCAAGCCGGCGCTGGCAACGGATCCGCGGTTCCGCGTACTGTTCCGCGAAGAGGCGCAGAAGGCCGCCCGCATGGCGCATCCGACGATCGTGCGCGTGTTCGACGCCGGCGAGGAGACGGTGCGCGAGCCAAACGGGCTCGAGACCCAGGTTCCGTACATCGTCATGGAGTTCGTCGACGGGCGTCTGCTCAAGGACATCGTGAGCGATGGACCGCTCGAACCCAAAGAGGCCGTGCGCATCGTGTCGGGCATCCTCACCGCCCTCGAGTACAGCCATCGCGCGCTACTCGTGCATCGCGACATCAAGCCAGGCAATGTCATGGTCACCCAGAACGGCCAGGTCAAGGTGATGGACTTCGGCATCGCCCGCGCCGTCTCCGACAACTCCGCGACCGTCGCCGACACCAGCGCGGTACTCGGTACCGCCCAGTATTTCTCCCCCGAACAGGCACGCGGAGAGACGGTGGATGCCCGCACCGACCTCTACTCCACCGGAGTCGTGCTCTTCGAACTCCTCACCGGCCGGCCGCCGTTTCGCGGGGACCGCGCCGCCGCCGTCGCCTACCAGCACATCAGCGAGGCCGCGGTCGCCCCGAGCACCATCAACCCGCGGGTTTCCCCCTCGCTCGACTCGGTCGTGCTTCACGCCCTGGCGAAAGACAAGTTCCAGCGGTTCCAGACCGCCGCCGAATTCCGCCAGGATCTCGAGGATGCCAGCGCGGGCGGAATCCCGCCGCGTAAGCCCCCGGTCAGCGACTTCAACTCGACGCTCTTCGGGGTCAACCCCTCGGCAACCGCCGAATCGGAGGCCGCACTTCGGCAGCTGGCGGCGCCCAATGATGAGCGCCGCGCCCGCACCCAGAACCGACCACCCGTTGCCTGGATCTGGGTGGGCATCACCGCTCTCGCGGTAATCCTCATCGCCGTGGTGTTCTGGGTCGTGAACCTGCCGCCCGCCACTATCGGCAACAACCTCTCGGTGAAGGTCCCGAGTGTGAACGGCCAGCTTTACGACCAAGGTGCCGCAAAACTCAAGGAGGCGGGCCTCAAGACGACCAAGCTCGACCAGTCGAGCTCCTCTGTCGAGACCGGCCACATCATCGGAACTGACCCGTCCGCTGGCGCCAAGGTGGCGAAGGACAGCTCTGTGCTGGTCACGGTGTCGTCGGGCAAGACGCCCACCTCGGTCCCGAGTCTGAGCAATCTCACCGTAGAGGCCGCCAAGACCGCGCTCGGAGCCCGAAAACTCGCGATGGGCACCAACACTCCCGAGAACTCCGCGACCATCACGGCCGGCACGGTCATCCGCAGCGAGCCCGCGGCCAGCACCGCTGCTCGCGAGGGTGATGTGGTCAACCTCTTCATCTCTACTGGGCTCGTCACGATTCCCTCTGTCGTCGGTGCTGACATCGGCGATGCGAACAACCAGCTGGGAGTGTTGCAACTGACCATCAACCCTGTGGCCGACTCCACCTGTACCGGAAGCAACGTGAAGTCGCAGTCCCTCACCGGAGACCAGCCGCAACGCTCGACGATCACACTCACCTACTGCAGCGGTTGATCCATCCTGCGTCCGCCGCTCGTCCGGTCGCCGCCGGGCCGTCAGTCCTCTAGCCCAGGTTGACGAGCGGACTGAGTCCTCGCGCCGCCTCGCGCGCCGTCTCAAGGCCTGTGACCGCCAGCCAGTTTGCGATCAGGCTGTAGCCGCCTTCGGTGAGCACCGACTCCGGGTGGAACTGGACGCCGAAGATGGGCGCCGACTCGTGTCTCGCACCCATGATCACGCCACCCTCGGTGCGAGAGGTCACGACGAGCTCGGCGGGCACTGTCGAGTCGACGACCGCGAGCGAGTGGTACCGCGTCGCCCGGAAAGGCTGAGGCACGCCCAGATAGAATTCGCTGTCGTCGTGGGTGATCAGCGAGGTCTTGCCATGCATGAGCTCCTCCGCATGGGTCACGGTCGCGCCGAGCGCCTCGGCGATGGCCTGGTGCCCGAGGCACACCCCGAGCAACGGCAGACCCGAGGCGAGAGCAGCCGTGACGATCGCGATTGACACCCCGGCCGCTGCGGGCGTGCCCGGCCCCGGGGAGAGCAGCACCCCGTCGTACTCGGCGATACGAGTCGCGGCGTCGCTCGCCGGGAAGGAGTCGTTGCGCACGACATCCGTCGTCGCTCCGAGCTGAAGCAGGTAGCCGTTCAGCGTGTAGACGAAGCTGTCGTAGTTGTCGATCACCAGGATGCGTGTCATGTTCCCACCGTCACGTCGTTCACGTTCACGAAGGTGTTGAGCCACGGGAACACGAAAAGGACCAATACGGCGAGTACCGCCGCGAAGAAAAGCGTAATTAGGATCGCGCGCAGCCACAGTGGGCCGGGCATGAGTCGCCACAGAGCTGCGTACATGACGATGACCGCCTAACTCTTCGCCGTGACGGCTGCGCTGATGGCGGCGGGGGCTCCCGCGGAGGTCGGCTGCCACGACTCCAACGCCGCGTATGCGATGATTCGCTCCGCGGCGGAAAACATGGGATTGCAGCTCGTCATTGTGAGGATGCGATCGGTCGGGGCGATGCCGGCGAACTGCGGCACCGGATCGAGCACCGCGACACCGGTCGGACGCACGTATTCGAGCCCGCGGAAATCGTAGGTGTAGTAGCCGTCCTGGGTCTGCACATAAATCCTGTCGCCCACCTGCAGGCTCGCCAGCGGCTTGAAGGGTGCTCCATGGGTGGTGCGGTGCGCAGCGATCGCGAAATTCCCGACTTCGCCGGGCATCTGTGTGCCTGGATAGTGTCCGATGCCGTTCTTGTCGAGGACCGTCGTGGTCACAACCCCTTCGGAAATGGATCGCGCGTAGTCCGCACCGAAGCGGGGCACGTACATCACGGCGAACTTCACTGCGGCGGCGGGTGCGAGCGCGACCACAGGATCCCCGAAGTTGGTATCGGGGGTGATGCCATGCTGATGTCTGGGAGAAGCCGCATCCCAGCCCTCGGCGAGGGCGCCACCCGCCTTGTTCTGCTCAGCCCCAACGATGAGATCGTTGAGCCAGAGTTGCCAGCCGAGAAAAAGGAACACGAACACGCCCGCGGTAATGGACAGCTCGCCAAGGATTCCGATCACACTCACCCGAGCGCGGCGCTTCGGGACGGCTGCTTCCGCCTGCCTCCGTCGCTGCTCGCTCATGGTTTCGATTCTAAGTGTTCGGTCCGAATGCACGAACGGGGCGGCTCGCCTCGGGCCCCATGCCCTTTAAGGCTAGAATTCCGGCATGGCAAGATCCACTCCGCGCACCAAAGCCGTTGCTCCTGAAGACAATCGTTCGGGGGACGACGCTCCGAACCCTGTGTGGTTTAAACCGATTATGTTCGGCCTCATGCTCATCGGTCTGGCGTGGATAATCGTCTTCTACGTCAGCCAGGGCACACTCCCCGTGCCTCAGTTCAACCAGTGGAACATCCTCATCGGCTTCGGGATCCTCTTCGTGGGATTTCTGATGACCACGCGCTGGCGCTGAAAGCGCGCCCCCGGCACGGGGGCAATTACACGGCTGTAATTATCCCCAATGTGGAAAGGCCTGTGGATAACTCTGAGGTCAGCCTGAGACGAGCTGCGCTCCGAAGAAGGTCACACCCAGCAGCACCACGAAGACCCCCGCAAGCGACAACAGCTGGATGCCGCGCTTCTGACGGTCCCGGGTACGCACAAGTGCGAACGCCACGAGCGCACCGATGAGAAGCCCGCCCACGTGGGCCTGCCAGGCGATCCCCGGCACCAGAAAGCCGATTACCAGGTTGATCACGATCACGATGATGAGCTGGCGACTATTGCCACCCAGGTGACGGTTGATCACGAAGTAAGCACCGAAGAGCCCGAAGATGGCTCCGGATGCGCCGATGACCGCCGAGTTGGGACTGGTCAGCAACACGGCTACCGATCCGCCGAGTCCGCTCAGTAGGAATAGGGCAAAGAATCGCCATCGTCCCACCAGGCGCTCCAGTTCCGGTCCGAGCACGTATAGCGAATACATGTTGAAGAGGATGTGCAGGATGGATCCGTGCACGAAGAGCGAGGTCAGCATCCGCCACGGCTGGATCGAGGTGTATGGCGGGTAGTACAGCAAAGCATCCACGATCGGGCTCCCCGACCCCACGAGCTGGCCCGTGAGCACCTCTGCGGCGAAGACGACCACGCAGAGGGCCATGATCGCGTAGGTGACGACGGGGGTCCCCGGCTGGGCGAGCCGACGCACCGAAGTCACGACCGCAGGTCTGGTGCGCGGAGCGTTCTGGCGCGATTCCCGCATGCACTCCGGGCAGTGCACTCCGACGGCAGCCGGCGTCTGGCATTCGGCGCAGATCGTACGCCCGCAACGCTGGCAGAGCACGTAGCTCTGGCGATCCGGATGCCGGTAGCAGAAGTTGTCGGGGTTGGCCGACCCCTCGCTCACTGTGCGTTCACGAGGTGTCGACCGGATCGATGCATCAGACCTCGTCGATCGAGACCGATTTGATCACGATGTCTTCGAGGGGGCGATCGTTGCGGTCCTTCTTCACGGCCTCGATCTTCTTCACAACGTCGCGAGAGGCTTCGTCCGCCACCTCACCGAAGATGGTGTGCTTACCCTGCAGCCAGGTGGTCGGAACGGTCGTGATGAAGAACTGCGAGCCGTTAGTGCCCTTGCCACCACGCGATCCGGCATTGGCCATGGCGAGGAGGTAGGGCTTGGTGAAGGTCAGCTCCGGGTGGATCTCGTCGTCAAAGTTGTAGCCCGGTCCGCCAGTGCCCTGACCGAGCGGGTCGCCGCCCTGGATCATGAAATCATCGATGATGCGGTGGAAGACCACGCCGTCATACAACTTGTCCTTGGACACCTTTCCGGTTCCGGGGTGGGTCCACTCGATTTCACCGGCTGCGAGGCCGACGAAGTTCTTCACAGTCTTGGGAGCGTGGTTGCCGAACAGGTTGACTGTGATGTCACCTTCGGTGGTGTGGAAAGTGGCGGTATGGGTATGCGTAGACATGACCTTATTCTTTCACAGCAATCCCTAGCGTTCAGGGTGCGTGCAGTCAACCGGGTTTCACTGCGCGGGCGTGCGTGCAAAGATGGAAGAATTCTCCGTCCAACTACTGGAGGTCACCTTGGCACTGTCACGCAAGCGCGCGAAAGAATTGAAGCGACTCAAGTCCGCCGCATCAGATCTCTGGGATGACCAGAAGGATGTGCTCGAGAACGCCTCCCAGGTCGTTCGCGAGGCCGGCCGCCAAGCGGCTAACGCTGGTCGTGAAGAGGTCGCGCCGCGAGTGCGCGAGACCTACGACCACCATGTGCGCCCGGTCGTCGACCTCGGGGTCGCCTCGGGACGAGCCGTTGCCGATACTGCCCGTGACAAAGTGCAGCGCGACGTCCTGCCCGCCGTCTCCTCGGCCCTTGCCTCGGCCCTCGCCGTGCTCGAGGTATCCAAGGACCCGCGTGTGCGAGAGGCGCTCAGCAACGTTCGCAAGGCGGGCGACCGGTTCGGCGCCAAGGTCGGCGTCGTGCCGCCGAAGCCGCAGCCGGGCCCCGGCCGCTACATCCTCATTGCTCTCGCGGTAGTCGCGGCCGCCGGAGTCGCCTACGCGGCCTGGCAGACGCTTCGAGCGGATGACGAACTCTGGGTGAGTGACGACGAGGCGGATGACCCCATCGCGCCTGCGCGACCGTAGCCCCGACGAACGCAAGCCGTCAGCGCACGAGTGACTCCCTGCGGAGCTGGAGACCGACGTCGAAAATAGCGACGCTTGGAGGTGACAGCACCTCATCGAGTCTCACTCATTCGACGCGATTGATGCTTTTGCCGGCCTCAGCATGAAGGTCCATCGCCCCGCCCTCCGAGTATCCGTCGGGGAGGTCAGTGGAAGCCGGTGGTCCCACTGCTCTGTTGCCTGCCGGCCTGCCGGCCGGCCACCTGGCCGCCGCCTGGCCGCCGGGCCGCCGCCTCCCCACCCACCTGCCTGCCCGCGTGCCCGCGTGCCCGCCTCCCTGTCTCCCTGGCTGGCTACCGGTGGCAAATGCAGGATGCCGCGTGACGGATGAGGCACGTGAGGCGCGTACACCCCAGCGGTAACGCGGCATCCTGCATTTCGCACGAGAACGTCATGGGTGTGGGGCCAAATCGTGACTCCCGCCGATGGTGGATTACTCTCCTTGGTTGCAGTGGCCACATCTGGCTCGCGACAGGAGAAGCTGAACGGGCCATGTGGCCGCCTGGCCGCCTGACTACCTGACTGCCTGACTGCCTGGCCGCCTGACTGCCTGTAGCAAATGAAGGATCCTGTGCGACGGATGAGGTGCGTGAGGCGCGTGCGCCCCACAGGTAACGCCGCATCCTGCATTTCGCACACCGGCGATCGCGACACCGCGACCCCGCGACACAGAAACACAGGGACACAGAGACTCCGCCGCCCCGAAGTTCCAGCGATTCACGTCGTGAGACAAAACACTGTGGAGACGAGGGGAATCGAACCCCTAACCCCCGCCTTGCAAAGGCGGTGCTCTGCCAATTGAGCTACGTCCCCGGAAACCCTCGCAAGGACCCGAGTGGGGATACCAGGACTTGAACCTGGGACCTCTTCGTTATCAGCGAAGCGCTCTAACCGCCTGAGCTATATCCCCATTGTCCCGATTCACTCAGGGCAGATACGAGAGTATCGCACCCGCCGAGTTTCAACGAATCGAGCGGCGGGCCCGGCTAGTTGTTAGTGAAACCGACGAGGAGACCGCCGGTGACACGCACGCTGAAGTTGTACAGCATCGCCGTGATCGCGCCGAGGGCCGTGCCGACGATGGTGTTGAGAATGGCGACCACCATCGCGAACAGGCCCACTTGCGCGAGGGAGAAACTCGCCGTCACGCTGAAGGTCGGATCGTTGAGGATGTCCCGCAGCACGCTGTCCAGCTTGCCGAAGATCCCCGTGCCGTCGAGCACGATCCAAACGAGCATGCTGGCCACGATCAGGATGATCCCGAGCGTGATGGCGATCAGGAATGACAGTTTCACGGCCGACCAGAAGTCGATGTACACCAGCTTCAGGCGCACCTGCTTCGTTGCGGTGGCCCGCTGTGATTTTCGCTGGAGTTTTTCGGCGACGCTACTCATCTACGGACTCGTCCTTTCCGGTCTGGATCTCTCCGGCCGGCGGCTCCTCGTCGGGAGCATCCTGGCCTTCGGCCTCCAGATTGCGTTCACTGTTCTTCGCGACTGCGATGATCTTGTCGTCGTCCGCGAACCGTGCGAAGACTACCCCCATGGTGTCACGACCCTTGGCCGGCACCTCGGCGACAGACGAGCGTACCACCTTGCCGCTGGCCAGAACCACAAGCACCTCGTCATCATCCTCCACGATGAGGGCGCCCGCGAGGTCGCCGCGCGCCTCCTGCAGCTTGGCCACCTTGATGCCGAGCCCCCCGCGATTCTGCACGCGATACTGGTCGGCAGCGGTGCGCTTCGCGAAGCCGCCCTCGGTCACCACGAAGACAAATCCGGTGTCCGCGACGACGGATGCGTCGAGCAGCGTGTCGTCGTCGCGGAAGTGCATTCCGATGACTCCGGAGGTGGCGCGGCCCATCGGGCGAAGCGCATCATCCGATGCGGTAAACCGGATGGACATGCCCTTGCGTGAGACGAGCAGCAGGTCGGAATCCTCCTCCACGAGCATTGCCGAGACCAGTTCGTCGTCTTCCCGGAGGTTGATCGCGATTATGCCGCCAGTGCGGTTGGTGTCGTATTCCGACAGCAGGGTCTTTTTCACCAGCCCGCCGCGAGTAGCGAGGGCGAGGTACTTGGCTACCCCGTAGTCGCGGATGTCGAGGATCTGCGCAATCTCCTCGTCCGCCTGCAGGGCGAGCAGGTTGGCCACGTGCTGGCCTTTGGTGTCGCGGCCGCCCTCCTGCACCTCGTAGGCCTTCGCGCGATAGACGCGGCCCTTGTTCGTGAAGAACAGCAGCCAGTGGTGAGTGGTCGTGACGAAGAAGTGCTCCACGACGTCATCGGCTCGCAGCTGGGCCCCTTTGACGCCCTTGCCTCCGCGGTGCTGGCTGCGGTAGTTGTCGCTGCGGGTGCGCTTGATGTAGCCGCCGCGGGTGACCGTGATCACCATCTCCTCTTCGGGGATGAGGTCTTCCACGTTCATGTCACCGTCGAAACCGAACATGATCTCGGTGCGGCGGTCGTCGCCGTACTTCGCGATGAGTTCGGTGAGTTCATCGCTCACGATGTCGCGCTGGCGTTGCGGGCTCGCCAGAATCGCCTTGAATTCGGCGATTTCGAGTTCGATCTTCGCGTTCTCTTCAATGATCTTCTGGCGTTCAAGGGCGGCGAGGCGGCGCAACTGCATTTCGAGGATGGCGCGGGCCTGCTGCTCATCGATCTCGAGCAGTGTGATCAGGCCGTCGCGGGCATCTTCGACGGTGGCGGAACGACGGATCAGCGCGATGACCTCGTCGAGCGCATCGAGCGCCTTGAGGTAGCCGCGCAGGATGTGTGCGCGCTCTTCATGCCGGCGCAGCCGGTATGCGGTGCGGCGCACGATCACTTCGATCTGGTGGTCGCTCCATGCGGTGATAAAGCCGTCGATCGCGAGAGTGCGCGGGATTCCGTCCACGATCGCGAGCATGTTCGCGCCGAAGTTCTCCTGCAGCTGCGTGTGCTTGTAGAGGTTGTTGAGGACCACCTTCGCCACGGCGTCGCGCTTCAGCACGATCACGAGGCGCTGGCCGGTGCGGCCGGAGGTCTCGTCGCGGATGTCCGCGATTCCGGAGATCTTCTGCTCCTTGACGAGTTCGGCGATCTTGAGGGCAAGGTTGTCGGGGTTCACCTGGTACGGAAGCTCCGTGACCACGAGGCATGTGCGACCCTGTAGCTCCTCCGCGTTGACGACCGCGCGCATCGTGATCGATCCACGACCCGTGCGGTAGGCATCCTGGATGCCCTTGAGCCCGAGAATCTGGGCGCCAGTCGGGAAGTCCGGTCCCTTGATGCGTTGGAGGAGCGCCTCGACGAGTTGCTCCTGCGCGGCATCCGGGTTGGCGAGGTGCCAGAGTGCACCCTCGCCGACCTCCCTCAGGTTGTGCGGTGGGATGTTGGTGGCCATGCCGACCGCGATACCGACCGAACCGTTGACGAGAAGGTTGGGGAAGCGACTCGGAAGCACGAAGGGCTCCTGGGTGCGACCGTCGTAGTTGTCGTGGAAGTCGACGGTCTCTTCCTCGATATCCCGCACCATCTCCATGGCGAGCGGAGCCATCTTGGTCTCGGTATACCGGTGCGCTGCCGCGCCGTCGTTTCCGGGGGAACCGAAGTTGCCCTGCCCGAGCGCAAGCGGGTACCGGAGGCTCCACGGCTGCACGAGCCGCACCAGCGCGTCGTACACCGAGGAGTCACCGTGCGGGTGGAACTGGCCCATGACGTCGCCGATGACGCGGGTGCACTTGGAGAATCCCTTGTCCGGGCGGTAGCCCCCGTCGTACATCGCATAGATCACCCGGCGGTGAACGGGCTTGAGGCCGTCACGCACCTCGGGCAGGGCGCGGCCGACGATGACGCTCATCGCGTAGTCGAGGTAGGAACGCTGCATCTCGAGCTGGAGGTCGACCTGCGTGACCTTGTCGTGGGAGACGTCGATCTCCTTGCCGGCGATCTGGGGTTCGGCGTCTGGTGTGGTGTCGTCGGCCATTGTTGACTCGCTTTCTGAACTGTGTTGGTCGAGTAGGGCCGACTACGGCCCGCATCGAGTCCCTCGGTCTGGTCTTGATATGGTCGCTGAGCGACCTACTCGACCAGCGAGGGCTCTATATATCGAGGAAGCGAACGTCTTTGGCATTCTTCTGAATGAAGTTTCTGCGGGACTCCACGTTCTCGCCCATCAGTGTGTCGAAGATCTCGTCGGCCGCGGCCGCGTCATCGAGGGTCACCTGGAGCAGGGTGCGGGTGACCGGGTCCATGGTCGTCTCCCACAGCTCCTTGTAGTCCATCTCGCCGAGGCCCTTGTAACGCTGCACTCCGCTGTCCTTTGGCATCCGCTTTCCCGCGGCCGAGCCCGCGGCGAGCAGCGCATCCTTCTCGCGGTCGCTGTAGACGTATTCGTGCGGGGAGTTCGTCCACTTGAGACGGTAGAGCGGCGGCTGGGCGAGGTAGACGTAGCCAAGGTCGATAAGCGGACGCATGTACCGGAACAGCAGTGTGAGCAGGAGTGTCGTGATGTGCTGGCCGTCGACATCCGCATCGGCCATCAGCACGATCTTGTGATATCGCGCCTTCTCCGGGTTGAAGTCCTCTCCGACGCCGGCGCCGAAGGCCGTGATCATGGCCTGCACCTCGTTATTAGCGAGAGCTCGGTCGAGACGGGCCTTCTCCACGTTGAGAATCTTGCCGCGCAACGGGAGGATCGCCTGGAACTCCGGATTACGGCCCTGCACCGCCGAGCCGCCGGCCGAGTCACCCTCCACCATGAAGATCTCGCTGAGTGCCGGGTCCTTGCTCGAGCAGTCGCGCAGCTTTCCGGGCATTCCCCCCGATTCAAGGAGGCCCTTCCGTCGGGTCTGTTCACGCGCTTTGCGGGCGGCAAGCCGAGCAGCGGATGCCTGGATCGCCTTGCGGATAACGTCGCGTGCCTGGGTGGGGTTGCGGTCAAACCAGTCGCCGAGTTGGTCTCCGGCGATGCGCTGCACGAACGACTTGGCGATGGTGTTCCCGAGCTTGGTCTTCGTCTGGCCCTCGAACTGCGGCTCGGCAAGCTTCACCGAGATGACCGCGGTGAGACCCTCGCGTACGTCATCGCCGGTGAGGTTCTCATCCTTCTCCTTGATGATCCCCTTCTCCCGGGCGTACTTGTTGACGAGAGTGGTGAGCGCGGCGCGGAATCCCTCCTCGTGGGTTCCCCCCTCGTGCGTGTTGATGGTGTTCGCGTAGGTGTGCACACTCTCCTGGTAGGAGGTGGTCCATTGCATCGCGACTTCGAGCGAGATTTTGAGGTCCGTGTCTTCCAGCTCGAAGGAGATGACATCCGGATGCACCACCTCGACCTTCTTTGCCGAGTTGAGGTATTCCACGTAGTCGACGAGACCGTTCTCGTACATATAGGTGACGCTGAGGGTTTCTACGTCGTCAATCTCACGCTCGTCGGTGAGGGTGATCGATAAGCCCTTATTGAGGAATGCCATCTGCTGGAGGCGCGCGCGGAGCGTCTCGTAGTCGAAGATCACGGTCTCGAAGGTGTCAGGGCTCGGCCAGAAGGTCACCGTCGTGCCGTGGTCATCAGAGGATTCACCCTGTGCGAGCGGAGCCTGTGGGATGCCGTGCCTGTAACTTTGACGCCAGACGTGTCCCTGTCGGCGCACCTCGACATCCAGTTCCTTCGACAGCGCATTGACAACGGAGATTCCCACTCCATGCAGCCCCCCTGACACCGAGTAACCGCCGCCACCGAACTTGCCGCCGGCGTGCAAGATGGTGAGCACCACCTCGACCGTCGACTTGTTCTCTGACTTATTGAGGTCGACCGGGATGCCGCGCCCATTGTCGATGACGCGAACGCCGCCGTTCTTCAACATGGTGATCAGGATGGTGTCGCAATATCCCGCGAGCGCCTCATCCACGGAGTTGTCGACGACCTCGTACACGAGGTGGTGCAGGCCGCGAGGGCCGGTGGACCCGATGTACATGCCGGGGCGCTTTCGCACCGCCTCAAGTCCCTCGAGCACCTGGATCTGATCTGCTCCGTAGCTGTCTTCAGATTCGGAATTCGAGCGGTTCTCTGCCATGTGAAATTAGGCTCCTGCCAGGTAGATCGATTGTTCGTTCGCGGCTCGGGTTCCCCAGAGGGGAACTGCCATGACGACTCGGTAATTCTACCAAACCCACGGCATGGATAGTCGCGAATCGGCGATCTGGGGACTTAGGCGTGCGCCGGCGACCTGTTTTGCCCTGTTAGCCATAAGTATCGCGCGGACCACGCCCTGGAATTGATCTGGGGCCGCGTTTCCATGAGGGGGCACCCGGCCCTTCAAAACGCACGGAGTCGATGCCGGCGTCCGGATACCTCGACACGATGCGACCCATGATCTGCACCCGCATGAACCGCAGCTGCGTTGCCCAGGCCGTCGAGTCGCATCTCACCGTGAGCACACCCTCCTCTATGCCGACCGGAGCCGAATGTTCGGCAGTGTCGGCTCCGGCGATCTCCAGCCAGGACGCGAGCAGTTCGGATCGGGCCAACGGCGAGCTCCACCCCAATTTCGAAGTCAGGGAGTCCATGACAGCACCAAGGCCCTCCGGATCCCGGCCTCCTCCGAAGGGAATCGTGGAGCCCGGGTCCTTCTTCGCCCGCTTGCGCGCGTCCGCGGAGCGGCTCGAGCCGTCACCGAAGACACGGCGGAAGCGCAGATAGACGGATACCGGTTCAGACTCCTCTGGAGCATCTTCCACGTCTTTCATGAGAGTGGCTTCACAGCCGTTCCCTCTTTACGATCGTGCCCCGGGAGATGTGAACGGTATTGCCGGTGAGTTCTTCCGGGACATCGTCGAAGACCGCAGCGGTAATGAGCACCTGCTCGAAGGAGCGCACGGCAGCGGCGAGTCGGGCCCGCCGTGATTCGTCCAGCTCGGCGAACACGTCGTCGAGCATGAGCACCGGGTCCCCGGTCGAAGACTCTCGCCGCAACAGGATTGCGGATGCCAGCTTGAGCGCGAGTGCAAATGACCATGACTCGCCATGACTGGCATACCCGCGGGCCGGAAGCGAGTTGAGCTCGAGCACGAGGTCATCCCGGTGCGGGCCGACGAGGGTGATTCCGCGCTCCAGCTCATTGCGCCGGCGGTGAGAAAGGGCGTTCCTAAACGCGACCGCCGCATCCTCCGCAGCGACTCGGCCGCGGCTCAGTCCGGCCGGGTCAGCGTCCTCCTCACCCGCGCTGCCCGAGCCCGAGCCGGCGCTGAAGATGCTGAGCTGGTTGGCGAGGGCCGCATGATGATCTTCACCGGCTACAGAGGTGTAGGCGCCCGCGACCTCGGGCGACAGCTCGGCGACGAGAGCTGTGCGTGCCTCAATCAATTGGGATCCGAGTGCGACGAGGCGCTCATCCCAGATATCCAGGGTGGAGAGAGTGTCGCCGCGCACGCCGGATGCCCGGGCCGATTTGAGCAGGGTGTTGCGCTGGCGCACCACACGGTCATAGTCCGCGATCACCCCTGATATTCGTGGTGCACGCAACACGAGCAATTCGTCGAGGAAGCGCCTCCTCCCCGCCGGATCACCGCGAATCAGTACGAGATCCTCCGGGGCGAACAACACGCTGGAGAAATATCGGGGCAGCTCGCGCGTCTTGATTACCGAACGATTGATCTGCGCACGGTTGGGGGCCGAACGATTGATCTGCACCTCCGCCAGGATCTGTCGCTCGCCATCGGCGAGTCGAGCGCGAATAATGGCCGAGTCGGTGCCCTGCCGGATCATCGCGTGATCCACGGAGGCCCGGTGTGAACCGAGAGTACTGAGATAGGCGAGAGATTCGACCAGGTTGGTCTTGCCCTGCCCGTTACTGCCGACGAACAGGTTCGCCCCCGCGGACAGGGGAACTTCCGCCGAGTGGTAGTTACGAAAATCGGTGAGGCTCAGATGGGTGACGATCACAGCATCAGTCGACCGCTTTGACCGAATGCCCGCCGAACTGGTTGCGCAGGGCGGCAACGGCCTTCATCGCGGGTGATCCTTCCGGTTGGCGAGAGACGAACCTGGCGAAGATCGAGGCACTTATTGTCGGCACCGGGACGGCGTTGGCAAGAGCTTCTTCGATCATCCAGCGTCCCTCGCCCGAGTCTTGGACATAGCCTTCGATGTCCGCGAATTCAGGATCTTCCTCCAGGGCGCGCACGAGCAGCTCGAGCAACCAGGAACGCACGACTGTACCGCGCTGCCAGGCCTTGAAGGTGCCGGTGACATCCTTGATGATGTCTTCCCGCTTGTCGAGCAGCTCGTAGCCTTCGGCATATGCCTGCATCAGCGCGTACTCGATGCCGTTATGCACCATTTTCGCGTAATGACCGGCTCCTACCTCACCGACGTGCACGAACCCCTCTTCACGTGGACCTTCGGGGCGAAGAGCATCGAATACCGGCATCAGCAGATTGATGTTCTCGCTGTGACCACCCACCATCAGACCGTAGCCGTTGGTGAGGCCCCAGACCCCGCCAGAGACACCGACATCCACATATTCGATGCCTCTGCCCACCACCAGTTCGGCGTGCTTGATGTCTTCGGTGAAGCGCGAGTTGCCGCCGTC
>JBBRDX010000012.1:0-34503 GCA_038203515.1 Actinomycetales bacterium | reverse complement strand
CAAGAAGCTGATCGTTGCGTGTGATGCGGGAATGGGCAGCAGCGTGATGCTGGCCTCGACCCTGAAAAAGCAACTCGCCAAGAGCGGAGTGACGGTGGAGCATTCCCCCGTCGCCTCGATTCCGAGCGACGCCGACCTGGTGTTCACCCACACGGGCTTGGCTGACCGCGCCAGGCACACCGTGCCGGGTGTTCCAGTAGTGCCGTTCCAGCTCTTCCTAGGTGACCCTGCGGTCTCGAAGATCGTCAAGGCCATTCAAAATGGCGAAACCTTCGAGGTCTAGAACAAGACAGTGAAGGTAACGAACATGAGTGAAGAAACCGCCCCCCTGTCCGCCCTGCTGGCCGAGTCATCCATTCGGCTCGACCTCACCGCGACGGACCAGGAAGATGCGATCATGCAGACCGGAGCGGCCCTGCTGGAGGCCGGCGCGATTGACGCCTCCTATATCGACGCAATGCTCGAGCGCGAGCGGTCGGTTTCTACCTTCGTCGGGGAGGGTGTCGCGATACCGCACGGCACCCTCGCCGGCAAGGACTCGGTAAAGAACGATGCCCTGGTCGTTCTCCGCTTTCCGGATGGCGTGGACTGGGACGGCAACGATGTGCGCGTCTGCGTCGGGATCGCCGCCCGCGGCAACGGGCACATCGCGCTGCTGTCCCAGCTCGCTACCGTGCTCCTCGACCCGGACAAAGCGGCGGCGCTTCGTGCGGCGACGACCAGTTCCGAGGTCTACGAGCTCCTCAAACCCGACCCTGAAGGCGAGTAGGGTCGCGTGAAGGTAGCGAGGTTCTACGCGCCAGGCGACATCCGACTCGAAGAGATCACGGAACCGCGGGTTTCCGCGGGCGAAGTGAAGATCCGGGTGCGCAACTGCTCCACCTGCGGCACGGATGTCAAGATCTCCCGATCCGGTCACCCGAATATGACCCCTCCGCAGGTGATGGGGCACGAGATCGCCGGTGAGATCGTGGATGTCGGTGACGGTGTTGAGGGCTGGGTCGCGGGCGATCGGGTCCAGGTTATCGCTGCGATCCCCGATGGCACCTGCCCCGATTGCCTGGCCGGTCGCCCGACCGTCTGCCCTCACCAGCTCTCAATGGGCTATCAGTTTCCCGGCGGATTCGCGGAGTTCATGATCGTGCCGCGCGAGGTGATGCGGGTCGATGGCCTCAACCGCATTCCCGATGGGCTCGGGTTCGCCGAGGCGAGCCTTGCCGAACCGCTGGCCTGCGTACTCAACGGCCAGGAACTCGCGCGGGTCAGCGACGGAGATGTGGTCGTGGTCGTCGGCTCCGGCCCGATCGGCTGCCTACACGTGCGCCTCGCACGGGCACGCGGTGCCGCGAAGGTCATCCTCGTGGATCTCAACGCCGACCGGTTGAAGAAAGCCGCCGACCTGGTGGTGCCAGACCTAGCCATCGCCTCCGAATCGACGGATCCTGTCGCCGCTGTACTCGAGGCCACAAACGGGCGGGGAGCGGATGTCGTGATAACCGCAGCAGCGTCCGGTGCCGCCCAGGAACAGGGACTTCGCATGCTCGCTCGCCGCGGTCGCCTCAGCCTGTTCGGCGGCCTCCCGAAGGACCACCCCACCATCACTGTCGACTCGAACCTCGTCCACTACCGTGAACTCACCATCGTGGGCGTGAACGGTTCGAGTCCCGCTGATAACAAGCGGGCGCTCGAGCTGATCGCCTCGGGGGCAGTGCCGGTGACCGATCTGATTACCCACCGGTTGCCACTCGACGATGTGCTCGAGGCCATCGAGATCGTCGCCCGCGGCGACGGCATCAAGGTCACTATCGAACCCTGAATCATTTACCACCGACCGATCGCTCGACCGACTACAAGGGAGTCAAAAATGCCTGAACGTACCGTCACCGTCGCCTCGAGCGTCGGACTTCACGCCCGTCCCGCGTCACTGTTCAGCCAGGCTGCCGCGCAGGTAGGAGTGCCCGTCACACTCACCAGTGCAGCAGGCAAGACGGTGAACGCGGCGAGCATTCTCGGCGTGCTGTCCCTCGGAATCGGCCATGGTGAGGTCGTGACTCTCAAGGCGGACGGCGACCAGGCCGAGACCGCTCTTGACTCGCTCGCCGAGCTGTTGAACACCGATCTCGACAAAGAGTGACGTGACGACGATCGGACGGGACCGGTGTTCTAGGCTCGGTGAATGACTGATCCAAACCAGGCCCACGAGGCCCGTCCCACCACCCCCATCGATGCGATCGCCGAGACCTGGGTCGATACCGAGCTCGACCTCTTCCCCGAATACCGGGTGTATCTCGGGCGAGCGGGGCACGAGGGCGAGTACGCCGACTACTCGCCTGAGGGCGCCGAACAGGCGATCTCGGAGGTGAGGAAGACCCTCGCAAGCATCCAGGGCGCCACACCCGTAGACGCGGTCGACGAGGTTACCAAGATGGACCTTAGCCGCGAACTCCAGCTTCAGATCGACAAACACGATGCCGGATTCGAACAGCGAGATCTCAATGTCATCGCCTCTGCTCCACAGAGCCTTCGTGACATCTTCGACCTGATGCCGACCGATACCGAAGAGGACTGGTCGCACGTCGCCACACGCATGCGCAACCTTCCGGCAGCGATGGACGGCTACATCCGCACTCTGCGCACCGGCATCGCCGCCGGTAACGTACCCGCCATCCGACAGATTCGCGAAGTTGTCGCCCAGGCAGCCAAGCAGGTCGCGGACACCGGTTTCTTCTATCGGTTGGCCGAGGGTGCACGGGCCGGCGAGAGCGACCTGCCAGAGTCTTTGCGTGGGGATCTCGCGGCCGCGGCGCGCGAGTCCGCCGGTGCGTATGCGGCACTGTCCGAGTTCCTCGAAAGCGAACTCGCCCCGCATGCACCGGAACGGGATGCCGTGGGCCGTGAGATCTATGCGCTAGCTTCCCGCGACTTCCTCGGCGCGGTCGTCGACCTCGACGAGACCTATGAGTGGGGCATCGAGGAGTTGGCTCGCATGACCGCAGAACAGGAGTCGATCGCGCGTGAGATCAAGCCGGGGGCCTCCGTACTGGAGGCCATCGCATTCCTCGACGAGGACGCGAGCCGCAAGCTTCACGGCACAGACGCCCTGCAGAAGTGGATGCAGGAGACGAGCGACCGTGCCGTGGAGGAGCTCTCGAGGGTGCATTTCGACATCCCGGCAGAAGTGCGTCGTCTCGAGTGCATGATCGCACCGACCCAGGAGGGCGGCATCTACTACACGCCCCCCACCGACGACTTCTCCCGTGCCGGGCGCATGTGGTGGAGTGTGCCGGAGGGCGTCACCGAGTTCGACACCTGGCGAGAACTCACCACGGTGTATCACGAGGGAGTGCCCGGCCATCACCTCCAGATCGGCCAGGGGGTGTACAACAAAGCGCTCTTGAACACCTGGCGTCGCAATGCCGGCACCTCGGGTCACGCCGAGGGCTGGGCCCTCTATGCCGAGCGCCTTATGGAGCAGCTTGGCTATCTGGACGATCCGGCCGATCGACTCGGCATGCTCGACGGCCAGCGGATGCGTGCGGCCCGCGTTGTGCTGGACATCGGAGTGCACCTCGAGAAAACCCTTCCCGACGGCTCCGGCCCATGGACGGGAGAGTACGCGTTCGGCTTCCTCGGAGCGAACGTGAACATGAGCCCGGAGTTTGTGCGATTCGAGGTGAACCGTTATCTCGGCTGGCCGGGCCAGGCACCGTCATACAAGATCGGCCAACGGATCTGGGAGCAGCTGCGGGATGAGACTGCACGGCGCGAGGGAGCGAGCTTCGACATCCGCGAGTTCCACCGCAGAGCCCTTGATATCGGCGGGGTAGGACTGGACAGCCTCAGGACCGCCCTTCTCGGCTGATCGGAGCGAATGACCGGCTGAGCGGTCCGAAGTAGCTCCAAACCCACGGTTTTCGAGCCATCACGGACCGCTCACGGCTGGTTCTGACGAATTCGGAGAGTGAGAACTGATAGCGTGCGCGAATGAGTTCACCCCTTCTCTTCAACCTTTTCGAGATGAACACGGTCGGGCACATCTCTCACGGGCTCTGGACCCATCCGCACAATAATCGTCACCGCTATACCGAACTTGAATTCTGGACTTCCGAGGCGAAGCTTCTCGAAGAGGGACTGTTCGACGCGGTTTTTCTGGCCGATGTCATCGGAGCGTACGACGGTTATCGCGACGGGTCCGAGACCGCGCTGCGGGAGGCGGTGCAAATTCCGAACAACGATCCGCTGCTGCTCATCCCGGCCATGGCCGCGGTGACGCGACACCTTGGCTTCGTCGCCACATTCTCGACGACCTACGAACCGCCCTTCGCTTTCGCCCGTCGCGCCTCGACTCTCGACCACCTCACCAAGGGACGATTCGGTTGGAATGTGGTCACGTCGTACCTGCCGAATGCTGCGCGCAATTTCGGGCTGGATGACGAGCTCGACCATGCGCAGCGCTACGACCGCGCCCACGAATACCTCGACGTTCTCTACAAACTCTGGGAGGGGTCCTGGGATGACGATGCCGTCGTTCGCGATGTGGCGAACCGCGTCTATACCGACTCCTCCAAAGTTCGACCTATTGATCACACTGGCAGGTACTTTCGGGTGGCCGGCCCCCATCTCTCAGAGCCCTCGCCGCAACGAACGCCGGTGATTTACCAGGCGGGAAGCTCGGCTACCGGACGCGACTTCGCGGCGAAGCATGCCGAAGCCGTGTTCGTCGGCGGATCGTCGCTCGAGAATTTCCGCGACACGATCGAGGACATTCATCGGCGGGGTGAAGTCGCCGGGCGCCCACGCGGGTCGATCAAGACCCTCGCAAGCGCCGTCCTGATACCCGGCCGCACGAGAGAGGCGGCACGGGAGAAAGCGCAGGAGTTCGAACGGATGTCGAGTGCCGAGGGCTACCTCGCCCACGCCGGGGGTGGCAGCGGAATCGACCTCGCCGCCTACCCGCCCGAAACCCGCATCAGCGACATCCAGTCGTCTGGCGGGCGGGATTCGGCGACGACTAGCCGCTATGCACCCGGCGAAACCGTCGGCGACGCGCTTCGCGAAGTGACCCGCTTCGATCGCGGTCCCTTCTATGCGGTTGGAACTGGAGCGGACATCGCCGACGCGATCGAGGGCTGGGTGCGCAAAACGGGCATCGACGGTTTCAATCTCCGGCAGTTCATTTCACCGGGAACGGTGGAGGACTTCGTTGAATTCGTCGTTCCGGAGTTGCAAAAACGCGGGCTGTATCGGTTGGCCTATGAACCGGGCACTCTTCGCGAGCGACTGTTCGGTGCGGGCACTTCCCGCCTTCGCGACACTCACCCCGGGGCACGCTATCGAGGTGGCGCCTCACTTTTCTGAGCGTTACACTAAAGGGTCGCAATTCTGTGACATTTCATCCGCCGCCAGCCGCGGAACACATAAGAACTTGTGCCCGGTCAGGGCATGTTCTCTGCGGCAGGCCCAACACAATGTCCATCCTGGAGCAACTACTACATGACAATCGTAACGACCGACAAGGCGCCCAAGCAGGTCGCAATCAACGACATCGGATCTGCTGAAGACTTTCTCGCCGCGGTCGAAAAGACTCTCAAGTTTTTCAACGACGGAGACCTCATCGAGGGCACCGTCGTCAAAATCGATCGTGACGAGGTCCTCCTCGACGTCGGTTACAAGACCGAGGGCGTAATCCCCTCCCGCGAACTCTCCATCAAGCACGATGTGGACCCCACCGAGGTCGTCCAGGTCGGCGATGTGGTCGAAGCCCTCGTCCTCCAGAAGGAAGACAAAGAAGGCCGCCTCATCCTCTCCAAGAAGCGCGCCCAGTACGAGCGTGCGTGGGGCGATGTCGAGAAGATCAAGGATGCCGACGGCGTCGTCACCGGTTCGGTCATCGAGGTCGTCAAGGGCGGGCTCATCGTCGACATCGGACTCCGTGGGTTCCTCCCGGCCTCGCTCATCGAGCTGCGCCGCGTTCGCGACCTCACGCCGTACCTCGGCCAAGAGATCGAAGCCAAGATCCTCGAACTCGACAAGAACCGCAACAACGTCGTGCTGTCTCGCCGTGCACTGCTCGAGCAGACGCAGTCCGAGAGCCGCACGACCTTCCTGAACAACCTCGCCAAGGGCCAGGTTCGCAAGGGTGTTGTGTCGTCGATCGTCAACTTCGGTGCGTTCGTCGACCTCGGCGGAGTCGACGGACTCGTGCACGTCTCCGAACTCAGCTGGAAGCACATCGAGCACGCCTCAGAGGTTGTCGAGGTTGGCCAGGAGGTCACCGTCGAGATCCTCGAGGTCGACCTCGAGCGCGAGCGTGTCTCCCTGTCGCTCAAGGCGACGCAGGAAGACCCGTGGCAAGTGTTCGCGCGTACCCACGCCATCGGCCAGGTTGCACCGGGCAAGGTCACGAAGCTCGTCCCATTCGGCGCGTTCGTTCGCGTTGCAGAGGGCATCGAGGGCCTGGTGCACATCTCGGAGCTGTCGGGCAAGCACGTCGAGCTCGCCGAGCAGGTTGTCTCGGTCGGCGACGAGGTATTCGTCAAGGTCATCGACATCGACCTCGAGCGTCGCCGCATCTCCCTCTCGCTGAAGCAGGCGAACGAGGGCGTCGATCCCGAAGGCACCGAGTTCGACCCGGCGCTCTACGGAATGCTCACCGAGTACGACGAGGCGGGCAACTACAAGTACCCGGACGGCTTCGACCCGGAGACCAACGAGTGGAAAGAGGGCTTCGAGTCACAGCGTGAGAAGTGGGAGCAGGATTACGCTGCGGCCCAGGCTCGCTGGGAAGCCCATAAGAAGCAGGTTGCGACCGCGGATGAGATCAGCGATGCTCCGGTCGCCGGAGGCTCCTCGTTCTCAAATGACGCCGACTCTGCCGGAACGCTGGCAGACGACGAGGCTCTCGCGGCTCTTCGCGAGAAACTGAGCTCCAACTCCTAACAAGCGATAACGAATGGCCGGGCCCCTTCGGGTTCGGCCATTCGTTCGTTAATCGCTCATTAGTGGGCTGCTTGATCCGGCTAGCATTGACCGCGTGTACCTCATCGGCCTTACGGGCGGCATCGCTTCGGGAAAGACGGTTGTCGCCAAGCGACTCGAGGAACTCGGGGCGACGAGAGTGGATGCCGACCAACTCGCCCGGGATGTGGTCGCGGCCGGTACCGCCGGTCTCACCGCCATCGCGGACCGGTTCGGTGCCGGTGTGATCGCTGCGGATGGAACACTCGATCGGCCTGCGCTCGGTGCGCTGATCTTCCAGGATCCCGACGCGCGCCACGCGCTCAACGCGATCACGCATCCGGCCATCCGCGAGCTGAGTTCACGCCTTTTCGCCGAGGCAGGCGAGCGGGATCCCGATGCCGTGGTCGTGTACGACGTTCCTCTGCTCGTCGAGGCGTCGCGCGATCCGAACTTTCACGAGTTCGACCTCGTCGTGGTGGTGAGCGCGAGTGTCGAAACGCGACTGGACCGCCTCGTGGCACTTCGTGGGCTCACGAGGGCCGAGGCTCAGCACCGACTTTCCTCCCAGGCCACCGAGACGGAACGGCTCGCGATTGCGGACGTCGTGATTGATAGCGACGGTAGCCTCGAGGAGACCCTCGTGCAGGCTGATGTGCTCTGGGAGAGCCTCGCGGACCGGCGCCTCGCCGGTTCGGCTCGCTCGTGATCGTGCCGACGAAAATGATTCTGCCCACGGAGATATCCGGCACCGGTGTCAGGGGCGCTGCCTAAGCTTGAAGCATGGAACCGACACGCGTTGTACGCCCGTTCGAGGTCATCAGCGACTACGTGCCGAGCGGAGACCAGCCGACGGCGATCGCAGAATTGACCGCGAGGATCAACGCGGGCGAAACCGACATCGTGTTGCTCGGTGCCACCGGTACCGGCAAGTCGGCCACGACGGCCTGGCTCATCGAGGCGGTGCAGCGCCCCACCCTTGTTCTTGCGCACAACAAGACCCTCGCCGCGCAGTTGGCCAACGAATTTCGCGAGCTCATGCCGAACAACGCCGTGGAGTATTTTGTGTCGTATTACGACTACTACCAGCCTGAGGCCTATGTGCCGCAGACCGACACTTTTATCGAGAAAGACTCCTCGGTCAACGCCGAAGTCGAGCGGCTGCGTCACTCCACCACGAACTCGCTTCTCAGCCGTCGGGATGTGATCGTCGTCTCAACGGTGTCGTGTATTTACGGCCTGGGGTCCTCAGAGGAATACCTCGAGGCCATGATGGCGCTCCAGGTGGGCATGACGATCAATCGCGAGACGCTCATCCGAAAGTTCGTGTCGATGCAGTATCAGCGCAATGACGTGGACTTCTCCCGCGGCAATTTCCGCGTCCGTGGCGACACCATCGAGATCATTCCGATGTACGAGGAGCTGGCGATCCGCATCGAGATGTTCGGTGACGAGGTCGAGGGCCTGTACAGCCTGCATCCGCTCACCGGCGATGTGGTGCAGAAGCTCGATTCTGTATCGGTGTTTCCGGGCTCGCACTACGTCGCGGGCCAGGAGCGCATGCACGCCGCAATCAAGACCATCAAGGTCGAGCTCGACGAGAGACTGACGCAGCTCGAGCGGGAGGGTAAACTCCTCGAGGCCCAGAGGCTGCGCATGCGCACAACCTTCGACATCGAGATGATGGAGCAGATCGGGTTCTGCAGTGGAATCGAGAACTATTCGCGCCACATCGACCAGCGTCAGCCGGGCGAGGCGCCACACTGTCTGATCGACTACTTCCCCGACGACTTCCTCGTGGTGATCGACGAATCACATGTCACCGTGCCTCAGATCGGGGCGATGTACGAGGGGGACGCCTCGCGCAAACGCACCCTCGTCGAACACGGATTCCGGCTTCCCAGCGCTCTCGACAATCGCCCACTGAAGTGGAACGAATTCCTCGAACGCGTCGGCCAGAAGGTGTACCTCTCGGCGACACCGGGTAAGTACGAGATGGGCATTACGGACAGCGTGGTCCAGCAGATCATCCGCCCGACCGGTCTCGTCGACCCGGAAATCGTGGTCAAGCCGTCCAAGGGCCAGATCGACGACCTGCTCGAAGAAATCCGCAGGCGCACCGCAGTCAACGAACGCGTGCTCGTGACCACACTGACCAAGAAGATGGCGGAGGAACTCACCGAATTCCTGGGCGAGGCCGGGGTTCGAGTCCGCTACCTTCATTCGGACGTCGACACCCTGCGCCGCGTCGAACTGCTCACGGAACTCCGCCAGGGAGTCTACGACGTGCTCGTCGGCATCAATCTGCTGCGAGAGGGCCTCGACCTTCCGGAGGTCTCCCTCGTGGCGATCCTCGATGCTGACAAGGAAGGCTTCCTGCGCTCGTCGACCTCGCTCATCCAGACCATCGGTCGCGCGGCGCGCAACGTCTCCGGGGCCGTTCACATGTATGCCGACGTGATGACGGACTCGATGAAGCTCGCCATCTCCGAAACGACCCGACGCCGAGAGCTGCAGGTCGCCTACAACCTCGAACGTGGCGTCGATCCGCAACCATTGCGCAAGAAGATCGCCGACATCACCGAGTCACTCAACCGCGAGGGCGCCGACACGGCGGAATTACTCTCCAGTCGGGACGGCCGCAAGCGATCTCCCACGCCGAACCTCAAACGTCACGGAGGCCTGGCGGCCAGTGGGGCGAACGATCTCGAATCGATCATCCGCGACCTCAACGACCAGATGCTGCAGGCCGCAGGAGAGCTCAAGTTCGAGCTTGCGGGCCGATTGCGCGACGAGGTCTCCGACCTGAAGAAGGAACTGCGGCAGATGGAAGCTGCCGGCCACATCTCCTGAGACCACTAATTTCCTGGAACGCCCGCCGGCCGTGATGTATCACTCTGTCGTCACCAGCCTCCTAGTCCGTGATGAGGTCGCCCCCGCGACCTCGAGAGAGCGGATGGCATGTCGGCTGGGAGCGCGCGAGGTGTCGGATTCTGGATCCGGCGGTACCTTCCGAGCGAGATCGCGGGCACGGCGACGGCTCTCCTGGCCGCCGCGATCACCTACCGACTGAGTGGATCGCTCGTCGTCGCAGCGATCGCCGGCACCGTCGGCGAAAACCTCGGGTTCTACCTGGTCGCAGGCATACGAAATTTCACCGAGCAGAGGCGTCATTCCAGCGGAGACCGCACCGGCCGACACCGATCGGCGCTGGCGCGGACAGTATGGATCCTGGCGGGCGAGTTCGGTCCGGCGGAACTGGTTGACACCCTTGTCGTTCGTCCCCTGCTGCTCTGGCTCGCACCGGTGCTCATCGGATTTCCCGCGGTGGGGTGGATCGTGGGCAAGGTCGGCGCGGACCTCGTGTTTTACGCGGTGGCGGGATGTGGATACGTGATCGGTCGGCGCTGGGACGAGGCCCGAAGGCGCACAGGCGCATCGCTGACGGACGATACTGTCCTCAGCGCGGGTGTTCGAGCCGACCGGATCGACGAACTGCGGCACTCACTCGCCGGCGTCGACCTCGACGCGCTGGTGATGACGAACGGCAGCCCGCTCCTGCTCCTCGACCTCGGGCGTGTGGCGGAACAGTACGAACGCCTGCGCTGTGCGTTACCGTTCGTGCGGTGGCATTACGCGGTCAAGGCGCTGTCACATCCGGACGTGATCGAGACCATCGCTTCTCTCGGCGGGTCGTTCGATGTCGCGAGCGATTGCGAGATCGATATGGTGGCCCGCCACGGCGTCGCGGGGGATCGCGTCATCCACACCCAGCCGGTGAAGTCCGCGACGGAGATCACCCGCGCTTACGTGCTCGGCCTCCGAACTTTCGTGGTCGACAGCGCGGGCGAGGTCGCGAAATTCCGCAATATGCCAGCGAACGTGTCGCTGCTGATCCGATTGGCTTATCCCAATCCGGGAGCCAAAAGCGACCTCTCCAGCAAGTTCGGGGTGTCGGCCCTCGAAGCTGAAGTGCTGCTCTCGCAGGCCATCGCCCAGGGCAGTCACATCGCCGGATTCAGCTTCCACGTCGGCAGCCAGCTCGACAGTGTCGCGGCCTTCGCTGCCGCGACGGCCGACACGCTCGAGTTGATGGATCGCCTCGAACACCGGTGGGATGTGCAATTCACGACGCTTGATATCGGCGGCGGATTCCCGGTCGGGTACCGCACGGATGTCGCGAGCATCGAGCAAATCGCAGCTGCTCTCCGTCCCCTGCTCGAGCCACGCTCCACCCGCCTCCGGATCCTCGCCGAACCGGGCCGGATTCTCGTGGCGGATGCCGCCACCGTTGTGAGTCGGGTGATCGGGTTGCGGGAGCGGGAGTCGGAGGCCTGGTGCTTCATCGACGACGGGGTTTATGGCAGCTACTCGAATGTGATCACGGAGGGGGTGCATGCGGTGATCGTGGCACGCTCTGAACTGGACGGAGAAGTGACCCCGTTGCGCCCGACGACCGTCGGCGGGCCCACCTGCGATAGTGCGGATGTCGTGGCGCGCCGCTACCCACTGCCCCGATTGCGTGAGGGCGACCTGCTGTTGAGCCCCGCCATGGGCGCATACACGGCCGTGACTGCCACGACTTTCAACGGTCGACGGCCAGCGAGAGTGATTGTTCTACATCAGGCGGCTGTGCCGCGCGCCGACGATCTGGCACTACTCACCTCTCCGCGCTGAGCGAATCCCGAGGTTCACTGTCGGTGGCCTGCATAGAATCTATAGAGTGTCTATTTCCCGCGTCGAGTCCGGTTCGAAGCTCTCTGTCCACGGTGCGCGAGTGCACAACCTCAAGGGCGTCGACCTCGAGATTCCGCGCGACTCGCTCGTGGTCTTCACCGGGCTTTCCGGCTCCGGCAAGTCTTCCCTCGCCTTCGACACGATCTTCGCCGAAGGCCAGCGCCGCTACGTGGAGTCGCTGTCTGCCTACGCCCGCCAATTCCTCGGGCAGGTGGACCGCCCGGATGTCGATTTCATCGATGGGCTGAGTCCCGCCGTGTCGATCGACCAGAAGTCGACGAACCGCAATCCGCGATCGACTGTCGGCACGATCACCGAGATCTACGACTATATGCGCCTGCTCTGGGCTCGAATCGGTGTGCCGCACTGCGCCATCTGCGGCGAGAAGATCGAACGCCAGACCGTGCAGCAGATCGCCGACCAGCTCATGACCCTCGACACCGGGGTGCGCTACCAGATCGTGAGCCCGGTGATCTCGCAGAAGAAGGGCGAATTCGTCGACCTCTTCAGGGAGTTGGCCGCGAGCGGCTACTCGCGGGCGATCGTGGATGGCGAGCAGATCCAGCTGAGCGAGCCCCCGATCCTCAAAAAGCAGTACAAGCACGATATCTCGGTGGTCGTGGATCGCCTCGTCGCCGCCGATGACATCCTCACCCGGCTCACAGACTCGCTCGAGACGGCGCTCCGGCTCACCGACGGGCTCGTCAGTGTTAACTACGTCGACGCCACCGGACCGGACGCGTGGCGCAACTTCAGCGAGAAACTGTCCTGCCCCAACGGGCACCCGGTGCAGCTCATCGAGATCGAGCCGCGCACCTTCTCCTTCAACGCGCCCTTCGGTGCCTGCCCGGAATGCTCCGGGCTCGGCACGAAGATGTCCGTCGACTCGGAGCTCCTGCTCGGAGACCCTGCACTCAGTCTCGCCGACGGGGTGATCCTGCCCTGGACACAGTCCGGCAAGGGTCTCTTCAACTACTTCCAGCGCCTGCTCGAGGGGCTTGCCGCCGACCTCGATTTCTCGCTCAGGACACCGTGGCGCGATCTGGGCGCCGATATCCAGAACGCAATCCTTAAGGGCAACGACTTCGAGGTCACGGTCAAATGGAAGAACCGCTTCGGGCGGGAGATGAAATATTCCACCGGCTTCGAAGGCGTCATGCCCTATATCGAACGCAAGTTCCTCGAGGCCGAGACCGACTCGGCACGGCAGCGGTACTCCGCCTATCTGCGCGAGATCGCCTGCCCGGTCTGCGACGGCAAGCGGCTGAAGCCTGAGGTGCTCGCGGTCACCGTTCACGATCACAACATCGCGGATGTCGCCGAGCTCAGCCTGCTCGACGCGTTCGACTTCATGCAGCGACTCGAGCTCTCGGCGCGGGACGCCAAGATCGCCGCGCAGGTGCTGCGGGAGATCCGACTCCGCCTCGAATTCCTGATCGAGGTCGGCCTGAGCTATCTCAACCTCGCCCGCTCGGCTGGGTCCCTTTCCGGCGGCGAGGCCCAGCGCATCCGGCTCGCCACGCAGATCGGTTCGGGACTCACCGGAGTGCTGTATGTGCTCGATGAGCCAAGCATCGGTCTCCACCAGCGCGACAATCGTCGGCTCATCGAAACTCTCGTCAAGCTCAAGAACCTCGGCAATACCCTCATCGTCGTCGAGCACGACGAAGACACGATCCGTACCGCCGATTGGATCGTCGACATCGGGCCGGGGGCGGGCGAACACGGGGGAGAGGTCGTGCACTCCGGGTCCTACGAGGCCCTGCTCGCCAACACGAATTCGATGACCGGCGACTACCTCTCCGGCCGCCGCTCGATCGAGACTCCCACCGCCCGCCGACCGATCGACAGGAAGCGGATGCTCACGGTCGAGGGCGCGCGCGCCAACAACCTGCGGAACGTCACCGCCGAATTCCCGCTGGGAACCTTCACCGCGGTCACGGGAGTCAGCGGGTCGGGCAAGTCCAGTCTCATCAACGACATTCTGTACAAGGTGCTCGCTAACGAACTCAACGGTGCCCGGCAGATCCCCGGCAAACACACGCGCGTGACCGGCCTCGACAACCTCGACAAGGTCGTGCACGTCGACCAGGCGCCGATCGGGCGCACGCCGAGGTCGAACCCGGCTACGTACACCGGTGTATTCGACAAGATCCGCACCCTGTTCAGTGAAACCCAGGATGCCAAGGCGCGCGGCTACCTTCCCGGTCGATTCAGTTTCAACGTGAAGGGCGGTCGCTGCGAGAACTGTTCCGGTGACGGAACGATCAAGATCGAGATGAACTTCCTGCCCGATGTCTATGTGGTCTGCGAGGTCTGCAACGGCGCACGCTACAATCGCGAGACCCTCGCGGTCCACTACAAGGGAAAGAGCATCGCCGAGGTGCTCGACATGCCGATCAGCGAGGCGGCAGACTTCTTCGAAGCTATCTCATCGATCAGCCGGTTCTTGGCGACGCTAGTCGATGTCGGGCTCGGGTACGTGCGACTCGGCCAGAGCGCCACGACACTCTCCGGCGGCGAAGCGCAGCGGGTGAAGCTTGCAACGGAGCTGCAGAAGCGGTCGATGGGACGCAGCATCTACGTGCTCGATGAGCCCACCACTGGCTTGCACTTCGAAGACGTGCGCAAGCTCCTGCTCGTGCTCAACGGGCTTGTCGACAAGGGGAACACCGTCATCGTGATCGAACACAATCTTGACGTGATCAAGTCCGCCGACTGGCTCATCGATCTCGGTCCCGAGGGAGGTGCCGGTGGGGGTGAGATCCTCGCGGTCGGCACACCGGAGCATCTCGCCACGGTGGAAGCGAGTTTCACCGGCTCCTTCCTCAAGGAGATCCTGCCCGAGGTCGTGGCCTCCGTGCGTCGCAAGAAGCCCGCGGCCCGCGCCAAAGCCCTCGCGACAACGTAGCCGCCCACCGTGTCCGATACCGTCACCTGGCGCCCGAAGGCGGGCGAGATCCCCCAGCAGCCGGGGGTCTACCGCTTTCGTGATGCCGCCCAGCGCGTGCTCTATGTCGGAAAGGCGAAGAACCTCCGAGCCCGACTGAGCAACTATTTCGCGCCGCTGGCAAGCCTGCACGAACGCACGCGGCGCATGGTGCTGAGCGCGGCATCCGTCGAATGGACCGTCGTCGGCACGGAATTCGAAGCGCTTCAGCTCGAGTTCACCTGGATCAAGGAATTCGATCCGCCATTCAACGTGCAGTTTCGGGACGACAAGTCCTACCCTTACCTGGCGATCACCCTGGGTGAGGATGTGCCGCGAGTGCTGGTGACCCGCAATCGCAACCACAAGGGTGCCCGGTACTTCGGGCCCTACACGAAGGTTTGGGCGATCCGCGAGACGGTGGACATCATGCTCAAGGCGTTCCCGATGCGCAGCTGCTCGGAATCCACCTACAAGCGTGCGGAACAGACCGGGCGACCGTGCCTGCTCGGTGACATCGGCAAATGCGCAGCGCCCTGCGTCGGTCGGGTGAGCAAGGAGGAGCACAAGTCGATCGCCCTCGACTTCGCCTCGTTCATGGCGGGTAACGACTCCAAGTACGTCGGCGAAGTCTCCAAGAGGATGAAGGCGGCGGCAGTCGTGCAGGACTACGAGTCGGCGGCGAAGTTCCGCGACCAACTCGGTGCGCTTGAGACTGCCCTGTCCAAGAACACGGTCGTGCTTTCGGAGGACGTCGACGCGGACATCTTTGGCATCGCGCACGACGAGCTCGCCGCCGCGGTGCAGCAGTTCACCGTGCGAGGTGGGCGCATTCGCGGTGTGCGCAGTTGGGTGGTGGACAAGGAACTCGACCTGGAGTTGGACGAACTGGTGGAGACCGTTGTGCACAACGCGTACGATGAGCTCGACCCGCCGCGGCTCGTCGTGGTGCCCAAATTGCCGGATGACGCAGCCGAGCTGGAGACCTGGCTCACCGAATTGAGGACCGAGCGCGGTGTGGGCAGTGGCAGAGTCGTGATGCGCGTCGCCCAGCGTGGCGAGCTCGCGGCACTGGCTCTCACCGTGGCGACCAACGCGCGCAACGCGCTCATCCTCTACAAGACGCGTCGAAGCGGTGACTTCGTGGCGCGATCGCAGGCCCTCGCCGATATCCAGGAAGCCCTGGGGATGGAAGATGCGCCGCTCCGCATGGAGTGTTATGACGTGTCGCACCTGAGTGGCACGAATATCGTCGCTTCCATGGTCGTGTTCGAAGATGGCCTGCCGCGCAAAGACCAGTACCGACGGTTCAGCATTCCGGAGTCCACCGACGATACGGAATCGATCTACCAGACGCTGTCTCGACGGCTTGCCCACATCGACGATGATCCGGCGGCCACGGTGACGACCGCACTGTCTGCGGTCCAGCCCGGCTATTCGGCCGATGCCGGGGGGGCGGTCGAACCCGACTCGACCCCAGCTCGACCGCGCTTCGCCTACCGCCCCAACCTGCTCATCGTCGACGGCGGCCAGCCGCAGGTAGCCGCCGCCGCTCGGGCCCTCGAGGATGCGGGCATCACCGGAATCGCGCTGTGCGGCATCGCAAAGCGACTGGAGGAGATTTGGCTTCCCGGCAACGATTACCCGGTGATTCTGCCCCGCAACAGCGACGCCCTCTTCCTGATCCAACGCATCCGTGACGAAGCCCACCGGTTCGCGATCACCTACCAGCGACAGCGACGCAAGCGCGATGTGGGGTCGGTGCTGTCGGAGATCCCCGGCCTCGGTCCGGCCCGGGTGAAGGAAGTCCTGCGCCACTTCGGTTCGGTTACGCAACTTCGCGCGGCCGATCCGACGGCGATCGCCGAGGTGAAGGGCGTTGGCACCGTGATAGCACAGACCATTTTCGAGAAGCTCCGGGAGTGAGTTGGTCGGTAGGCTTGACCCCCAGGCAACCGCACAGGAGTGAATGCGTGACCACGTGATGACCGGGGACAGCTCTCGCCAAGCCGAGAAGCACCAGGAGGTACTCATCGTCACCGGCATGTCCGGTGCCGGGCGGTCGACTGTCGGCAACGCCCTGGAGGACCTCGGCTGGTATGTCGTGGACAACCTGCCGCCCCAGATGTTGCGTCCGCTGGTCGAACTCGCTGGGAAGGCCGGCAACAACCTGCCGAAGGTGGCTGCGGTCGTGGACGTGCGCGGGGGTAAATTGTTTGCCGACCTCGAGGAGACCGTCGAGGCACTGCGCGAGGCGACCCCCGTTCGGGTTCTCTTCCTCGAAGCGACGGATGCCGCCCTCGTTCGTCGGTTCGAACAGGTGCGGCGCCCACATCCGCTGCAGGGCGATGGCACCCTACTCGACGGAATCGGCGCGGAACGACAGCGGATGCTCGGACTCCGCGAGTCGAGCGACATCGTCGTCGACACCTCCGACCTCAACATCCACCAACTCGCCACCACGATCTCCGAGACCTTTTCCAGCGCGGATACGCCGGGGCTTCAACTCACCGTGCTGAGTTTCGGCTACAAGTACGGCCTGCCCGCAGACGCCGACCTCGTGGCCGACATGCGGTTCCTGCCCAATCCATTCTGGGTGCCCGCGTTGCGTGCGCTGAGCGGGCTCGATGCCCAGGTGAGCGACTATGTGCTCGCCCAGGAGGGTGCAAGCGAGTTCGTCGACCGATACGTGCTCGCCCTCGCTCCGGTGCTCGCCGGCTACCAGCGCGAGAACAAGAGACACGCTACGATCGCCATTGGATGCACGGGCGGAAAGCACCGGTCAGTTGCGATCGTGCAGCGCCTGGCCTCCCTCTTGCGCGAGCAACCCGGAGTTGCCGTCAGCATCAAACACCGCGACCTCGGACGCGAGTAGGGACGACGCGCCGCGACCTTCCTCCACAACTTCGATGGCCAGGGACCCAGCAGAATCCCGCTGGATCTGACCACGCCATCCTCGAAACACTGACAGTTAGGAATACGGATTGGCTCTCACCGCCGATGTCAAAGACGAACTCGCCCGCATCGAGGTGAGCAAGACCACAGTTCGAGCAGCGGAGCTGGCCACCATCCTCCGGTTCTCCGGGGGGCTCCACCTGATCTCTGGGCGTATCGCCGTCGAGTCAGAGCTCGACACCGCGCAACTCGCCCGACGGGTGCGCAAGGACCTCGCAGAGCTTTACGGCGTGAAAAGCGAGATCTCGGTCATTTCCGCCTCTGGCCTGCGGCGTACGAGCCACTACCTGGTGCGAGTTCTCGACGGTGGAGAGACCCTTGCACGCCAGACGGGCCTGCTCGATGCCCGCCGCCGGCCCATCCGCGGCCTCCCGAACAAGCTCACCACCGGTAGCCGCGAGGAACTTGCCGCAGTGTGGCGCGGCGCGTTCCTCGCGCACGGTTCGCTCACCGACCCCGGTCGTTCTGCGGCCCTCGAGATCACCTGTCCGGGGAATGAGTCCGCTATGGCTCTCGTCGGCGCTGCCGGTCGCCTGAAGATCGCGGCGAAGGCGCGTGAGGTGCGCGGCGTGCACCGCGTCGTCATCCGTGATGGTGAGGCCATCAGCGCGATGCTGGTGCACATGGGCGCGCATTCGACCGTGCTCAACTGGGAAGAGCTGCGTCAGCGTCGCGAGGTGCGCGCAACGGCCAACCGCCTCGTGAACTTCGACGATGCGAATCTCCGTCGATCTGCCCAGGCTGCGGTCGCAGCGTGCGCGCGAGTCGAGCGTGCGTTAGAGATTCTCGAAGGAGATGTGCCAGAGCACCTGCAGTATGCGGGGGATCTGCGCCTGCGCTTCCGGGACTCGAGTCTTGACGAACTCGGCCACCACGCGGATCCGCCGATGACGAAGGATGCCGTCGCCGGTCGCATCCGTCGTCTCCTCGCCATGGCTGACAAGCGCGCCGTCGACCTCGGCATCCCGGGCACCGACGCCAATTTGCCCCCGGACTACGAAGATGCCTGAGTCTTTAGTCGCATCGGATTCTGGTCTTGCGTTGCGACGGATCCGGTCGGAGTCCTGAACAGGTTCTGAACGCGACCTGATCGGAAGGGAAGCATCTGATGGGTGCCCTTGCTATGCCGAGTACACTGAAAAAAGACCCGGATCGACGCGGGACTGTCGCGTCAGCGGGGCTGAAAACAAAGGAGATCGCACTATGGCCGACTACACTCTGCCCGAGCTGGGATACGACTACGGAGCACTCGCTCCGAGCATCAGCGGCGCCATCATGGAGCTTCATCACTCCAAGCATCACCAGGCCTACGTGACCGGAGCCAACGCGGCCGTCGCGGCTCTCGCCGCCGCACGCGACTCTGGTGACCTCGCCAACGTCAACAAGCTCGAGAAGGACCTCGCGTTCAATCTCGGTGGCCACGTGAACCACTCAATTTTCTGGACCAACCTCTCTCCGGATGGCGGCGGCAAGCCGGTCGGAGAGCTCGCGTCCGCGATCGATGACAACTTCGGATCCTTCGACAAATTCACGGCGCACTTCACGGCCGCTGCGCTCGGTGTGCAGGGCTCGGGCTGGGCTGCCCTGGTCTGGGACTCGATCGGCGAGAAGCTGCTCATCAGCCAGTTCTTCGACCAGCAGTCGAACTTCGCCGCCGGCACCGTTCCGGTTCTCATGCTCGACGTCTGGGAGCACGCGTACTACCTCGACTACAAGAACGTGCGAGCGGACTACGTCAAGGCGTTCTGGAACATCGCCAACTGGGCCAACGTGCAGCGGCGTTTCGACGTCGCTCGCGAAAAGACGAACGGCCTGCTGGTACTGTCGTAGCGAATCAGCCTCTCGTAGCACGGCAGCGCGGTGCGGCCGGGTTCGCCCCGGCTGCACCCCTGCACATCCGTAGTGCACAACATCCCCATAAAGTCGCGCTCACGGCGCCTCAGCAACAGGAGTTCTCTTGACTGTCAAGATCGGTATCAACGGCTTTGGCCGCATTGGTCGCAACTACCTCCGTGCGGCCCTCGCTCAGGGCGCTGACCTCGAGGTCGTCGCCGTCAACGACCTCACCGATCCCAAGTCGCTTGCACACCTCCTCAAGTACGACTCGGTCGCCGGCCGGCTGTCCGAGGACGTCTCGGTTGACGGCGAGTACATCGTCGTCGGTGGCAGGCGCATCAAGGTTCTCGCCGAGCGGGATCCCGCGAACCTCGGCTGGGGCGACCTCGGCGTTGACATCGTCATCGAGTCGACCGGTCGCTTCACGAACGCGAAGGACGCGGCCAAGCACATCGAAGCCGGTGCCAAGAAGGTCATCATCTCGGCCCCCGCGACCGACGATGACGGCACCTTCGTCATGGGCGTCAATGAGCACCTCTACGACGCCGCGACCCAGCACATTCTCTCCAATGCGTCGTGCACCACGAACTGTCTCGCGCCCCTCGCCAAGGTGTTCATGGAGGCGTTTGGCATCGAGCGTGGTCTCATGACCACGGTGCACGCCTACACTGCCGACCAGAACCTCCAGGATGGCCCGCACGACGACCTCCGTCGTGCCCGTGCTGCCGCTCTCAACATCATCCCGACCTCGACCGGTGCCGCGAAGGCGCTGGGACTGGTCGTTCCCGAGCTCGTCGGCAAACTCGACGGTTACGCGCTCCGCGTGCCCGTGCCCACCGGTTCGATCACCGACCTCACGGTCGAGGCCAGCCGCAGCGTCACCGTCGCGGAGGTCAACGCAGCGTACAAGGCGGCATCCGAGACTGGCACCCTCAAGGGCTTCCTCAGTTATACCGAGGACCCGATCGTCTCCAGCGACATCCAGGGCGACCCGCACTCCTGCATCTTCGACGCCGGCCTCACCAAGGTGATCGGCAACCAGGTGAAGATCGCCGGATGGTACGACAACGAGTGGGGCTACTCCAACCGCCTCGTCGACTTCACCGAGTACGTCGCAGACCGCCTGTAAGGCAGCCGGATGACGCTCCGCACGATCGATTCTCTCGGTTCGCTTGCGGGCAGGACGGTCATCGTCCGCTGTGACCTGAACGTGCCCCTGAAGGGCGACCAGATCACGGACGACGGTCGCATCCGCGCCTCGCTCCCCACGCTGAACCTGCTCATCCAGGCCGGGGCCCGTGTGGTCGTGGTATCACATCTCGGGCGCCCGGACGGAGCCCCGGAAGCACAGTACAGCCTTGCCCCGGTCGCCCAGCGTCTCAGTGAACTTCTCGGTATGGCCGTCACGTTCGCCTCGGACACCGTGGGCGCGTCCGCCGCAGAGGCCGTGGCAGGCCTGGTCGACGGGGATATCGCGCTGCTCGAGAACCTCCGTTTCAACCCGGGGGAGACGGCCAAGAGTGCGGATGAGCGCCGCGAATTCGCGAGCAAACTCGCCGCCTTCGGCGATGCGTTCGTGTCCGACGGATTCGGCGTCGTCCATCGCAAGCAGGCGAGCGTCTACGAGCTAGCCGAGCTTCTGCCGAGTGCTGCCGGAACCCTGATCGCGACCGAACTCGAGGTGCTCGACCGCCTCACCGAGTCTCCGACGAAGCCCTACTCCGTGGTCCTCGGCGGCTCGAAGGTCTCGGACAAGCTCGGTGTGATCGCGCACCTGCTCCCACGGGTCGATTCACTGCTCATCGGCGGCGGTATGCTCTTCACCTTCCTGGCCGCCCAGGGCCACACGGTCGGCACTAGCCTGCTCGAGATCGACCAGCTGGATGTCGTGCGAGGCTACCTGGCGAAGGCAAAAGAACTGGGCGTGGATATCGTGCTTCCGACCGATGTCGTGGTGGCCTCGAAGTTCGGCGCCGACGCCGAGCACCAGGTACGGCCCGCCGACGACATCGAGGGCTCACCCTGGGGTAAAGCCGGTCTCGGACTGGATATCGGACCGGAGACGGCTGACCGCTTCGCGGAGATCATCCGCGGCTCGGAAACGGTGTTCTGGAACGGTCCGATGGGCGTTTTCGAGCTCGCGCCCTTCGCCGCGGGCACCGAAACCGTCGCGCAGGCGTTGACCGAGGTTGCCGGCCTCTCGGTGGTCGGCGGAGGAGACTCCGCCGCCGCAGTGCGGGCACTCGGCTTCACCGATGACCAGTTCGGCCACATCTCCACCGGTGGTGGCGCGAGTCTCGAATTCCTGGAGGGCAAGAGCCTTCCGGGCCTTGAAGTACTGGGATGGACAGCAGTATGACCACACGCACCCCGTTCATCGCCGGCAACTGGAAGATGAACCTCGATCACCTCCAGTCCATCGCCTTCGTGCAGAAACTCGCCTGGAGTCTCAAGGACGCAAAGCTTGACTACGGAACGGTGGAGGTTGCGATCTTTCCGCCGTTCACCGACCTGCGTTCGGTGCAGACCCTGATCTCAGCCGACAAACTGCCGCTGAAATTCGGTGGGCAGGATGTCTCGGCGCACGACTCCGGGGCGTACACCGGTGAGATCTCCGGTGCCTTCCTCAGGGCACTCGATTGCGAGTACGTGATCATCGGGCATTCCGAGCGACGCACGCTCCATAATGAGACCGACGAGCAACTCGCGGCAAAGGTCGCCGCAGCGCTCAGTCATGGACTCGTGCCGGTGCTGTGCGTCGGAGAGACCGCAGCGGACCTCGAGAAACACGGTCCGAGCGCGGTTCCCGTCGCCCAGCTGCGTGCGGCCCTCGCGTCCGTGAAGCCCGGTGCGACTATCGTCGTTGCGTATGAGCCGGTGTGGGCGATCGGCTCGGGCCAGGCGGCCACCCCGGCGCAGGCGGAGCAGGTCGCGGCACAGCTGCGGGCCACTCTCGTCGAGCTGATCGGCGAGGACGCGGCATGCGCCACCCGAATCCTCTATGGCGGCTCCGTGAAGGCATCGAACATCGCGGGCTTCATGCGTGAAGCCAACGTCGACGGCGCACTGGTGGGTGGCGCCAGTCTCGACCTCGCGGAGTTCTCCAGCATCGCGCAGTTCCAGAAGCACGTCGGTACCTGAGCCGAACTCGGCTCGGCGGTTTCACAGGGAGCCGCCGCGGCAAGTTATACTGGTGTGCGCCCGATAGACCCCATCGTCGCGCCCCAGAAAGGCTGTTCGTGGAAATTCTTCAGGTTGTCCTGCAGGTGGTGCTCGGCATCACGAGCCTCCTGCTGACCCTCCTCATCCTGCTGCACCGCGGTCGCGGTGGCGGGTTGTCCGACATGTTCGGTGGTGGAGTGACCAGCAACCTCGGAGCATCCGGTGTCGCCGAACGCAACCTCAACCGAATCACGCTGATCCTCGCGCTGATCTGGGTGGCATCGATTATCGTGCTCGGTCTGATCACCAAGTTCGACGTGACCGGCTAGGAGACCTACGCATGGCTTCAGGTGGCAGCGCTATTCGTGGTTCTCGCGTGGGAGCCGGACCGATGGGCGAGCAGGACCGTGGATTCCACGCCGAGCGCCTCCAGGTCTTCTACTGGTGTGCCAAGGGCCACGAGCAGAGTCCGCATTTTCTCGCGACGATCGAGCCGGAAGAGATTCCCGAGACTCTCGACTGCCCGAACTGTGGTCTTCCCGCGGGTCGAGACAAGGAGAACCCCCCGTCGGTGGTGAAGGTTGAGCCCTACAAGACTCACCTCGCCTACGTAAAGGAGCGTCGCACCGAAGAGGAAGCGGCGACCCTCCTCGACGAGGCCCTCGAGCAGCTCCGCGCGCGTCGGGGCCGCCTCACTCCGCAGTAACGCGTCGCGCCAGTCCGTCCCGGCAGCCGTTTCGGCAGTCGCCCTCGCCGTGCCGCTGCGCTCGTGGACGGCTGTGTTGCTCGACCGTGCGCGCTGGCGATGCTCTCCCTGCCACGGCCCTGCCTCTGCATAACTCCTGCAGATTCACGCACGACGCTCGGGCGGCTCCCGAATTCCGCGGGCGGTCAACCTCCAGCCGGAACGGTGCAGGAGTTATGCACGGGCGCAAGGCGGGGCATCGGGGGCCGATGGGAAGCCCTCAGTATTCCGTGGCGATGAGGTCTTCCGACACTTCGCCAGCGGCCTCCCGATCGACGAAGAACACGGTGCGCAGGCGCCCCTCGACGCCCGCGACGGGTACCTCCCAGGTGCTCGCGCCAGCCAGGGCGAGCCCGAGAGCGGAAGCCTTGTCCTGGCCGGAGAGCGTGAGCCAGATGCGGTCCGCGCTATTGATCACGGGAAGGGTGAGGCTGAGCCGCTCGAGCGGAGGTTTGGGGGAGTTGCGAACGACGATGACCGTGCCCTCGGTCACGCGGATGCCCGGGGAATCCGGGAACAGCGAGGCGACGTGTCCGTCCGCACCGACGCCGAGGAAAAGGATGTCGAAGCCTGGCGCCGCCCGACCCTCGTCCGCAGCATCCGCGAGTTCCACGGCGTACGCTGTCGCGGCATCCTCGAGGCTCATGCCGGAATCCGACGCGGCGCACCAGTGGATGTTCTCGGCACGGAGTGCGACATGGTCGATCAGAGCGATTCGGGCCTGAGTGTCATTGCGCTCGGCATCATTGCGGGGCAGCCAGCGCTCGTCACTCCACCACAGGACCACGCGTGACCAGTCGATGCTGTCCCGCGCGGGGGACTCGTTGATCGCCTCGAGAACCGCGCTTCCCACGGTGCCACCCGTCAGCGCGATGTTCACGCGGGGCTGCTGATCGAGCAGGTCGACCACCTTCGTGATGAAGCGGGCCGCGACCGAGCCGGCAAGGGCCTTCTTGTCGGCATGAACAAGCACACGACGAGCGTTGGTCATGGTGCGGGTACCGTGATGGACCCGGTGACGGTCGGCGCGTCCAGTTCGGCGAGCCCGTGCTGAATCACCGCTCCGAAGAGATCGTCCGGGTCGAGACGGCGCAGCTCTTCGGCCAGGCAGTCGCGGAGGCTGCGCCGGATGAGCGAGATATCGTGGATCGGTTGGTTGGGCTGTACGAGCGTCACAATGTTCGTCGTCGTGCGTTCCAGCTCGATCACTCCGGATGCTCGGTGAAGCCGCACTCCCTGGATTCCACTCGACCCGTGTGAGGGGGTGATGAGTTCGTGACGGGCCGGTACCTTCAGCTGCATCTGCAACCACGCGGCGAGCAGGCCGGTCGAGGGCGAGTCCGGCGCTCCGTGCACCTCGACGCTGGTGATCGGCTCGTACGGCGGCTGGTCTAGTACTGCGGCGAGCTGCGCGCGCCAGAGCGTGAGCCGGGTCCAGGAGAAGTCGGTGTCGCCCGGGCTGTAGGTACGCGAGAGGTGGTTCAGGAATCCGCGCGGGTCACGCTGTGCCGCGGCATCCGTGATCCGGCGTTGGGCGATCCGACCGAGAGGGGACTTTGAGACGATTTCCGGGGCTTCTCCCGGCCACCAGGCGACGACCGGCGCGTCGGGCAACAGAAGCCCGGTGACGAGACCTTCTTCGTCAGACGCAGTGTCGCCGTACGCCTTGAGCACTACGACTTCACTCGCACCGGCGTCGCCGCCGACACGGATCTGCGCATCGAGCCGCGGCGCATCCGACCTGTTGGGGCCGTCGGGGCCGGTCGAGATGACGATGACGCGCATCGGATGCTCGCGCGATGCGTCATTCGCAGCCTCGATAGCCTCCTCCTCATGACCGAGGTTCGTAGAAATCACGAGGGTGAGCACACGCCCGAGGGCCACCGCGCCACCCTCCTCCCGGATTTTGACCAGAGTCTTCGAGATCTGGCTCGTCGTGGTGTTGGGAAGGTCGACGATCATGAACGACTCCAGTCTGTGGTGGTCACGGACGGCGCCAGACGCGGCCGTCGCGGGCGAGCAGGTCGTCGGCGGACTTCGGGCCCCAGGAACCGGGGCGATACTGTTCGGGTTGCCCCTGGGTGGCCCAGAACTCCTCGATCGGGTCGAGGATGTCCCAGCTGAGCTCCACCTCCTGGTGACGGGGGAAGAGCGGCGGGTCGCCGAGCAACACGTCGAGTATCAGGCGCTCGTAGGCTTCGGGGCTCGCCTCGGTGAAGGCGTGGCCGTAGCCGAAGTCCATGGTGACGTCACGCACCTGCACGCCGGCGCCGGGCACTTTCGATCCGAAGCGAATGGTGACACCCTCGTCCGGCTGTACGCGGATGACGAGCGCGTTCTGGCCAAGCGCAGAGGTCTGGCTCTCAGCGAAGAGAGATTGCGGCGCGCGTTTGAACACCACGGCGATCTCGGTGACCCGACGCCCGAGGCGCTTACCAGCACGCAGGTAGAACGGCACTCCCGCCCACCGACGAGTGCCGATGTCCAGCCGGAAGGCGGCGAAGGTCTCGGTGAGGGACTGCGGGTTCATGCCGTCTTCCTCGAGGAATCCGACCACTTCCTCTCCGCCCTGCCAGCCGCTCGCGTATTGCCCGCGCGCCGTCGAGTGAGAGAGGTCCTTCGGAAGCGTGACCGCCGAGAGAACTTTCTCCTTCTCAGCACGCAGATCTTTCGCGTTAAACGACACCGGCTCCTCCATCGCCGTGAGAGCGAGCAGCTGCAACAGGTGGTTCTGGATGACGTCGCGCGCAGCGCCAATCCCGTCGTAGTACCCCGCTCGCCCGCCGACGCCGATGTCTTCGGCCATCGTGATCTGCACGTGGTCGACGTAGTTCGCGTTCCAGATGGGCTCGTATAGCTGGTTGGCGAAGCGAAGGGCCAGGATGTTCTGCACCGTCTCCTTGCCGAGGTAGTGGTCGATGCGGAACACCGAGTCTGGGGGAAACACCGACTCGACGACGTCATTGAGCTCGCGGGCGGTTTTGAGGTCGCTGCCGAAGGGCTTCTCGATCACGACACGGCGCCACGCGCCATCCACCTCGTCGGCCAGCCCGGAGCGGCGGAGTTGCTCCGTCACCTGGGGGAACGACTTCGGGGGGATCGAGAGGTAGAACGCGTGGTTGCCCATCGTTCCGCGCGTCTTGTCGAGTTCCTCGAGCGTGTTCTTGAGCTCGGCGAATGCCTTGTCGTCGTCGAACTCGCCCTGAACGAAGCGGATGCCCTCGGCGAGTTGCTTCCAGACGTTCTCGTCAAATGGCGTGCGGGCGTACTGCTCGACCGCATCGTGGACCACCTGTGCGAAGTCCTGGTCGACCCAGTCCCGACGGGCGAACCCCACGAGCGCAAAGCCCGGGGGGAGCAGGCCACGGTTCGCGAGGTCATAGACCGCCGGCATCAGTTTCTTACGGGCGAGGTCACCCGTCACTCCAAAGATGATCAGGGCGCTCGGCCCGGCGATCCTGTTGAGACGGCGGTCGGAGGGCAACCTCAGCGGGTTGAACTCCGGCGTGATTTCCACCGGGGACATTCGGCTCCTAGTGAGTTCGTGTCGGTTGGTCGACGAGCGGATCAGACGATGGCGCTGAAAAGCGTCGCGAGATCCTGTGTCGGGTCCGTGAGAGTGAGAGTGAGTACCGGGCGACCGTGGTCGGCGAGCACGCTCGCGTCGCCGGCCGCCTGCGCCTGGATGAGGTAGCCATAGGAAAACGGGCTGTCCGGGATCTCGAGGTCAGCGGGTGCTGTCGCCGTGATCTGCAGGAACACTCCGGTGGCGGGTCCACCCTTGTGGTATTGGCCGGTCGAGTGGAGGAAGCGTGGTCCCCATCCGAAGGTCACCGGGCGACGGGTCTTACCGGCGAGAAGGTCGCGCAGCTTCGCGAGCTCGTGGTTCGCGTTGCGGTCGACGTAGGCCTGCACCGCGAGATAGCCGTTGGGCCCCATGTGTGCGAGAAGTGTCTCGATCGCGGCAGACACGGAGTCTGCCTCACCGAGGAGCTCGGTCGATCCGCGTACCTCGATGCCGTCAGCGGTGAAGGCGGGGGCGACGGGCTCCGGGCGCGAGTCGAGCAGGGCGCGCGTCGCGATCTTCGCCGACTCGACATCCGGCTGGTCGAATGGATCGATGCCGAGCAGTCGGCCGGCGACCGCGACGGCATATTCCCAGACGAGCATCTGCGCCCCGAGGGTGCCGCTGATCTCGATTTCTCCTTCGCGCACCTCTTTGGTGGCGCGAGCACTCTCGACCAGGCGCACGATCTGTACGTCGGCAAGGTTCTCGGTGATCTCAGGGGAATGCAGATCGAGCACAACCGGGAGCAGCCCCGTACCGCTCTTGCCGGTGGATTCGGCGATCAACTGCTCCACCCAGTCGCCGAAGCCGACGATGTAGGTGCCGTCGGAAACGATTCCGATCTTGTCTTTCTGCGGGGAATTACCAGCGATTGCAGCGCCCAGGATGAGCCCGGGATTGTCAGCCCGGTCGACCATCAGTTGGCCGGTGACGGCGGAAGCCTCGGCGAGAAGAGCACGGATGTCGACGCCGGCCAGGCCTGATGGCACGAGACCGAAAGCGGTGAGGGCGGAATAGCGTCCGCCCACGTCGGGGTCAGCATTGAAGACGCGGTAGCCGGCAGCACGAGCGGAGGCATCGAGCGGAGAGCCGGGGTCTGTCACGACGACGATGCGTTCTGCCGGGTCGATCCCGATACCGTGGAAGGCTTCTTCGTAGGACTTGCGCTGGCTGGCCGTTTCGAGTGTCGATCCCGATTTGGACGAAATTACGACGACCGTGGTCTCCAGGCGGTCGGCGAGGGCCGCGAGGATCTGGCCAGGATCCGTCGAGTCGAGGATCGTGAGTTCGACTCCCGCGGTGCGGGTGATGACCTCGGGGGCGAGCGACGACCCGCCCATCCCTCCAAGAACCACGTGATTGATTCCGGACGCGTGCAGTCGGTCGCGCAACGCGATGATGTCGTCCACCAGGGGTTCGGAGACGACGACCGCCTCGGTCCAGCCGAGGCGTCTACCGGCCTCGACCTCAGCATCCGTTCCCCAGAGGGAGGGGTCCTGGTCGGAGATGCGGGAGGCGACGAGATCACTGACCAACTGGGGCACGATGCGGTCGACGGCCTCTGCTGCTGCGCCGCTCACGGTGATGTCGAAGCTCACTTTTCCACCTCGGAGTTCGCCGACTGCAGCGCGGCGGTTACCGTGTCGAGCAGTTCGTTCCACGAGATGGTGAACTTCTCGACGCCCTCCTTCTCGAGGAGCGCGGTCACCTCTTTGTAGGAGATACCCATCGCGTCCAGTGCATCAAGCACGGCGTTCGCGTTGTCGTAGTTGCCGGTGACCTGGTCGCCGTCGATTGCGCCATGGTCGAATGTGGCCTCGAGGGTCTTCTCCGGCATGGTGTTGACGACGTTCGCGACGGCGAGTTCGGTGACATAGAGGGTGTCCGGAAGTGTGGGATCCTTTACCCCGGTGGAGGCCCACAGGGGGCGTTGCACGTTCGCTCCTGCAGCGATCAGGCCCTTGGCCCGCTCGCTGTCAAAGGCCTGCTCGAAGACCTGGTAGGCCAAGCGGGCATTGGCGATGCCGGCTTTGCTCTTCAGAGCGATCGCCCCGGGGGTGCCGATTGCGTCGAGGCGGTTATTTATCTCGGTGTCCACGCGGGAGACGAAGAAGGACGCGACCGAGTGGATGGTCGACAGTTCGTGCCCGGCCGCCCTGGCCTGCTCGAGGCCCGTCAGGTACGCGTTGATGACCTCTCGGTGACGTTCGAGACTGAAGATCAGGGTCACATTGACGCTGATTCCCGAACCGATTGTTTCGGTGATCGCTTCGAGACCCTCGACCGTCGCGGGAATCTTGATCATCGCGTTCGGACGGTCGACCTTGGCCCAGAGCTGCTTGGCCTGCGTGGATGTCGCTGCTGCATCGTGGGCGAAGCCGGGCTCCACCTCGATCGAGACGCGCCCATCCTGTCCGCCGGTCGAGTCGTAGACCGCGCGGAAGATGTCGCTGGCGCTCGCGACGTCGTCGGTGGTGATCTCGAAGACGGCCTCGGTGACGGTCTTGCCCGCGGCGGCCAGCTCGGCGACCTGGGCGTCGTATGCCTCTCCCTTGGCCAGTGCGCTCGCAAAGATCGTCGGATTGGTCGTGACTCCGACGACATTGCGGTCGGCAATCAGCTTCTGCAGGCCTCCCGATTTGATCCTCTCGCGGGAGAGGTCGTCAAGCCAGATGCTTGTGCCCAAGGCGGAGAGGGCAGCGGTGGCGGTGTTTTCAGTCATGTTCATTTCCTCTTTCTTTCGACGCCTAGACGGCGGCGATCGAGTCCTTGGCGGCGGAGATGGCGTGTTCGGTGGTCATTCCGAACTCACGGAACAGCGTCTTGTAGTCGGCGGATGCTCCGAAGTGCTCGATCGAGACGCTGCGGCCGGAGTCCCCGACATATCCACGCCAGGTGAGGTCGCGACCGGCCTCGATGGAGACCCGCGCCTTCACGTTCTTCGGTAACACCGATTCGCGGTACTCGGCGGACTGCTCCTCGAACCATTCGAGACACGGAGCCGAGACGACCCTCGCGTTGATGCCCTCGGCCTTGAGCTGTTCGCGGGCGTCGACCGCGATCTGCACCTCAGAGCCGGTGGCGATGAAGATGACGTCCGGAGTGCCGTTCGGGGCTTCCGCCAGCACGTAGGCGCCCTTCGCCACATGCTTGGCGGCAGCGAAGATCTCGCCGGTGGCGAGATCCTCTCCGCGATCAAAAACGGGGATGTTCTGGCGGGTGAGCGCGATGCCGGCGGGTCCCTTGCGACGCTCGAGAATGGTCTTCCACGCCCAGGCGGTCTCGTTCGCGTCTCCCGGACGCACGATGTCGAGATCCGGGATGGCACGAAGAGCCGCGAGCTGCTCGACGGGCTGGTGCGTCGGGCCATCCTCACCGAGGGCGACGGAGTCATGAGTCCAGACGTAGATTGCCGGAGCCTTCATCAGCGCGGCGAGACGAACCGCCGGGCGCATGTAGTCGCTGAAGATCAAGAAAGTGCCGCCGAAGGGCCGCGTGTTTCCGTGAAGCACGATGCCGTTGAGGATGGACCCCATGGCGTGCTCGCGGATACCGAAGTGCAACACGCGACCGTACTTATTGCCGGTCCATTCGTGGGTCGAGTGCTCGGCGGGCACAAAGGACTGGGAGCCTTCGATGGTGGTGTTGTTGGACTCCGCGAGGTCTGCCGATCCCCCCCACAGCTCCGGAATGACCGGACCGAGAGCGCTCAGAACCCTGCCGGAAGCCGCACGCGTAGAGACCTCCTTGCCCGCCTCGAAGTCCGGAAGGGCTGCTTCCACGCCCTCGGGCAGCTCGCCGGAGAGGATGCGGTCGAGCAGCACTCTGCGGTCGGGGTTGGCGACGGCCCAGGCGTCGAACTGGATGTTCCATTCGTCATGGGCGGCCTGGCCGCGATCGACGGCCTTTCGAGTGTGGGCGAGAACGGCCGGGTCCACCTCGAAGGTCTTCTTCGGATCGAAGCCGAGAACCTCTTTGACCGCGGCCAACTCTTCGGCGCCGAGCGCCGATCCGTGGATCTTGCCCGAGTTCTGCTTCTTCGGGCTCGGCCATCCGATGATTGTCTTCAGGATGATGAGGGAAGGCTTGGAGGTCTCGCCCTTCGCTGCCTCGATGGCATCGTTGAGCGCTGCGATGTCCTCGACGTACTGTCCGGTCTTCTTCCAGTCGACCACTTGCACATGCCAGTGGTACGCCTCGTAACGCGCCTTGACATCTTCGGTGAAGGCGATGTTGGTGTCGTCTTCGATCGAGATCTGGTTGCTGTCATAGATCGCGATGAGGTTGCCGAGCTCTTGGTGGCCGGCGAGTGAGGATGCCTCGCTCGTCACGCCCTCCTGCATGTCGCCGTCTCCGGCGATTGCATAGATGTAGTGGTCGAACGGGCTGGTGCCCGCAGCGGCGTCCGGGTCGAACAGGCCCCGCTCGAAGCGGGATGCATAGGCGAATCCCACGGCAGAGGACAGTCCCTGGCCGAGAGGGCCAGTGGTGATCTCGACCCCGTCGGTGTGGCCGTATTCGGGGTGGCCGGGGGTCTTGGAACCCCAGGTGCGCAGTGCCTTCAGGTCGTCGAGCTCGAGGCCGTAACCGCCGAAGTAGAGCTGTACGTACTGGGTGAGCGAGGAGTGCCCCACCGAGAGGATGAAGCGGTCGCGTCCGATCCAGGTATTGTCACTCGGGTCGCGGCGCATGACCTTCTGGAAGAGAAGGTAGGCGGCGGGAGCGAGGCTCATCGCAGTGCCCGGGTGCCCGTTTCCGACCTTCTCGACGGCATCCGCTGCCAGGATGCGAGCGGTGTCTATGGCGGTATTGTCAATGGGATCCCACTGGAGAGCTGCCATGAGGATTCGACCCTTCTATTGCGTACGATGTCTGTCCCGGTGGAGGACACCGCCTGAGGTAAATACACATGCTCGCCTGACGACATCGGCAGCGCTGTGGGCAAACCGGAGCGCCAATCAATGTCGGCGGGGGCTGGGAGCACGGCGTGCGAGCACCTCAAGTATAGAGAAACCCGTGAGCGGCCGTTCCAATGCTTCGCAGAGCGCTGCCGGCATTGACAGGAGCTCCCAGCCGGGGCGCCTACACTATTTGGAGGCTGTGATTGGGCGTTAGAGGAGCAATGGACGTAGCGGTAGAGACTCGACAGGAGAGCACGCGAATCGGGCTTGTGCGCAAGTCAAAGGCGTATTTCGCCCTCACCAAACCACGGGTTATCGAGCTTCTCCTCGTCACGACCGCGCCGGTGATGATCCTGGCGCAGGGCGGTATCCCGAACCTCTGGCTCGTGCTCTGGACCCTCGTCGGAGGAGCACTCAGTGCCGGATCGGCCGGAGCGTTCAACTGTTACATCGACCGCGACATCGATCGGGTGATGAAGCGTACGAGCAAGCGCCCGCTGGTCACCGGGGAGCTCACCGATCGTGAAGCTCTCGTTTTCGCGTGGATCATCGGTGCGGCATCGATTCTGGTCCTCGGGCTGCTCGTCAACTGGCTGGCCGCCGCGCTGTCGCTTGTCGCAATCCTGTTTTACGTGCTGGTCTACACACTCATACTCAAGCGACGAACCCCCCAGAACATCGTCTGGGGCGGTGCCGCTGGATGCATGCCCGTACTCATCGGCTGGGCGGCCGTCACGGGTTCGCTCAGCTGGGCTCCGGTCATCCTCTTCGGGATCGTGTTCCTCTGGACGCCGCCACACTACTGGCCGCTCTCGATGCGGTACCGTGCCGACTACGCATCAGTGAACGTGCCGATGCTCGCGGTGGTGCGGGGTCGCACCGTGGTGGGCCTGCAGGTGGTGCTCTATGCGTGGGCCACCGTCGCCTGCTCACTCCTGTTGATCCCGGTGGCGCACATGGGCATCCTCTACTCGGTCGTCGCGGTAGTGGCGGGTGGATGGTTCGTGTTCGAGTCTCACCGGCTGTACGCCATGGCGATCCGCCACGACACCGTCAAACCGATGCGGGTCTTCCACAGCTCGATCAGCTATCTCACCCTGCTGTTCCTCGCGGTGGGCATCGACCCCCTGCTCGCCCTGCTGCGCTGACCGCGACGCTGACCCGCGATCCCCCAGGAGGACCGAACCATCGTTACCCCATTGGGCTGGCTGGCCAGCCGCTACACCCTCGGCCCTCGCGCACTGCGCTGGGGGACCACCGCAGCCCTGGTCGTCAGCATCTTCATCGTACTCACCGGGGGAATCGTTCGCGTCACCGGATCCGGGCTCGGCTGCCCCACCTGGCCTGCCTGTGAGGCGGGGTCGTTCACGACCACTCCCGAGCTGGGTATCCACGGCTTCATCGAGTTCGCGAATCGTGCCCTGACCGGCGTTCTAATCGTCGCGGTCGGTTGGGCCATCGTTGCCGCACGGCTGCAGAAACCGCGCAACCGCACCCTCACCCGACTGGCGTGGTCGCAGTTCTGGCTCGTCGTCGCCAACTCGATCGCCGGAGGCATCTCCGTGCTCACCGGGCTCAACCCCTATGTGGTGGCGATGCATTTTGTGCTCGCCGTTGCATTGCTCACCACCACGACTCTCACCTGGCATCGAGCACGGCAGGCGATTTCGGCATCGGTCACCTCGGCCGCCGGTTTTCCGCGGACAGCCAGCATCCTCAGTGGGACTCTGGTGGCGGCCACCTTCGTTCTCATCGTCATCGGTACGCTCGTGACGGGTTCCGGCCAACACTCGGGCGATTCGGCGGATGTGCCGCGCATGGGATTCGTGTGGGAGCAGGTGGCTATCGTGCACGGTGTGCTCGGAACAGCGGTGATCCTGACCGCTCTTGCGCTCTACGGTTCACTGCGGGGTAAGTCGGGTGCGTCCCTGGCGCGACAGCGGGTTATCGCATTTCTGATTGTGACGATCGCCCAGGCCGCACTCGGACTGCTGCAGGCGAAAATCGGAGTGCCGGCCGCCCTTGTCGCCATCCACGTGCTCGGTTCAGCTCTGGTCTGGGTGGGGGCGTTGCGTGTGCTGCTGGATGTGAACCCGCAATTGTTCCGGACTGTACAGGCGCAGGTACCCGCCTCCGCGATGGCTGCGACTCTCCGCTGATTCGCAACCCGCTGCCTGTAGAATTATGAAACTCAGTGATGAGCACTCTTGCCACCGTGTCGGCGTTGATACGCGAGGCGCCCCCGTCGGCGTTTTTCGTTCCAGCGAAAATCCGCCGCCGGTGGGTGTGCGAGGGAATGCCTCCCCTACTCGACCGGTTGCGATAAGTGCAGTCGCTGAGTGTGAAGGTATCTTTGGTGTAATAAGTTTTTTGTGAAAGGAAGAGGGAAATTATGTCGGATATCCTGATCGACCGTCCCGAACTTGAAAGCCTCGGCATCTACGAGTTCGGCTGGTCCGACTCGGACGTCGCCGGAGCCTCTGCCAAGCGCGGAATTTCTCCCGAGGTGGTCGCCGACATCTCGGCGCTGAAGAGCGAACCCGAGTGGATGCTCAAGAATCGGCTGAAAGCACTCGCACTCTTCTACAAGAAGCCCATGCCCGCCTGGGGTGCGGACCTCTCCGGCATCGATTTCGACAACATCAAATACTTCGTGCGCTCTACCGAGAAGCAGGCGCAGACCTGGGACGACCTTCCCGATGACATCAAGAGC
>JBBRDX010000011.1:0-35229 GCA_038203515.1 Actinomycetales bacterium | reverse complement strand
ACCGAGCCCGATCGCGGTGGTCGTCTTGCCCGACCCGAGTGGAGTCGGCGTGATTGCGCTGACGACGACATACTTGGCCCGCGGACGGTCACGGAGCTCATCGATCGCGTCGAGGGAGATCTTCGACGCCGCACTTCCGTAGGGTTCCAGCAGGTGTGGACCGATGCCCATGTCGGCTGCAACGTCTTCGAGTGGACGACGGGCCGCAGCGCGCGAAATAGCGAGATCCGACGGCATGGCCACGCCGCGTGATCGAAATGGTTTAAAAATGGTGCCTCTTCAGTTGGGACTGCCCCGAGCTCAGTCGACTCGGTGGGTTAGTGGTTTCACGCGGCGTTGAGGGCCAGGTTCATTGTCTCAAACCCGACCGGGGTGAGCTTACCGAGGCGGCGTTGCCGACAGCGCAGAGCGGTGGTGGCCGCTTTACCAGTCGGCCCGGGCGGGCTGGAACCAGGAAACTTCACCAACGCGCTCCCGAGGATTCTCGGGAGCGTTTCGTCGTTTCCGGGGGGATTCGCAGCACCATCGAATGATCTTGACGTGACAGCGCACCAGACCGCTTGATCGTTCCAGCAGTAATTGCGAGTTCGAAGATTCTGGCGTCTTTCTGTCTCGCCGAAATCGTAAAGCTACGCGAACGCGCGAGCCCGACCCCGTCAGAGTTGAATCTCGCGTCCGAGCACAATGGTTCTGTCCCGGGGCAGCTCGATCATGTCGAGCGGATCTGGTGCGAGGCGGTCGATGGCGAGGAACAGCACCTGTGACCAGCGGAACATCTTGCTTTTGTGGTTGTAGCGCGGGATCGGTGTCGAGATGAAGAACGTTGCTCGGGATGCGGCGAAGTCGACGAGGGCGTGCCTGTCAATGGCACGCGCTTCGGTGAGCAGTTCCGTCATACGCGGGGTCTCGCGGAATCCGATCTTCGCAATAACCTGTACGACTCCGGAGGGATAGCTCTGCACGCTGATCCGATGCTTTGAGCCAACCGTGGTCGGAACATCCACTGTCGAATAGCTGAGCAGGATGGCGCGCTTATGAAGCGCCGAATTCTGGTTCACCATGGAGATCAACGCGATCGGCACGATCGTGGGATTCCTGGCGATGAAAACACCGTCCCCTGGAACCCGATACGGCACGCCCTTCGTAGCGGTCAGGAGGTTCTGCAACTCGCTCAACGGCATTTCGCCCCGTCGCCGGCCGAGCTGGATGCGACGTTGGCCGACCCACCACGTGGCCATGACGACGAAGACGACGCTTCCGATCGCGAGCGGAAGCCAGCCGCCGGATGCAGCCTTGGGAAGATTTGCCGCCAGAAACGCCAGCACGATAAGCAGGATGATGATCGTGAAGCCGATCGTCACGGTCGGCCGTGGGGAACGCTTCAACAGCCAGGCAATGTAGATGATCGTCGTGATGGTGATCGTCGTTGTTACGGCGATGCCATAGGCCGAGGCGAGCGACGCGGAACTGCGGAAGCCGATCGTCACTGCGAGCACGGCGACAGCGAGGAAGACGTTGATCGCGGGGATGTAGATCTGCCCTTCGCTCTTGGAGGAGGTATGAACAATCCGAAGCGGTGGAAACAGTCCCAGGCGCCAGGCCTGGTGAATGACCGAGTAGGTCCCGGAGATCACAGCCTGGGAAGCGATGATCGTGGCCACCGTTGCGAGGATGACCATGGGCAGCTGGCCCCATGACGGCACCAGCCCGAAGAAGGACGTCGCGGCGTCCGCCGGGTGCCGGAGGGCCAGAGATGCCTGTCCGAGGTAGTTGAGAACGAGCGACGGGAAGACAACCCACAACCAGGCCCGGGTGATCGCTGTCCGTCCGAAGTGCCCCAAATCTGCGTACAGCGCTTCGGCCCCGGTCACCGCGAGCACTATTGCACCGAGAGCAAAAAAGGCGATATGCGGTTGTTCGATGAAGAACAGGACCACCCAGTGTGGTGACAGCGCCTGGAGTACCGTCGGTTCGTGCAGTATCGAGGCGACTCCGGTGACTGCGAGAACGAGGAACCAGACAAGCATGATCGGTCCGAAAAGACGGCCGATCGCGTTTGTGCCAAACCGCTGGAGGGCGAAAACACCGATCAGGATGACGACGGCGATCGGCACCACGAGGCCCGACAGCTTCGGCTGCACGACTTCGAGCCCCTCAACGGCTGACAGTACCGAGATGGCGGGAGTGATGACGCTGTCACCGAGGAACATCGCCGCGCCGATCATCGCGACGATGGTGAAGACGGCGAGCTTCCGCGCCTTGAGTTTGCTTCGACGCAGCAGCCCGAAGAGCGCAAGCAGCCCTCCCTCGCCTCTGTTGTCGGCACGCATGAGGAAGCGGACGTAGAGAACAGTGACGATGAGCGTCAGCGAGTAGATGATCGTGGCGGTAGAACCGAGAACATATTCAGAGGAAGGCCCCGGGCGTTGCGAACCCGCCGCACCGAACGTCGTCGAAGCGGCGTACAGCGGGCTGGTTCCGATGTCACCGAAAACAATGCCCATGGCCGCGATGACCGGACCGACCGCGAGAGCAGGCCGACTGTTCCGGAAAGTGTGGATAGTCATCGGCAGCTTTCTTTCAGCGGGGGAGGGCACCGCAGCCCAACTGTTGTTTCCACACAGGTTTTGAGCGTGGCATCAGGTCCGGCCTTACGATTCAGGTGAAATGGCGGGGAGATTATTCAACGTCAGAGCCCGGGTGGTGATTGATCATCACTAGAAGCCGGTCATTCTCGAGTTCTCCCGAATCGTAAGGCCGAGACATGTTCGAATGGTGAGAGTGAATATGCGTGAGGGACTGCCGCGTTGGTGGACGGGCGAGCATTGGGCGGACGACTACAGAGCCGATCCGGATGGTCTGCAGATAGTTGAAATCATGTCCGCGGTGAATTCGTCGGGGAAGTTCTGAACCTTGCCGGATAACACAGGGCCGGTCTGCTGACCGACGAGGAAATCACTTCCGCACAGAAACGACTGTTTGGCAACTGATCCGTGCTGAGGGGCGCTGGTCGTCCGTGCTTCGCTCCGCCGACATGCCGAGCATCTGGACGGGTGAGTCGCTGGTCGGGACTCGCCCAGTCCGCCTGGAACAGGCTTGGCGAGCATCGGTCGGCGACATGGCGGGGTAACTGACGAACGCGCCCTGTTGTGCACGCGTCGGATTCTTCGGTCTGCGGTGGTGGGTGCCTTTCGGCGGTGTGAGGAAGCTTGTGCTTCTTAGGTTCGAAGCGGTGATTCCAGCTCGCCTCGTTCCGTGATGTCGAGAATCGAATCGAGCGCGCTGGTCTTCGAGTAGCGGTTGTCCCGCACACGGTCTCGACCCCCGGACGTTCCTGGTTGGCTGCCTTTTTGGAGAGCTCGCGGAGCGGGCAGGTGACGGTGCGGCTGTCGCCAAGCGCACGGCAGCGAAGGGGTTGGTTGTCGCACGCGTCGGGGCGTTCCATGGCGTGGAGTTCGAAGGCTCGGCGTTCGTCGATTCACGCGAGGGAGGTCTTCAGGTCGATCAGGCCGTCGTGTCTATCGATGATCGCGGCCTTCAGCGGGATAAGTGCGGGCTGCTGGCCAGCCAGCGACAAATCCTGCTGTTGTCGTGATCCCAGCACCCTGGATAAACTAAATTCAGATAACTTGCCCTCGAAGAGGAGTGGTGGTCATGACGGACGCGGATCTCGTCCTCGAAGGTGGCGGAGTCAAAGGAACCGGACTGGTGGGCGCACTGTCTGCCCTCACCGGCGCGGCGGACCCGTATACGTTCCACCGCATCGCCGGGACCTCCGCCGGGGCCATCGTGGCGTCCCTGCTCGCCGCCGGGTACACCGTCGAGGAGCTCAACACGATCATGACGGACCTCGACTTCGCCCAGTTCGAGGACGAGAGTCCCGCGTTCAAGCACTTCAAGATGATCGGCGAGGGCTTTGGTCTACTCTTCCGCGAGGGAATGTTTCGCGGCGACTTCCTGCACTCCTGGATCGCGGAAACCTTGGCGAAGAAGAACATCCGCACCTGGGCTGACCTGAAGGACCCCGACCCGGGAAGCGCGCTGCCGCCCGAACAGCAGTACAAGCTCGTCGTCATCGTCTCGGATGTGTCCCGCGGGCGGGAGCTACGGCTGCCCTGGGACTACCAGGAGCTGCTTGGCGTGCCACCGGACGACCAGCTTGTAGCCGACGCGGTCCGCGCGTCCGCTTCGATCCCGTTCTTCTTCCGCCCGTTCCACATGGCTGCCGACAAGACCGTGACCGGCGGCCATGGCGAGATCCTGTGCACCGACGGCGGGATGCTGTCGAACTTCCCCATCGATATCTTCGATCGCCACGACCACCAGCAGCAACGGTGGCCCACCTTCGGGGTCAAACTGTCCGCGAAACAGCAGATTCAGGACGCAGACTGGAAACCCGACCCTGGACCCCTGCAGCTGGCGCTGTCGCTGATCGCGACGATGACCAACGCGCACGACCAGATGCACATCGACAATCCCGAATTCTCCTCGCGCACGATCTTCGTCGATACGACCGGGTTCAAATCGACCGACTTCCACCTGACGAACGCTGACAAGTCCGCCATGTTCGACAGCGGATCCGCGGCTGGCGCAGCATTCCTCGCCAGCTGGGACTGGGCGACGTGGAGGGCCAAGTGGCGCCCGGACGACGCCGCACCGGTGGCGGCCGCGACGACCTGACGGACAGCTTCGACCGTCGCGACTGCCGGAGACGCCGATGGACAGCCTCGTCATGCAGACCGCTATCGGCCTGGTGTTCGTAGTCGCCGCCGCCGGCCGGGCGTCCACAGGCTCACCGAACTCGCCACCTGTTACACGAGACGGGGATCGGAGTGCCTGGGTTCCCAGTGGGGACGACAATGTGCCGAGGTGATGTCGAAGAGAATCCCGCGAACGCCGCCCACTCCACTAAAACCCTTCAGCTTCGGGTAAGCCGTACCGCCGTCGATAGTCGCGGTCGATATGACGCAACGTCCGCGAGTATCCCTCCGGCAATGCACCGTGCATCCAGGCCCAGAGGACAAGCGCGGCTCGCATCGGGCGGAACTTGCCGGTGGACAGCGGATCCGCCGTATCGGTCTTCGAAAATTCACCGGGTCCGCCGCGATAGACGCGCTGTGCCCAGTCGGCCGCCGTACCGTCGTGAACTTCGACGATCCAATGGTCCGAATGGTGCATAGTCTGACCCCACCGGGCCCTGGCCCGGGTCTGGGTACGCACGTTGCCGAACGCCCCAACGCGCGAGAGCGATGACACGAGTGCGGCGAGGTGCTCGGGGTTCTCCACGGCGATGCCAGCAGAGCATGTGCCGTTATGCGGCGTCCAAACGATCGGCAGCGCTGGCTGGACTATTGGGCGAATGGCGAGCCACGTCTCAATCTCCTCGGCAAACACAGTCTCGTTACTCGCCTGGACGAGTTGCTGTGCGACGTTCATGCTTACCTCCCAGCTGGAGTCTCCTCGGGACGCCTGACATCGGAGGCTTCCGGAACCTCTGGAGGAGTTGGAGGGAATCCGGGCAATGTCGAGATCGTCGGCGCCCAGCTTCCCCAACCCGGTCGCCCTGCTCCACCTCGCCCGCGCCGTCTTGGCCGGGCAACACATCGAGGGGAAGCCGAGGCGCGCCGGCTCGGTCACAGAACTGATTTATATGTCAAAACTGCTTGCGGGATAATCAGAAACACTGAACCACTCGGTGACGGGAAACTGAATCACCCGATGGGACCTGACCCTCGACTCGCGTGCTCTGCGCATCCTGGGACGGCCATTGGATACCAACGACGGAGTTGTGGCATGAAAGTTCTGGACCGATTCGACCTGACCGGTCGAACAGCGGTAGTGACCGGTTCTACCCGTGGGCTCGGCCGCGCCTTTGCGCAGGCGCTCGCGGAGGCGGGCGCGAACGTCGTGATCGTCGGCCGTGACGCGGGCGAGGCTGCGGCCGTCAGCGAGGAGATCCGCTCCATCGGTGTCGCCTCCCTCGGTGTCGCGGCGGACGTGACGTCGCGCGACGATGTCGAAAGGCTGTTGGAGCACACAGTCAATGAGTTCGGCCGCGCCGACATTCTGGTCAATAACGCCGGAGTGTGCATCCATAAGCCAGCCGTCGACGTGACGGACGATGAGTGGCGATATGTCATGGGGGTTAATGTCGACGGTCTGTGGATCGCAAGCCAGATCTTCGGGCGGCACATGATCGCGAGCGGAGGAGGGTCGATCATCAACATCGGCTCGATGTCGGCGTCGATCGTGAACCGTCCACAGTGGCAGCCTGCGTACAACGCATCGAAGGCCTCGGTGCATCACCTCACGCGGAGCCTCGCCGCCGAGTGGGCGCCACACAACGTCAGGGTGAACGCCCTGGCGCCCGGCTACATGCGCACCGACATGTCACCCATCGACGACCCGCAGTTTCAGCGGTATTGGATCGAAGACACCCCGCAACATCGTGCCGGTGAACCGGACGAGCTCGGCGGCGCGGTCGTCTTCCTCGCCAGTTCGGCATCCAGCTTCATGACCGGGTCGGTATTGACGATCGATGGGGGTTACAGCGTGTACTGACAAAGTTCAGCGCTAATGAGCAGTCTTTGATGACTGCACCCGCGTCGGCAGACCCTCGCGACTCACCCGGGATTCCGGGATCGACCCAGGCAGTTCGGCCGTCACGAGATGTATCGTCGCGACCGGTCGTAGGCCCAGAGGGCGATGGACAGGGAGACCCGGTCGCTGTCATCCAAGGGATTTCGTCCGACGATCACAGTGATCCGCGCGAGCCGATGTCGAACCGTATTGACGTGAAGATATTGCAACTCCGCCGTCGACTGGAGCGCGCCCTGTTGCTCGATGAACGTGCGGAGCGTCGCGAGAAGTTGGCTTCCACGGCGTTTGTCGTGGTCGAGCAGCGGCCGGATGAGTTGGTCGATAAACGGGACCAGCCTCACAGTGGGCTGTTGCTCGAGGAGGCCAGAAAGAGTGGTCAGGCTCTCGGGGCCGGCGACTTTCCCGTGACGGCGTGCGAGACCGAGCGTTGCGCGGGCTTCCCCGATGCCACGCGAAATCTGGGACACCTCGACCGGACTTCCATGCCCGCAGACCAGGCCCAGATCCCGGGCAGTGTCGTACACAGCGTCCGAGCCAGTCGTTACTACGAAAGTCGCTTCGGGGGCGTCTGCGATGAGTACGCCGGGCAAGTGCGCGGCGAGAAGTGGTGCTGTCTCGGCTGGCCACGCCGAAATCGTGAGAGGTCGCCCGACAAGACCGGCCATCTGCAACTCCGGCATCAGGGCCGCGGAATCTGCGAGTCCCTCGGCGACCAGGGAGAACAACTGGCCGATGCGTTGACGATTCTGATTGTCGCGATCGACCTTCTCATGCCTGGCGATCTCGAGGATTCGGCCGATCTGGCCAAGGAGATCAGCATCGGGCGCGGGAGACTGACCCTTCCAGGCCAGGAGGTTCCCTTCCGCCGTCGTGATGGACAGCGCCTCGGAATCGTCATCCGCGATCGCGGTGAGGGTTCCGCTGGGTAGCGGCTCGCTGGTCGCATCCGCTAGCTCGAAGGCCAGCGAACCTCCGAGAGCTGTAGTGGACAGGCTCAGGATGTCCTCGATCGGTGCATTTGCACGGAGGGCCACGAGCAACGTGCTGACCAGCTTTGCATTCCGCTGGCTGGTACCGGCCTGCGCTTGAATGCGCGCGTCAGCCAGAACGTCATTGATCGCGAGGAATGGAACTCCGTGGGCCATTTCGATGAGTGGCACGGAGAGTCGCCGGCATTCCTTGATGAGTGCCCGGGGGGTCTGGGTGTGTACCTCCCCGATACCGAGACAGATTCCGGCCGAACCGGTCGCGTGGACAGCCTCGACCAACCTGGTGCAGCTGGCGGCATCGAGAAGCGCTGATCCCACCGTGCAGACAAGTTCGCCTCCGCGCAGGTGCGGGCGGGGGTCGGTCATTTCAGTGGCGTGCGCCCAGCTGACGACTCGGGGGAGTGCCCACTCGGACCCTATGACGAGGCGGAGCCCAAGGGCCGCCACCTCGACAAGCTGCCCGAGTTCCAGACCGAATGCGGGAGGGATTGTCTTGGCCACTGCTACTACTCCCAGTCCACAAGATCCGGATGTCGCCAGCAAACACGAGGATGGAATACAAGGCCATTGTAGTTTCCTACAACCTAGCCGAGCCTTCTAGTCCGTTCTTCCCGACTTGGGACGGAAAGCGGCCGACGTTTCTCCCACCACTTCATAATGGCGGGAGTCAAAGGAGACCACCATGTCCCATAGCGGAGCGATCGATGCCACCGAAGGCATCACCCTCAAGCGAGATTTCACTCTCTTCTCATCGTTTGCGTTCGGTTTCGCGTTCATCTCGCCGATCGTCGCCCTGTACGGGATCTTCGGCGTTGCCCTTTCCCTCGCCGGCCCGTCCTTCTGGTGGGGTTTTCTTCTTGTCTTCGGCGGCCAGCTTCTCGTTGCCCTCATCTTCGCGATGTTGGTCTCGCGTTGGCCGATCGAGGGATCGATCTATCAGTGGTCCGCTCGACTCGGCGGCAAGACATTCGGCTGGTTTGCCGGTTGGGCGTACATGTGGACCCTGCTCATTGCCATGGCGACCGTCGCAATTGCCGCGGCGGGGTTCATCGCCAACGTCATTGGCATTGATAACCCCACCGGCGCTGACAAGGCGTGGATTGCCCTGGTTGTCCTCATTCTCGGCACGATCGTGAACCTGGCCGGCCGGATGGTGTTGAAGGTGTTCATGGCTGCCAGCATCATTGCCGAAATCGTGGGCTCCCTCGGTCTAGGCACCTGGCTGCTGTTCTTCCACCAGCGCAACTCCATCGGTGTTCTGTTCGATGGGAGCATCGGCCTTGCCAAGGGAACCGACTACCTGTCGATGAGTGGGCCATTCCTGCTCGCGATGGTGTTCATCGGGTTCTCGTTCGTCGGGTTCGAGAGCGCGGGCGCGATTGCCGAGGAAGTCAGTGAGCCGCGCAAGAATCTCCCCAAGGCGATCCTGTTCGCACTCATCTTCATTGCCGTGGTCGTCATGTACACGAGCCTGGCGCTAATCCTCGCTGTCCCGAATCTCGACGCCGTGCGCAGTGGCACTGTTGCGGATCCCGTGAACTTCACTCTGACGTCGCAACTCGGGAGTCAGATTGCGAAGCCGGTCGAGATCCTCTTCGTCATCGGCTTCTTGGCCAGCTTCCTGGCGTTGCAAACCTCGGCCTCACGGCTGATCTGGTCGTTCGCGCGGGACAGGGCACTTCCGGCGTCGAAGATGCTGTCCATTCTGAGCAGGAGGCAGCGCCAGCCCGTGGGGCCGCTGTTGATCACCATGGTGATCGGCGCCGCTCTGTTCCTCCTCAGCAACGTGGCTGAGAACGTCTACACGCTGATGCTCAACTTCACCTCCGGTGGCTTCTTTCTCTCGTTCCTATTCCCGCTTGTCGGCTTCGTCATAGTCAATCTGCGCGGCCGGTGGCGCGACGGCCCGTTCACGCTCGGCAAGGCGACGCTCCCGCTCGCCCTTGTCGCGCTGGTGTGGGCGATCTTCGAATTCCTCAATATCGCCTGGCCTCGTCCCTTCTACAAGGAGGACTATCTCAACTGGTCCGTCTGGATCGCCATTCTTGTTCTCAGCGTGGTGGGAACGGCGGTCTTCGTGACCGTCCGCAAGGCGATCCCCGTCGTCACGGGACTCGAGTACCGGATGGCGGGAGAGCGCGAGCCCGATGAAGTGGTCCCGGACGAGGAAGAATTTCCGGAATTGAAGCCCGAATACTCATGATGGTGATCCCAGCGGGGAGCAGGGTGGCAATTGTCACGGGTACCGCCAGCGGAATTGGAGCGGCAGCTGCGGAGGAACTCGAATCCCGCGGGTGGACCGTTGCCGGTTTCGACCTTAGGCCCTCGCCCCAATGCTCCTTTGACCTGTGCCTCGACATGTCGGATTCGGAGAGTGTGCGTGACGCCGTCGGTCGCGTCGAGCAAGAACTCGGGCCGGTCGGGGCCGCCGTTTCCGCGGCCGGCTACTACGAGATGCTGCCAGTCTCCGAGATCACCCTCGACAAGTGGAGACGGATGCTCGCCGTCCATGTGGGCGGATTCGTCAACCTGGGTCGCGCCGTGCTGCCGGGAATGGTGGCGGCCGGCAGCGGGTCGATTGTGGCCATCACGAGTGAACTGGCCATCGGCGGCGGGTCGAATGACGCGCATTATGCGGCGGCCAAGGGCGCTCTGCTGGGTCTCGTGCGCAGCCTCGCCGCGGAATTCGCGCCCCGGGGCATCCGCGTGAATGCCGTTGCGCCAGGCCCGACGGACACCCCGCTGCTGGCGGCTGATTCGCCGTGGCGCGCCCCGGAGTATTTGGCGACTCTTCCACTTCGGAGGCTGACGTCGCCGGAGGAAGTCGCGCTCTGTATCGCTTTCCTGCTCGACGAGGGGACCTTCTGTGTCGGAGAGATCCTCAATCCCAATGCTGGAGCGGTGATCTGATGTCCGAGGGAAAAGACCTGTCCTACCCCGATCTCGACGGCAGGGTCGTCCTCGTCACCGGCGCGGCGCAAGGCATGGGGGCGGAGCATGCGCGCCGACTCGCGGCATCCGGCGCCGTCATCGCCGTGAATGACCGGGAGCCTTCGACCGAGCTGTCCGCCCTCGCGGCCGAGCTTTCCGGCCTCGCCGTGCCGGGCGACGTGTCTGACCCGGAGCAGGTGAGGGCTCTTCTGCAGCGCGTGGAACAGGAACTCGGGGCCGTTGACATCCTCGTCGCCAACCACGCCTTCATGACTATGGGGCAGTTCCTTGAGGCCGATCCGGAGGAGTGGTGGAAGGTCGTCGACACCAACCTCGGCGGTACCTTTCATCTGATCCAGGCCGTCCTGCCGGGGATGCGGAGGCGCGGAGCCGGACGCATCGTGGTCATCTCCAGCGAGTGGGGCGTGACGGGGTGGCCGCAGGCGACAGCGTACTCCGCCTCGAAAGCGGGGCTGATTTCGCTGGTCAAGACGCTTGGCCGCGAACTGGCCCCCGAGGGCATCATCGTCAACGCGGTCGCACCCGGCGTCACTGACACCCCGCAGCTCGAGGTCGATGCGCGAAGTGCCGGAATCAGCCTCGCGGAGATGCAGGCGATCTATGCCGCCGACATTCCCCTCGGCCGGATCGGCGCGGCACGCGAAATCGCGGCGGCGGTCGCGCTGCTCTGCGATTTCCGACTCTCCGCCATCATCGGCCAGGTGGTGCAGGTCAATGGCGGCTCGACGAGAGGGCGAGCGTGAGCAAACCCTCGATCATGTGTTTTTCACGACTCACACGGCACGACAGACGGAAAGAAGCACAGGATGAACACGCCTGACATCAGCACCGGAAGCAGACCGGTAGGCCAGGTCGACGGACAGAAGTCCCCGCGTTATGCCGGCCTGACCACCTTCGCCAGGCTGCCCCGGCGTGAGGACGTGCCGGACTTCGACGTGGCGGTTGTCGGCATTCCCTTCGACGCGGGAGTCACCTACCGCCCGGGAGCGCGATTCGGTCCCTCCGCGATTCGTGAGGCATCACGCCTGTTGCGCCCCTACAACCCCGCTCTCGGCTCGATGCCGTTCGCTGACGCGCAGGTCGTCGATGCTGGCGACATCGACTGCAATCCCTTCGACATCGTCGAGGCACTCGGGGAAATCGAGGCGGGACTCGCCGAGCTCATGTCCGGTGGCCGCGCCGTTCTGGCCGTTGGCGGCGACCACACCGTCGCCCTCCCGGCACTCCGCGCCGCTCACGCCCAACATGGCCCGGTGGCCCTGGTGCATTTTGATGCGCACCTGGATACCTGGGACACCTATTTCGGGGCGCCTTACACGCACGGCACCCCTTTCCGCCGGGCCTCGGAGGAAGGGCTGATCCGCAAGGACCGGTCGGCTCACGTCGGAATCCGCGGATCTCTTTACGACCCGGCGGATCTTGCCGACGACGAGAAGTTGGGATTCACGATCGTCCACTGCCGGGACTTCGACAGGATCGGGGTCGACGGCATCCTTGAGCGAGTTCTCAAGCGCGTCGGCGACGCTCCGCTCTACATCTCGATCGACATCGATGTTCTCGATCCGGCGTTCGCACCCGCGACCGGCACCCCGGAGGCCGGAGGCATGACAAGCCGCGAGCTCCTCGAGGTACTGAGAGGATTCCGTCACCACCGGATTGTCGGCGCCGATATCGTCGAGGTTTCTCCGGCCTACGACCACGCGGCCATCACGGCCGTCGCGGCCGCCAATCTCGCCTACGAATTGATCACGATCATGTCTGCGCAGCACCGCAAATGAAAGCCGCCGACCGGATCCGCTGGCCGGATGGGAAGCAGTCTGCGGCAGCATTCACTTTCGATGTGGATGCGGAGTCGGCGGTGCTCTGGAATGCACCGGAGAACGCTGGCCGAATGAGCGTCATGAGTCATCAGGCCTACGGCCCCCTTGTCGGTGTCCCCCGGCTGCTGAGCATGCTCGACCATCATCAGATCCGCTCCACCTTCTTCGTCCCCGGGTATACCGCCCACCGCTATCCGGGAGTGGTGCGCGACATCGCCCGCGCCGGCCACGAAATCGCGCACCACGGCTACCTGCACGAACAGCCGAGCGCCGTCGACCTCGCCGGCCAGATCGCCAACCTCGACCGGGGGCTCGAGGCACTTGCCGACGTCGCCGGCGTGCGGCCGGTTGGCTACCGCGCGCCCATGTGGGACCTCTCGTGGGAGACCCCCGCGCTCCTGGCCGAACGGGGATTCCTCTACGACTCGAGCCTGATGGACGCTGATGTTCCCTACGAGCTATCGATCGTGCCGGGCTCCGACAGGTCGATCGTCGAGATACCAATTCAGTGGGCACTGGACGATTGGGAACAGTATTGCTTCCTGCCCGACATCTCGGGCAGCGGCCTGATCGAGACGCCCGCCAAGGCACGGGAACTCTGGACGAGCGAGTTCGAGGGTCTCCATGAGGAGGGCGGATGTTGGGTGCTCACGAATCATCCCTTCCTCTCGGGCCGCCCGGGAAGAGCCAAGCACCTTGGCGAGCTCATGGCTGAGATCGCGGCAACCGAGGGTGTCTGGGTAGCCTCCCTCGAGGAAATCGCCACGCACACGCGCAGCCTCGTGCTCTCACCCAGGTCGATCGTCCGCCCGGAACTCTAGCCGCCCCAAACCCCGGTTTGACCTTCGCTCCGTCGATCCTCCTCACAACAAAAAGCCTCCTGTCGATCGTGAATGACAGCACCGTCCAGGACTTCGCAGCGATGGGGCTTGACCAGCCCACGGTCGAGCTCGACCGAGCCTTGGTGTTCCACTCCCGGTCCGCGCAGGGGGCCCTCAAGCCGCTCGTGATCTCCCGCGGGCTGGTTTCGCGGGTGCGGGACAACGCCGGCGGGGTTCAATGAGGTCTTCTTCACCGACCGACAATGTCTGACCCATCCGACAAGCCCACCGCAGTACCCACACGACGGCGGGCAATTTCGTGAGCAAGTATGAATCGAGGAACGCATCCCACGGCAAGAGAATGCTAGATCAGTGCCGTCGTCCTCTGGACTGGGACTTGCCGCAGTAATTATACTGACCCCGACGAATCCGTTGATCTAAGTGTCTCTGTGGAGGTCCTCATGCGTGTACACCGTCTCCTCGTTGCCGGAGCCGTCGCCCTTGTGGCCTCACTCCCTGTCAGTATCGCTGCGGCTGCGAGCCCGGACACGAGCACCCGGGTTAGCGTGGGCAGTCCGCCAAGTCCCTTCTCCCAAAACAAGCAGAACGAGCCGGGCCTCGCCCTCGACGCGTACCACCCGAACGTCCTAGTTGCCGGGTCCAATGACGAGATCGACATGGAGGCATGCAACGCTGGCGGCCCCACATCGTGTCCGTTTACGCCCGGTGTCGGCGTGAGCGGCGTCTATTTCTCCTTCGACTCCGGACACAACTGGACCCAACCGACCTACCAGGGCTGGACCGCCAGAGACTGCCTCGGACCGGCCTCCTGTGCCCCACACGTTGGGCCGATCGGGACCCTGCCGAAATATCTCGAGAACGGCCTGGTCTCCGCCGGTGACGCGGAGCTCGCCTTTGGGCCGAGGCGCGCCACAAATGGCAAGTTCTCCTGGGCCGCGGGCTCGCGGCTGTACTACTCCAACATCGCGACCAACTTCGGCTCGACGCGTGACGACCAGGCGTTCAAAGGCTCGGGAGCCATTGCGGTGTCCCGCACCGACAACGTGATAGCGGCGGCCGCCGGGGACGCGAACGCGTGGATGGATCCGGTCATCGTTTCCAGGCAGAGTTCGGCAACGTTCAGTGACAAGGAACAGCTGTGGGCGGACAATGCGGCGAGCAGTCCGTTCTTCGGCAATGTGTACGTCTGCAACGTCAGTTTCCGCAGCAACGGCGGCGCTCCGGAACCGGTGATGTTCCACCGCTCCAGCGACGGCGGCGGTAGTTGGACCACCACCCAGTTGTCCGCAGCAACGAACAACGCGCAGACGGGCGGCCGACAGGGATGCGCCATTCGCACCGACAGTATGGGACGCATCAACGTCGTGTGGTCCGGGTTCGACCAGAAGTCGAACAGCGGCGTGTTCTACCAGGTGACCTCGGACAACGGTGGCGCAAACTTCACCCGGCCGCAGATCATCATGGCCACAGCCGGTATCGGCCAGCTTGACCCCGTCACCGGCCGGTCAACCATCGACGGCGTGGCCGGGTCACGCACTGACGTGTTCCCGAGCATCGACATCGCCAACGGCGCCCCAAGCGGTATGGGGGCACCCAATACCATCGTGCTGGGCTGGTCGGACAACCGGGCCGGTCTCAACAACGAGAAGGCCTACGTGAGCTACTCCGCTAACCGCGGCGCCAGCTATAGCTCCGCAACGGCCGTGTCCACCGCGGGTGACCGTGCCAACCAGCCGGCGGTCGCGATCGCCCCCGACGGGTCCAAGGTCTACGTCACGTACAACGCGTGGCACCAGCCGTGGCAGACGACGACGGCCAGCGCGCGTCCCATGGAGGGCGTCGTCCTGAGTGGTCCGTCAGGAGACAGCCTTGTGGAGGTCAACCGGGGCGCGAGCGGTGACGCCCGCGGGTCCAGTGCCAACTCGCTGACAGCCGAGTTCCTCGGCGACTACAACTATGCAGTCGCCTCGAACACCTACGGCTCGACAGTCTGGAACGACGTCCGGAACGCGACGGACTGCCCCGCCGTGGACGCGTTCCGCCAGTCCCTCGTAAGTGGCAGCCGAATTCCGAAGCCTTCGCCGTGCCAGACGCCGTCGACAGCGTTCGGTAACACCGAGGTCTTCGGCTGGACCTCGGCCCCCTGAGACGAGGGGAGTGGCCCAAGTGGCACCGACCTGTCCCGTTGATCCCCTGACAAGCTCGATGCGGTGGTCGCGACTTTGAACAGCAGGCCAAGGAAGGGGCTGCAATGGCGCACCCCCGCCGAGGTCTGCGGCGAGCAGCTGGGCCGAGTTCCATAAGCCGGTGTTGCAACGACCTCTAAAGTACTCGCCCTTCCGCCCCGGCCCGCTGAAAGTCCTGCCAGAGGCCGAGGAAATCGTCTTCGACTGGGTCAGCTGGTGCAACGACAATAGGCTCCTCAGCTACCTCGGCAACATCCCACCCGAGGAGTACGAGCGTAACTATTACGCTGACACAACCGACCCGTCAGCCGACAAAATCGCCAACAAATCAGGGGCCGGAAACCCGGAATGGTTCAGGGACTGCCACTGGCCATATTTGTTTTGACAAATTCCAAAAAGACGCCGGCGTGCGAGAAAAGCCCTGGGCCAGACCGCTGGGCCTCGCCTGGCGGTCGTCTCCCAGGTGGTTGATGCTTCTGGGCATTGGTGTTTTCGTGAACAGGCAAGCCGTACCTCAGACGACCCTAATGAGGAGTTTCGATGAAAACTAAGACCAAGTACGGAATGCCGTTCCCGACCCGCTCGAAGTCGCGCAGCCGCAACGTTAGCGTCTCCGCCGCCATCAGCCTCGTCGCGGCCGGCACTCTCATGGCTGCCAGCCCGGTCCATGCCGCCCAGATGACTGTCGATGCCGCGGGCACGGTGACTGTCGTTGCCCGGAACCTCGATAATCCTCGAGGCCTGGCCTTCGGCCCACACGGCGAGCTCTACATTGCCGAAGCGGGTCACGGTGGGGACCTCTGCCTGGGTAGCGGGTCAGAAGGGCCCCAGCGCGCCGGGCTTACCAGCGGTATGAGCAGACTCGCGGACGGTCAGCTCACCAAGGTCGTCGACAGCCTAATCTCGGTGGCGTCGCCGGACGGGACCGGCGCTGGGGCCTCGTCGCGGTCTCCACCCAAGGCAATCGCATCTACGGTCAGGTGTCGGCCAGCAGCGCCGGCATCCCGCCCAATTCACCCACGGGACCCGTCATCGACGCCGCCCGGGCGCAGCTGGGTCGGACACTCACCATCAACAGCGCCGGCTCGTGGAGCGCGCTGGCGAGCACCGGGGACGCCGACTACGCGTGGACCAACAACCACCAAGGCCTGTAGCCTGACCAGTTCCCGGACGCGAATCCCAACGGCATCACCACCAGTAGCCGCACTCAGTACGTGGCCGACGCCGGCGCAAACCTCATCGCGGAGGTCGATAACCAGGGACACGTCTCGACGCTGGCATACCTCCGGGTCCCCGTCGGATCGATCACGGATACGGTCCCGACCTGCGTCGCGAAAGCTCCGGACGGCTCCCTCTATGTCGGCGAGCTCCTTGGTGGGGCATATGCCCCGGGCCATGCCCGGGTGTGGCGTATCGCTGAGGGTATCGCGACGGTCAAGTGGACCGGCTTTACGGGCATACAGGGCTGCGGATTCGATGACACAGGTAACTTCTACGCCACCGAATTCCAGGCCAAAGGCATGTTCGGACCAGACCCCTCCGGCGCGGTTATCAAGGTCGCCCCGAACGGTGACCGCACCACATTCGGCACCGGCCAGCTGTTCTTCCCTTCAGGGTTCGCCTACAACCATGGCGCGGTGTACGTCTCCAACTGGAGTATCATGCCCGCCAGCAACGGTGCTGGTCCAACGGGCCAGGTGGCGAAAATCTCTCTTGGCTGACTGTTTCGAGCGCTGGAGCACATCCGTGCCGAGGGCAGCGTCCGTTTCGAACTGGAACGAGTCGGCTGGGAGTTTGGCCTCCGGAAGTTGCGAGAAGCTGCGGGTTATGAGTTGCGCGTATTCAACCGTTCGTCGCAACACCGGCGTGTGCTGGGACTGTATGGCTGAATCGTTCTCCTCGATGCTCAAAAAGGAGTGTGTCTGCCGGACCGTTTGCGCGACCAAAGTTGAGGTCCACCATGGTTACCAGCGGCCAGCCCCATCAGCGGAGATGAATCCACTGATTCCGCTATCCGAAGTCCCTGCGGCAGCCCGAACCTGACGATGGCGATACGTCGACGGCGACGCGGAACCGCCCGATAGTCGTTTATCGGAGGAGGTGGCATCATCGTGGCCTCGAGCACTTATACGATGTCGACCGGGATATCCACAGCCGATGTCGTGCCGGTGTTCTCGAGCCAATGCGTGGTGTGCCTGTCTTCGGGCCAGCCCGGGCCAAGCCCGTACTCCTCGGCCGCGCCATCCCGATGGTGGGTGATCGTTCCCTGCAGGATATAAACCGCGCCCGGCCTGCCCACGTGGTCGTGAATCGGGCCGAAGACACCTCCAGGTTCGATCGTCACGGTGCGCATCCGGAGCTGGCGCCCCGGCATTCCGGCAATCTCGCGACGGAGGTTGACTGCCGAAAGCAGTTCGATCGAAACACCTTTCGACTCCGGTGCCACCCGTTCGTCGTCCATCGCTGATTCTTGTCTCCGTCGACCCGACGCAGGGTCGTCATCCTCCACCGCGATCGGCTGAGTGTCCATGGGCGCCTTCGTCAGCCGCAGACGCCTGTCCCAACGCGCAAGCGGCTGAGGGTCTGGTTTTTGACGCGATCAGGGCATGGGGGGTGCGGCTGGTCGCGGTGTCAATGCCCGGCATGGTCCCCGTGGACGGAGGCCACGAGGCCGCAATATCCTCGCCGCGGACTGAACTGGACGCTGGAGCGCCCTCACGCCATACCGGTGGATTGTGACTCAGATGCTGCGGTGGTCGCGGACCGCGAACTCCTGGGCCTCGAGGCCGGACGCGAGTGCGGCATCAACTGCCATTGGATCGGTCATGTTGAGCTGCTGCATTCCCCGGCGGTCTTCGGGTGCTGTGTTGATTTCATGCTCGCCAGCTTCCAGCGCAGCAATCAGGTCGGTGATGACGTCATCCAGAGGTCGACGTCCCCAACCGAGTTCGGCACCGGCATTCTGCGAAGTCATCATCGCCGTATCGGTCGCTCCGGGATAAACGGTCGCAACGTGCACGCCTGTTCCTATCAACTCACGTCGAAGCGATTCGCCGAACCGCGCCAGGCCCGATTTCGTTGCCGCATAGACCGAGTAGAACGGCATCCCGACGAGCGCAATCCCGCTAGAAATGTTCACGAGGATGCTTCCTCGGCCCTTCCCGCTCTGCCGAAGAGTGGAAAGCAGGGCCTTGGTCAGCAGAATCGGGGCGGTGAGATTCAGATTGATCATCGAGTGGACATCCGCGTCGCTGGTCAATTCGAGCCTGCCCGCACGCACATTGCCGGCGTTATTAACCAGTAGATCGACGACGCTCCAGGACGCCACCGCCTGTGCAATCCGCTCAACAGCGCCTGGCTGGGTGAGGTCTTCGACGAGGATCTCGGTCGTTCCTCCCGCGGACGTGACGAGCCGAGCGGTCTCTGTGAGCGTGGCCAACTGCCGCCCGACGAGGAGGAGGTGGCCTCCGCGCCGACCGAATTCCAGCGCGAGTGCTCGACCGATGCCCTGCCCCGCGCCCGTGATGACTCCGCGTCGATTGGTGAGATCCAGGGTACTGAGATTCCGGGTGCTGAGGTTCATGTAAGCGAGCTTCTTTCCGTTGAGTCCGACCGGATGACGGCGGCCGGGCTTTTCCGATCGCCGTCACAGTGGCTTGTAGAACACAACCGGACACCGCGACAGAAATTCCAGGCTGGCCTGCGAGCGTGAAACAATTCTTCGGCCCAACTCGATCATGAGCGGAGTTTCCAAGAACTATAAATGTCAACGTTGACATTACCCCCACCTACCCTTGTACTGTGTTTTCTAGGAGTTACTGGAAGCGGGAAGGGTCAACGATGACATTCGTAAAAATCCGTGCCAGCCGAAAGGCTGTGGCAAGCACCATCGCTGTAATGGCGATGCTCGGAGCTCTCTGGGCTCCGAGTACAGCCGGAGCGACCTCCGGCACCAGCGCGACCACGGGGACTGACCGTGGTCGGGTGGCGGCCGCAGCCCCATCGAAAGATTCCACCGGCTTCGTTACTCGCCGAGGAAGCAAACTGGAACTCGGCGGCATGCCCTTCGAGTTCGCGGGGACCAATAATTACTACCTGGGCTACAAGTCATCGGCGATGGCCGACAGCGTGCTCGACGATGCTCAGGCGGCTCGGTTCGACGTAATGCGAACCTGGGGGTTTCAGGACTTTCAGAACCCAGACGGATCCGGTTCGGTGCAGTCGAGCTTCGAGGGGGTGTGGTACCAGGCATGGGATGCAGCAGCGGGACATCCGGTGATCAATGACGGCGCGAACGGGCTCCGGAAGTTGGACTATGTGATCGCGGCGGCGGCGGCGCGCAACATCAAGTTGATCATTCCCTTCGTCAACAATTGGAATAGTTTCGGGGGGATGGACCAGTACGTCCGCTGGGCGGGCGGCAGGACACACGCGGAGTTCTATGCCGACCCGAAGATCCAGGGCTGGTTCAAGACCTACATCAGCACGCTGCTCAACCGCACAAACAGCATCACGGGTGTGAAATACAAGGACGATCCGACCATCATGTCGTGGGAGCTCGCGAACGAGCCGCGGTGCACCAGCGCTGGCGTGTATCCCGATGGAACGTGTGACACGACGACCATCACCAACTGGGCGTCAACGATGAGTACGTATATCAAGACCATAGATACTCACCATCTCCTCGCGGTGGGAGATGAGGGCGCATTCTGCCGAGCGCCGGCGGACTGGACGCTCACTCAGGCATACGGAGCTTCCGGATACGGGCCCGGACTCGGCGAGGACTGTAAAGACGGTATCGATACGATCGCCCTGACTGCGCTGCCGAACATCGACATGATGTCGATGCATCTGTATCCAGACAACTGGAAGGAGAGCGTCGCCTGGGGTGACGGCTGGATTACCGAACACGCTGCTGCAGCGAAGAAGCTGGGCAAGCCCGTCTATCTCGGCGAATTCGGCCTGCTTGACAAGAGCATCCGCATGCCGGTGTTCGCGCGGTGGCTTGAGACTGTTCGCTCGACCGGCGTCGCTGGTGCGCTGTATTGGATCCTGTCGTCGAAGCAGGATGATGGCACGCTCTACGGGGACTATGACGGATTCACGGTGTACTGTCCAAGCCCGGTCTGCTCACTGATGACAACCCAGGCCGCCCTCGTGCCGAAGCCGGATAATCCGACCATCCGTCAGACGATCATCGCGGATAACGACACAGCCACTACACAAGTGGACACACCGGTGACGGTGAACGTGCTGGCGAACGATATCTCGATCAAATTGGCGATTGACATAGCCAGCCTCGATCTCGACCCCACGACACCCGGCCGTCAAACGTCTTACGTCACCCCCGGTGGCGTCGCGTCAATCGTTTCGGACGGCACCGTGAGGTTCGTGCCGACCGGGAGATCGGGAACTTTTGACGTGCCCTACTCGGTAAGTAACGGTGCACGAACGGCGACCGCGGTCCTGACGGTTACGGTCAAACCGGTCCCCGGCCTACCGGTGGTGCTCGAGTCCTGGGAGAACGGATTGAACGGCTGGGGAGCTGCTAACTGGCAGACCGACCCAGGGTCGGTAGCGGTGACGACGAACGGCGTGACGGATGGCGCAAAGGCACTCGAGATCAGCGCGCTCGGGTCGGGAGCCTGGTTTGGTTCGGGGTCTTTTGCTCCGCTGCTCGACCTGTCGACTCGCTCCTCGGTATCGTTTTCGCTGAAGACCGGCGCTGCGGGAAGCTCGATCGCGCTCGCCGTGCGAAGCGGAGGCGCCTACACCTGGTGCCAATCACCGTTCGTCTACGTCGGACCCAACACGACAGAAACGCACAGTATTGACCTGTCGACGATGGGATGCGCCCAGTCAACACTCACCGGCGTGCACGATATGTTTTTGTTCTTCAACGCCGGCACTGTCAACATCGACCAGTTGACTGTGAAGTAATGCGCACCCCGGTGGGAAGGCTAGCTTCCGAACCACGTCGTCTTGACGAGCTTCTCGTGATGAATAGATCAGGTGCAGAGCACCTCGGGCCGGGGAGATGATTCCGAAGGCTGACAAGGGTCGGAGCCAGTCGCGCTGATGTCGGAGACGAACGAGCAGCTCGAAGTTTCGCGGCCGCGGCCGTCGCGGCGTTGACCGGGGTTGCGATCTTCAACGAATACCCCTCACTCCCGAACCAGCCACTAATCCGCCAACAGGGCCGCAATCCGAGGGTGACGCAGTTCTTCCTGTCCAGAAGGGCGCGAGTCGATATCGGGCCTAGAACCCGCACGGTCAGAGTGATAGCGTCGGCTCCATTGCCAAACCAACCGGCGCCCTGATCTCCACGTCCGACGCCTCTCGTGCACTCTCACTCGAAGGTTGAGGTTTTATGAAGAAGCCATCCGTTCGCCTGGCCATTCTGCTCGGTGTAGCCACGCTCGGCGTGACCACAGCGCTCAGCACATCCGCGTTCGCGGCACCGCCGCCCACATCCACATCCACATCCACTGACCCTGGGCCGTTCTCAGCCCAAGCGCCTGAGTCGGCATTCACGTCGGCCGCCACTGCAACAGGTGCGGTGGCGTGCGCCCGACCGGCGCCCAGCAACACCGTCTCGACCACGCTGCACTGCTATGCGCCCGACCAGCTTCGAGCCTTCTACGGGCTGGGCCCTCTCGCTTCGAGCACGGATGGTCTTGGACAGACCGTCGTGCTCGTCGACGCGTACGGCAGCCCCACCGCGGCGTCGGATCTCGCGTTCTTTGCCCAGACCTTCCATGGACCCACTCCGAACTTCGAGGCAGTCTTCCCATTGGGGTCACCCGATTACAGCAATCCAACCGGTAATGGCATCGCCCAATCCGGGCCGAATTCCGCCGACGGCTGGGCCGGTGAAGCGAACCTCGACGTGCAATGGGCCTACGCGATGGCTCCCAGGGCGCACATCGTGTTACTGGCGACGCCGCCGGCCGAGACCCAAGGGGTCCAGGGTCTGCCGAACCTCATGAAGGCGATCGACTGGGCGGTCGGCGAGTATCCGTCGGGCACAGTGTTCTCGATGTCGTTCGGCACCGACGAGCAGTCCTTCGGTTCGCAGTCGGCCGCGAGGACACAGTTCACGAAGTTCGATGCGACCTTCCAACGCGGCTTGGCAAAGGGCGACACCTTCTTCTCATCAGCGGGCGACAGCGGTTCGACCGGTGTGGTGAGATCGCATCTCGCCACCACTGTTGGGGCATCACCGGAGGTCAGCTACCCGAACGTCTCGCCATATGTGACCTCGGTCGGCGGCACACAGGTGCAGTCCGGCTGGACCTGGAACCCCATGGTGGATCAGCCGTTCCTCTCGACCGGCGCCCGCAATCCGAGTTACTGGGCGTGGACCCAAAGCGGCAGTACCGAACCTGTGTGGAACGAGAGTTGGGCGTCGATTGCCACAGGCGGCGGCCTCTCGACGGTGTACCCGCGTCCGTCTTTCCAGAACGGCGTCGAATCCATCGTCGGCAGCCATCGCGGTGTTCCTGATCTTGCGTGGAACGCCGCTGTCAACGGTGGCGTGCTCGTCTTCCACTCCTATTTCCCAACGCTCGAGGGACGTCCGACGTGGTCTGTCTTCGGCGGCACGTCCGCATCGTCCCCGCAGGTCGCGGCGGTCACCGCGATCGCCAACCAAGCGCGCGCCTCCGCGAACAAGGCGCCGATCGGCAACCTCAATCAGGTGATCTACAGCTCCTCGATCGACAAGGCTGCCGCGTTCAGCGACGTTGTGCCGCAGATCTACGGAACGACACTGAGCGGTGTGCTTCAGAACAACCGCATATGGGATGTCGGGTCCGACGGGTTCGTCATACCCGACCCGGTGTCCGGCTACCCGACCACCGCGGGCTACGACCTGACGACCGGCTGGGGCAGCCCAAAGGCTCCCGGATACATCACCCAGTTGGTGGCGGCGAAGTAACGCTCTGATACGAGGTTCCGGTCGGCTCCGCACGTCGCGGCACGATATCGCGATCATCACGCGGTGATGACTCGTGCTTCCTCTGCATTGTGGTGGCGGGCTCCGGGTGCACCGCATTGCCAGCGCTTCGACAGGAACGGAGGCTTTCGGTCTCAGGCGCTCCGACGTAGCCTGAAAACCCCTAGTACAAGGCCAATGGAGGCTAACGTGAGCACCATCACCCGCTCTACTTTCACACTGATCGCCGTAGCTGCGACCGTCGCCGTTCTCACCCTCGGTGGCGGTGGAATCGCGAATGCCAAGACGGGCAACGCGCCCGCTATCCCCCTCAACAACGAGCAAGCCCTCGTCGCCGACACGGGGGCGAGCGGGTTTCTGAGCTACACGGTATCAAGCGCGGGGTTCTGCTACACCCTCGACGTGCGCCACCTTTCGTCGCAGAGCACTGTGGCACACATCCACTCCGGGGCGCGTAACGTCGTCGGTCCCCCGGTCGTGGACCTCGTGATCGGTAGTGGTCCGAACTGGATGACCACAGCCTGCGCGATGCCAAAAGACGCGACGGTTCTTGCGAAAATCATGGCCGACCCCCGCGGCTAATACGTCAACGTGCACAGCCAGAAATTCACGGGCGGTGAGATTCGCGGGCAGCTCAAGTAGCGGCGCCCGGCGAGACTGTTGCGAATGACCTGGTTGAACTGCCCACCTGCGGTCGCGGCGTCGTGAACGGGAGGAGTCGATCGCCGAGGCACTGGCTTCGAGCGATCGGCTCCTTCAGCGCCGAGTTGGCGTCCGATCTTCTCAGCCAATGCGGGGCAAAGCGGTTCGGGTGAGAACAGAACGGGCGGTCCCGTCCCGGCAGGCGGGGAGATCAGCGGATGAGAGTGCCGGGCGCCCGTGGCCCAATCGGGGTGGAAGTCTCTGGGAGCACCGGACCTCACGGCGCTTCCCGGCATCGGGGAGGAATTCGTCTGCTGGAACCCCGCCCGGGGTGACGACACAACGCTGGGGAACGTCGAAGTGGCCTCCGGGAGGCACGGCAAACGGCCCGATTCTTAGCAATGGGTGTGTCCTCCACGCGCTCACTGCTGCTGCCGGGGGAGCCCTGGTCGATCTGCTGCATGACCTGCGACAACCATGCTTCACGCGCGCCTTGGCCTTCATTACAAAACTCTCATTTAGCGGGACATCCGGCAGACGAAGTGTTTACTGTTGTACAAGCACAATCCGCAGCGAAGCCCCAAGAAGACGTGACTGTCAGGCGGTTCGCAGCGTCGAGAGTGCTTTTTCTATGTGCACGAGATGGGCACGAAGCCCCTCTGCAGAAGCCACCGTCGTCGCCCCCGGGCAGCCTGCTGCCCGGCGCGCTTTCCGGCGCGCCCCATCGAATGGAGATCAGCCCTGTGAGTCAGATTTGGAAGGACAAACCGTTTCGCGGCGAACGCCGCAGCGGTCACGCACCGCTTCCGCGCGCGGCCGAAAACGGAGCCGCGAACTCCCCGACCCTCGCACTCTTCGTACTCATCGCCACGGTCGGGGTCCTCGCCTACACATTCTTTCTATTGAATCCGGCCAACCGCGGCGACTGGTTGCCGTACGGTCTCGTCATCACTGCGGAAGTCATCCTCGTGACGCAGGCACTCGTCTCGATGTGGACGATCCTCTCCGGGGGGATCGACCCTCGCGATTTCGCCTTCCATCACTCCCAGGAACGACTCTTCGACGCCGCGGCGATCGAGAAAGATGGCGCCGATGCTCACCCCGAGCACTGGGGAGTCTTCCTCGATGACGCGCGTATCGGCATCGACGTGTTCATCACCGTCTACGGGGAGAATATCGCCACCATCCGCCGCACGGCCATCGCGGCCATCGCGATGCGAGGCGAGCACCTCACCTGGATCCTCGACGACGGGGGATCGGATGCCGTGCGCGACATGGCGGCGGAGCTCGGTGCCCGCTACGTGCGTCGCCTCTCCAACAACGGCGCGAAGGCCGGCAATGTGAACCACGCTCTTTCCCTGTCGAGCGGAGGGTTCTTTGCCATCTTCGACGCGGACTTCGTGCCGAAAGAGGACTTTCTCTACGAAACGGTGCCGTTCTTCATCGACAGCAACGTCGCGTTCGTGCAGACTCCACAGACCTACGGCAACATCAAGAACCTCGTCTCCAGCGGCGCCGGCTTCATGCAATCGGTGTTCTACCGCTTCATCCAGCCCGGTCGCAATCGGTTCAACGCCGCATTCTGCGTCGGTACCAACGTGATCTTCCGCCGCGAGGCCATCAGCGACATCGGAGGCATGTTCACCGACTCGAAGTCGGAGGATGTCTGGACTTCCCTCCTGCTGCATGAGAACGGCTGGCGGTCGGTCTACATCCCGGTGACACTCGCGGTCGGAGACGCCCCCGAGACCGTCGAGGATTACACCAAACAGCAGTTGCGCTGGGCATCCGGTGGCTTCGAAATCCTGATGCGCCACAACCCGCTCAACCCGCGTCGGCGCCTCACGATGGACCAGCGCCTCCAGTACACCGTCACGGCCACCCATTACCTCGTGGGAATCACCCCCCTGCTGCTGCTCATGGTGCCGCCGCTCGAGATCTATTTCGACCTGCGACCGGTGAATCTCACCGTCACCTGGCTCACCTGGTTGCTCTTCTACCTGGGCTTCTACGGCCTGCAGATCATGCTGGCCTTCAACACCATGGGATCGTTCCGGCCGGCGACCCTCGTCATGGCCACGGTGTCGTTCCCCATCTACATTCGCGCGTTCGTCAACGTCTTCTCGGGCCGTGAGCAGAAGTGGCACGTCACGGGAGCCGCGGGAAAACGGGTCTCGCCGTTCAACTTCATGATCCCTCAGGTGCTCATGTTCGCCTTCCTGCTCCTCACCTCGGTGGTGGCGGTAACGAAGGATGTCGGCCATGGCACGATCACGCTGGCCACGGCATGGAACCTCACGAGCACGGTCGTGTTCGCGGTGTTTATCGGAGCTGCCATGAAGGAATCCCATCTCGCCCGCGTGACGGTGCCCGCCCCACCGGAGCTGCACCCCACCTTCGCTCGCGTGCCCCGTTCCGCGGCTCGCCCGACCACTCGCGCCGTCCCGGTGCACCGTGTCGCCACGGGCAGCCATGTCGCGACATCCGAAGTCTTCAACTCGAAAGGAATGGTGACCCGATGACCTGGGGAAACCGATTCCGCCTCCTCGGCGGTCTGATGCTCGTGCTGGCCATCGTTGCCGGCGCAACCCTTGTGCTCAACCAGCGAGAGAACCAGGTGGCGAGCGGCTCTGCCTCTCTCAACGCCATCTCCTACTCGGTCGGCTCCGACTATGCGGGCTCGGTTGTGGCCGAATCCGTGAAGGCGGGTGACTCGGTGAAGAAGGGCGACCCGATCATGACCATCCAGAGCGCTACGCTGCTGCGCGATCTCTCCTCACCCAAGACCTCTCCGGTCAGCACCGCGTACACGACGTCCACCGACGGCACCCTCACGCTCACCGCGACGGAACCCGGCATCGTGTCCAGCGTCAAGGCCCAGGTCGGCGGACTCGTCGGTGCGGGCCAACCGCTCGCCACCGTCGACCGCACCGGACCGCTCTTCGTGCTTGCCAAGTTCCGAGTCGATTCCTATGACTTCGCCCGCATCGAGAAGAATGGCCGGGTCGAAATCGTGCTGCCCAACCACAAGCGCATCGTCGGCGTCGTCTCCGACGTCAAGGTGCAGACGGTGGCCGGCGCGGCGGATGCCGAGATCAAGGTCACGAGCAAGGATTTGATCGCAGGCAGTAACGACGGCCTCGTCGAACCGGGAACCCCGGTGACCGCGATCCTGCACCTCCGCGACAATGGACCGCTTGCCGGCGTGAAGGACTCGTTCTTTTCGCTGCTCGAGCAGATTGGAATTTGATGACTCGCCCCACCAAAGCCACACTCCTCCGCACCACGGGCGTCCTCGCCGCGAGCGTAGTCGTCTCGCTCGTTGCCGCGTGCAGCGGTCCCGGCATGACAGCCACCTCGCCGAGAACCGGGGCGCTGTCCGACAGCGCCATCGGATCGACGATCGCCAAACTGCCGCAGAAGACCGTCGGCCAGGTACCCGTTACGCGACTCGCCCACGGACTCGCGCCACCGACGAATCGCTGGTTCTCCGGGCTGGTCTTCGGCGAGCATTCGCTGCCCGTCTTCCCCCTACCGCTGTCGTTCGGCCTCACAGACACCGGCTTCACGTTCGGCCTGCCCGAAGTCACGACCACTCCCAATACGATTACGGGCGGCAACGCTCCGAGCGTCACCATCGACGCCGGGGCACGCACCAGCGAGATCACTGCCTACGACGACGCGTCGGTCACCATCGCGCACAAGTCCGGTTCCGGCAGCACGCTCGGGTCGACGGTCGTCGCCGAAGGATCGCCTCTCGTGAGCTTCACAGCAGCGAAGAGGCTCACGCTGAAGCTCGGCCAGAAGTTCGACCCCGCCGGAAAGGGCGTCTATTCCGCCAAGGTCGGAAAGACCACCTACGGACTCCGCACCACGGGATCGGTCACGAAGGACGGCACCGGCCTCGGCCTTCCGGATGGAGCCACGGCAGTGTGGTTCCCCGTGCCCTCCGATGGCTCACTTCCGGCGGTCGCCGCGCACGCGGTTCCGGTCACCGCAGTGACGCTCGACCACTCGAGCGGCGGCTCCACCGCCTCGACCACGCTCGGCTATCAGACGGCCCGTGCCGACGACACCCTCATTGCCACGCTTCCGCACCAACAGAAGTCGATGACCACGCCGAAGTGCACCCTCGGCAGCTACCCTTCCATCTACGGCACGATGAAACTCTGTGCCGAGAAGACCCTCTCCTGGACGAGCCCTGCGGTCGCGTCATCCGACACCCTCGATCTCGGACCCCTCGATGCCGCCAAGAAGGCGGAGCTCACCGCGACCCTCGCGCAGGATGTCGCCCAGACCGCCGCGCTGCCGTCCGACACCTACTTCGGAGGCAAGGCTCTCTATCGTCTCGCGAACCTGCTGATGCTTTCCGACCAGCTGGGCGATACGGTTGCTGCGAAGACTGTCGGTGCGAAGCTCAGCGACGCGCTGCGCGAGTGGACGGATCCCACGCGCTGCAAGTCCAACGCCGAGCGGTGCTTCGTCTACGACCCCAAGACCAAGGGCATCGTCGGACTCACCGCGTCCTTCGGCTCGGACCAGTTCAACGACCACAACTTCCACTACGGGTACTTCCTCTATGCGGCGAGCGTAGCCGCCTCCCACGACGGGAAGCTCCGCACGGAGATCACCCCGGTGATGAACCTGCTGGCGGCGGACCTCGCATCCAGCGGTAACTCGAAGTACTTCCCTGATCGCCGGGGCTTCGATGCCTACGCCGGTCACTCCTGGGCCTCGGGCTACTCGCCCTTCGCCGACGGCAACAACCTCGAGTCCAGCTCGGAAGCGGTGAACGCCTGGAACGGTCTCGCCCTCTGGGCCACCGTGAGCGACAACAGTGCCTTGAAGAAGGAAGCCTCGTGGATGCTGGCGAGCGAAGCGGCATCCGCGCGGTCGTACTGGACCGATTTCGACACCTCCGACCCCGTCTACGCCAACTACACACACTCCGTTGTCGCTCTCAACTGGGGCGGAAAGCGCGACTACTCCACCTGGTTCAGCGCGGATGCCAACGCGAAGCTCGGCATCCAGCTCATCCCGATGAGCCCGGCCAGCGGCTACCTCGGCGGAGATGCCAAGCGCATCGCCCAGAGCGTCAGCGAAGCGACCGCGGGAGATTACAGTAAGCAGTTCGGTGACTACATGCTGATGTATTCAGCCCTCGGGGGCGCCGGCGAGGCCACGGCTGCGCTGGCAACAGCGCGTGACCTGCCGGAGAAGTTCATCGACGACGGCAACTCGCGAAGTTACCTTCTCGCCTGGATCATGTCCCGCCGCTGATCGCCACCCTGCCGGGGGAGGAGTGACGCCAGTTATGGCGCCTTCCTCTGTATTCGCGTTCTGTTCTGACATTCCTCACCAATCGGGGGCACGATAGGACGATGCAATCTGTTTCGTACGGAGGAGAGTCGTTCGTTACCAGTGACGACGGTGCGGCGGCCCTGCTGGACTTCGCTGCGTCGGCCGCGATGAGTGGCGTGGGCGAGGTGGTGACGCTACCGAGTGTGCTGGCCGATGGCAGCGTGGTGTCTGTGAGCCTGGTGATCGGGCCATCGAGTGAGCTCATGACCACACCGGTGGAGAGCTCGCAAGCCGAACCGGATACCCGGGAAGCGGCGGCCGTGCTCCGAGAGCGGGCGTCCCAGCTCCGTGCGTCGGACCCGCACGCTCACGGTTCGGCCATCGTGGGCACGGATCTCGACTCGACGGATCCCGCCACTGATGACGCCGAACTCTATTGACTAGTCCGGTTCGAGCTCCGGCGGGGGTTCGATCCATCCGTCCACAAGCAGAAAGTTCCGCTGGATACCGGAGCGCGATCGCCGATGTCGGACCGGGACCGGATCAGGAGCGGGAAGAGTGCTGTTCGAGGGGTCAGATCCGCCGTCTGCGAGCCTCCATTTCGTCGTTGCATGGCCTAGCGCACGGTGCAGGAACATGAACGGCGAGAGAAGAACTCGAGGCCAATGTGTTCCGTTCTTGTTACACGGGTGCCCAAAACGAGGTACGTGCACTACAGTTGGCCATGCAGTTGCAGTACCTCGCACATCTTGAATGCTTGGAGCTCGCCGCAGCGGTTAGTGATAATCGAGGCGATGAGTGCCATGTTTCTTTCGGGAGCGGACGATGAACACCGCGACGAGTGGGCCCGAAAGTCGGGTTCGCGCGAAGACTCCTGAAGGAGAAAATAATGGCACTAGGAACAGTGAAGTGGTTCAACGCTGAAAAGGGCTTTGGATTCATCGCCCCGGACGACGGAAGCCCAGACGTGTTCGCACACTACTCGGCAATCGCCTCGAGCGGCTACAAGTCGCTCGACGAGAACCAGAAGGTCGAATTCGACCTCGCCCAGGGCCCCAAGGGACCCCAGGCCGAGAACATTCGCCCCCTGTAACTCGTAGTCAATTACCTGCCGGTTCTTGAACCGCTGGTCATCTGACTGCTGGTTGGCCGTAGTGGCCGAACTGGATGCAGCTTTGTGCGCCGAATAGGCGCTGTGGATTTCTTTCCTCTCGGATAATGATCTTCACATGCTGTGGGCAACGCCCATCGCAGCTGGTACTCCGAATTTGCCGGTCCCGCACTCGTGCGGGGCCGGTTTTTTCATTCTCGGACGCGCGCGGTAGCGGGAATGCGAGTGAGTCGCGTGTCGTTGGGGGATAAAGACTTCAGCAAGGATGGAACTATGACCGATACCACCGCTTCACCAATGACTATCCCGAGTCCGGAGGACGCCTACGCCACCTATCACGGTCGGCGTGAGCTTTCGGTGGTGCAGCCCACCGGCAGTCTTGCACTGGTGAACACACAGTGGATCGACTCGTCCCAGACGATCTGGGGCGTTCCGGGCACCTGGACACCACTGCCGAAGGGTGAATCGGGACTGAAACTCATTGCGCAGGGGTCCGACAACATCGTCGTTGATGGCGTTCTCGTGAACGGTGACGCCATCGTTCGAGGCAAGGATGCCGAGACACCGAGCGCAATCGTCTTCAGCGAGTCCGTCACTGGCTTCGTGATCGCGAGCGAGGAGGGCAGCTATGCTCTTCGCGTCTGGGACGCGAACTCGGAAGGCATCCAGGAATTCGGATCCATTTCGACCTTCGACTACGACCCCGAGTGGGTGGTCACCGGCACCTTCACCGAGCTTCCCGAGGGAACGACAGTGGGTTTCGAGCACCTGAAGGACGAGGGCAAGACCCGCGATATGCCCATTCCCGGCGAGATAACCTTCACGAAGGACGGCATCGACTACGACCTTGCCGCATACCGTGCCGGCCGCGCGCTGCAGCTCGTCTTCTCCGACGCCACCAGCGGGGACAGCACTTACAGCGTCGGCCGTTTCCTCTTCATCGCCCCCAACGCGGACGGCACGATCACCCTCGACTTCAACCGTGCCATTCTCCCGCCCTGTGCGTTCAGCTACGCCTTCAACTGCCCCATGCCGCCGAAGCAGAACCGCTTCACCGTGCCGATCGAGGCTGGCGAGAAGCAGGTTCTGAAGAAGGATGGCTCGCTGCTGCACGAGTGAGCTGCGCTACAGTAGCGGCATGCTGAGACTGCGCAGCCCCGCCCCTGCCGGTGTCGCCGCCATTGTTGCCTCGGTGGTACTTTCTCTGGTCGGGTGCACTCCGGAGCCAGCTACGACCGTCTCGTCACCTTCGGCCACGTCCGAACGCCACACGCCAGTGCCGGTGATTTTGGCTGCCATCCGGGTGACTGGCACTGGGTTGACCCTCGTCGGGAGCGATAAATCGACGCTGCAGCAACTCTCCTACTCCAGTGAGCCGGTGCTTGCCGTAGCTGCGCTGCGCAAGGAAATCGGAGAGACGCCATCCGTTGAGACACTCGTCGCATCGAACTGTTCGAACAACCGGAAGCAAATCAGCTGGGGGGACGGACTTTCGATCACCTACACCACCGATACCGTGTCGGGCGGCCCCGTATTTGTCGTTCTCTCGGGCTCGGCAAAGACACCAGGCGGGGTGAAGGTGACGACGGCGTCCGGGTTTGGAGTCGGGGATCCAATCCAGTCGTTGATCGCTGCCACTCCTGACGTACGGGTGATCGGGCAGGACACCGTCAGCCAAGACGGCGCCGTGGCATTCTTTGACCTCGATGCCAACGACATCGGTGTCGAAGTGATCTCTGACCCGAAGACCGGCCTGATCACGTTTCTCAACGCTCCCGTCGGAGTCTCCCAGGACTGCTGAGAAAGAGGCACGGTAGTCCCGGCTAGTATTGCGTCACTCGACCAACGTTGATCGGAGGTGCCGTGGCCAGTCCGTGGACTGTCGCGCGCCCGACCGACCGTTCTGAGCGTCAGAGACTCGCCTCGGCTCACGATTCCGTGATCGCCGCCCGTACTGCCGTCAGCGGCGTGCGTCGGCTTGTGCAGGAGTCGTGGCAGCGGTCCCTGCTGCTCGAGTTGGACCCCGATCATCTCGGTGCAACGATCGGTTTCGACGAGGATGACCTGAACGAGTACCGCAGCGCGCACCCGATGGCACTCGCGCTCCCGACCATCCACAGCCTGCTGATCCGTCATACTTTCGACGCGGGGCTGATCGTCGCGATCGGTGACGAAGCCGGTCGCCTGCTCTGGATCGACGGGGATCGGGCGCTTCGTCGCAAAGCGGAGGGCATGCTCTTCGTCGAGGGCGCGGACTGGTCGGAGCGAGCGGTGGGGACGAGCGCTCCCGGCACTGCCCTCGCGCTGGACCACGGCATCCAGATCCGGGGTGCCGAACACTTCAATCGCATCGTGCACCCCTGGAGCTGCACCGCTGTTCCCGTTCACGACCCGGTGTCCGGACGAATCCTCGGTGTGATCGACATCACCGGGGGAGAGGATGCCGTGTCTCCGGCCACGCTTCCCTTGATGGAGGCTGCTGTCGCGGCCGTGGAGTCCGAGATGCGCATCCGGCGACTGGACGAACAGGGCTCCCGTCCACGTCGGTCTGCACCGGCCACGGCTGCTCCCCGGGCTGTCGCGCCGCCCGTGCTCTCCGTGCTCGGGAGCGACGTCGGCCGAATCACGGTGGATGCCCGCACGGTCGAACTGAGCACTCGGCACTCGGAGATCCTCACGTTACTCGCCTGGCATCCAGAAGGCCTCTCTGTCGACCGCCTCGCCGGGCTTGTCTATGAAAGGGAGGGATCGATCGTCACACTCCGAGCGGAGATGGTGCGACTGCGCAAAGTGCTCGAGCGTATCGACGACTCGCTCGTGCCACTTTCCCGGCCATATCGGCTGCCAATGCGTCTCGAGCTTGACGCGCATCGGGTGCTGGCGTTCCTCGATAGGGGCGCTCATCGGGTGGCGCTCGGTGCGTACTCCGGTGCGCTGCTGCAGACATCCTCAGCACCCGGAATCGCCGATATCCGTCGGGAACTGAGCGGACGACTGCGGGATGCCCTGCTCACCGATGCATCTGTCGAAACGCTGCTCACGTATGCGCGCACCGACGAGGCGGCGTACGACGCGCAGGTCTGGCGCGCGTGCCTGCGGATGCTGCCGCCACGGTCTCCGAAACGCGCTGCGATCGTGGCGCGCCTCGAGCACATCGAGGCGGAACTCGGCCTGCAACAAGTCGCAACCTCGACTCTCCTAGCCTGAGGGAAAGCCCATTGGGGCTACTTGACAGAGTCGTCGACAGGAGTGGCAATGACCGTTTACGCGGCCCCGGGAACCCCGGATGCGAAAATCACCTTCAAGCCCCGCTACGAGAACTGGATCGGCGGTGAATGGGTCAAGCCGGTGAAGGGCCAGTACTTCGAAGATATTTCCCCGGTAAACGGCAAGCCCTTCGCCGAAGTCGCCAGAGGAACAGCGGAAGACATCGAACTCGCCCTGGACGCCGCGCATAAGGCGGCACCGGCGTGGGGTAAAACCAGCGCCACCGGTCGGGCCGCGGTGCTCAACAAGATCGCGGACCTGATCGACGCCAATACTGAGCTGCTCGCCCTCGCCGAGACCTGGGACAACGGTAAGGCAGTGCGCGAGACGCTCAATGCCGACATCCCGCTTGCTGCGGATCATTTCCGCTACTTCGCCTCGGCCATTCGAGCCCAGGAGGGTAGTTTCGCCGAGATGGACGGCGACATGACGGCCTACCACTATCACGAGCCGCTCGGCGTGGTCGGGCAGATCATTCCGTGGAACTTCCCGATCCTCATGGCCGTGTGGAAGCTTGCGCCCGCCCTCGCCGCCGGCAATACGGTCGTGCTCAAGCCAGCGGAACAGACCCCGGTATCGATCCTTGTGCTCATGGAGCTGATCGGCGACATCCTGCCACCCGGAGTGATCAACATCGTCAATGGATTCGGTGTCGAGGCCGGAAAGCCGCTGGCATCGAGCCCGCGTATCCGCAAAATCGCGTTCACCGGCGAGACCACGACCGGTCGGCTCATCCTGCAGTATGCGAGCGCCAACATCATCCCGGCCACCCTCGAGCTCGGCGGCAAAAGCCCAAACCTGTTCTTCTCGGATGTCGCGGATCACGATGACGCCTTCTATGACAAGTGCCAGGAGGGCTTCGCTCTCTTCGCCTTCAACCAGGGTGAGGTCTGCACTGCCCCGAGTCGTGCACTCATCGAGAAGCCGATCTACGACAAGTTCCTCGGCGACGCCGTCAAGCGCACGGCTTTGGCAGTGCAGGGTAATCCGCTTGATACCGACACGATGGTCGGCGCCCAGGCGTCGAACGACCAGTTGGAGAAGATCCTCAGCTACATCGACATCGGAAAGCAGGAGGGGGCAAAGCTTCTCCTCGGTGGCGAACGCGTGGACCTCGGGGGAGACCTCAGCGAGGGCTATTACGTGCAGCCGACGATCTTCGAGGGCCATAACAAGATGCGGCTCTTCCAGGAGGAGATCTTCGGGCCGGTGCTCGCCGTCACGAGCTTCGACGGCTACGACGACGGCATCGCGATCGCTAACGACACCCTGTACGGCCTCGGGGCTGGAGTCTGGTCTCGCAACGGCAACGTGGCGTACCGCGCGGGGCGTGACATCCAGGCCGGTCGGGTCTGGATCAACAACTACCACGCCTACCCCGCGGGAGCGGCCTTCGGTGGGTACAAGAGTTCGGGCATCGGTCGCGAGAACAGCCGCCTCGCGCTCGACCACTACCAGCAGACGAAGAACCTGCTCGTCTCCTACTCGGATGACAAGCTCGGCTTCTTCTAAACGCGCCCCGCGGGTGGTCGAGCCTGTCGAACTCTCGACTGGCGCGACCA
>JBBRDX010000010.1:0-35240 GCA_038203515.1 Actinomycetales bacterium | reverse complement strand
AGGGCGAACTGGGGATGCCGCTCGAGCTGGCGTACGCCTCGTTCGAGCCGGTTCCTATCGCCGCGGCATCCCTGGGGCAAGCCCATCGAGCACGCCTGACCGCGGGGATCGCGGCCGACGTCGGGTTCGAGAATGTCGTCGTCAAGGTGCAGCGACCGGGCATCGAGTCGATCGTCGCCGTCGACCTCGCGGCGCTGCGCCGGGTTGCCGGCTGGCTCTCGAAAGTAAAAATCGTTTCGTCGCGCGCCGACGCCCCCGCGCTCGTCGAGGAGTTCGCCGCGACCAGTCTCGAGGAGATCGACTACCTGCACGAGGCGGCGAGCGCCGAGCGCTTCGCGGAGGACTTCGCAAGCGACCCGCGCATCGGCGCGCCCGTCATCGTCTGGGATCGCTCCGCGCTTCGGGTGCTCACGCTGTCTGACGTGACCGCGATCAAGATCTCTGACGTCGCAGGCCTCACGGCGGCGGGGATCGACCCGGCGGAGGTCGCACAGGAGCTCGCACGCTCCACGTTCCAGCAGATCTTCGTCAGCGGCTTCTTCCACGGCGATCCGCACCCGGGCAACATCTTCATCACCCCCGGCACACCCGGGTCGGGCTCGAGCGAGGGTGCTGCCTGGCGCCTCACCTACATCGACTTCGGCATGATGGGCGAGATCTCGGACTCGCTGCGCGGCGGGCTGCGCGACTTCATCCTCGCTGCGGTCGGTCGCGACGGGCGCGCATTGGTCGCGTCGCTCGAGCGGCTCGGCGTGCTGCTCAAGTCGGCGGACACCAATGAGCTCGAACGGGCCATGACTGCCCTCTTCGATCGTTTCGGTGGCATGGGTGTCGCCGAGCTGCAAACCGTCGATCCGCGCGAGCTGGAGAAATTCGCGAGAGGTTTCGGCGAGACAATCCGATCCCTGCCATTCCAGCTGCCCGAAAATTTCCTGCTGCTGGTGCGAAGCATCTCGCTCATCTCGGGCGTGACGAGCGCCCTCAACAAAGACTTCAATATGTGGGATGCCGTGGATCCGTTTGCGCGCACCGTGCTGAACGCGAACAGCGGCAACGCCCTGCGGGGCCTCGGCCAGCAGGCCGTTACCTACGCGAATACCCTGGCCCGGCTGCCCCGGCGGCTCGACGAGCTCGCAACGCGTCTGGACCGCGGCCAGGTGGCCGTGCGAGCTCCTGAGGTTGATCGCCGACTGCGATCGATCGACCGCTCCGTGGGCCGCCTCGCCTCGGCGCTCGTCTTCGCGACGCTGCTCATCGCTGGCGTGCTGCTGCGCCCGACGGACGAGGTACTCGGTTGGGCGCTCATGGCGTCGTCAGCGCTGCCGCTGCTGCACGTGGTCTTGACTTCGCGGAGCCGCTGAATCTTCGACGTGCCGTCGGTGCCTGGGTCTGGGGTTGCTGCACGGTGCCGCTCCGAGTTGGCCTCCAGACCACCTCCCGTTTTTCCCACCACAGTCGTGTTCTATCACGACGGTGGTCGCGAAAGACGGCGGTGGACGACGCGTGAGCGGCGTGTCTGCGGGTCAATGGATGACTTCGGTCGACGGCGCCGCCTCAACGAATGGATACGCGGCAACGGCCTCGGCGCTCACCGGCACGGCAACGGCCTCGGTGCTCACCGGCTGGGAGGGAGGAGGGACGGGGAGACGGCCCGGCCGCTGCAGACTCACCGGAAACTGCGGCAAAGTGTCGCCATCGTGCGGTCTAAACGACACAGCGCCGCAGTTCACGACGAAGGCTGGTGCTGATCTTCGGTTGAGTCCTCGACGGGGTATCGGATGCCATTCGACGTGTCGCCACTGACGACGATGGTCACCGCGTGATCCTTCGGAAGAATCGCCAAATCCATCGCGAAAGGAACTGCGGCGATACCGACGGATGCGGTGAGGGGCACCGTGTCGGAGGGTGGCTAGACCTCCATTCGAGCCTCACCTCATGCTTCCGCAGGCAAAGCCTCGGAGTGACCGTGGCGGCGATGGCGGGAGAAGCCGAGGCATCCCCGATCAGCAGGTGCTCGACATCCGCTGGCTGGCTCGGAATTCAAGCGCCGGGCGCCGAAACCGCGAGCAGATCGCATCGGACACTCGGCCACGCAGGCGCACCGCTATCCGTTACCGGCCAGGAACAACCGCCCCCACAGCTCCCGCAGGTATTCCCCGAACTCCTGCGCCGTCCACTCGCGCCCTGCAACCAACTGCACATAGTGCTCGAAACCGGCGGTCGCCCACACCACGTCCGCGACGTATCGGTCGCTGAGCTCGGGCCGCAGCTCCCCGGTTGAGCGCAGGTCTGCTGCGAGCCTGAGCATGTTCGCGGCGCGGCGGTTCGTGATCTCGGTGAAGAGGGCAGCGCAGTCCGGGTCGGTCTGGGCGGCATCGCGCAGGGCCACGAAGACGGGTGCGGTTCGTGGACTCATGGCGGCCACGGCATCCGCATAGATTGTGATCTTCTCGGTCGCGCCGGATGCCGCGCGCATGTGGTTGACGTAGTCACGCTGTTCGGCGGGGACGGTGTCGTCGGTACCACTGATCGCACTCTCCACAACCGCGCGCAGGAGGTCGGGCTTGCGTCCGACCGTCGTGTACAGCGTGTCGACAGAGACCTCCGCCAGCGCTGCGACCCGGCCGACGGTTGTGGCCGCGAATCCGCGCGTTGTGAAGAGCTCCCACGCTGCGGCGAGCACCCGGTGCCGGGTCGCCACCGCCTGGCCGACACGCAGCGGCGAACTGTACGTTCGCCGGCTATTGACACTGTTCGCCATAGAGTCCACAGTAGTTGATATTCATCCGAAGTACATTCGTATCAATTAAGGAGCTGAAGAAATGGTTTACGCATACACGCAGGACGTCCCTATCGACGAAGCCGGATACCGGCGGGTCATGCAGAACCTGGGCGGCGAACCGCTCGCCGGCTCACTGCTGCACCTCTGCGTCCGGCGCGACGACGGCGGTCTGCGCTATATCGACGTCTGGGAGTCGGAAGAACTCTGCACGCGCGCCTTCGACGAGCGCATCCACACCGCCGTCGATGCCGCATTCGGCGGAGCCCGCCCCGCCACCGAACCCGAGGTGAAGGTGCTCGAGGTGCTCGACATCACCGGGTCGGCCGTGTCGTGACCAGCTTCGCGGCCCGCCTGCTCCTGGAGGGATGAGCGACCGCCACGCCGGTGAACCCGGCGAGCCCAGCCGCCGGCCTCTTCGAGAGCGATCTTGGACTAGGCGTCGAAAGGGTGCACGGCGCAGTGGTGTCGACGATTGGGACCACACTGCTAGAACTCGCAGAAAATCCCTCTGCGGCAGGCAACGACCTGCTCTGCATCAGCAAGGTCGGCGTTGCCTCACGTTCGGTTCTCGCAATCGCGGCGCTTCTCGATGACGTGCGTCGACACGGTTTCCGACCGAGAGCTCATCGGGCCACGCGTGTGCGGCGAGGGTCGCCAGCGTCAGTTAGTCGGGAGCCCCCGCTGCCCGGCAAGCGTGCTGATCGCCTGGACGATCTTGGGAGCGAATGGGTTTGCGACTCCTTCTGCGGCGTCAGCAAAGCCTTTCACAAGCCCGTTCCCGATCTCGATCACGCGTTGGGCGGCCCAGCTGGAATCGAGAGAAAGTCGCCGCGCGACTACGAGAAGATCCTTCATCCCGATCGCCGAGATGCGGTATTCGGTGCCGAACTTCATGGCGCTTTTCAGCGGAGTCAATGACGGATAGGGTGCGGTCGTTCCGAGGTCATACAGCGGGGCGAAGTTCACCGAGCGACCCCGCAGCAGCAGCGAATAGTTCTTCGCGTGCGCATCGGTTGAACCCGAGAAAATAGTGAAGACGAGCGCGCCGAAGAAATGCTCCTGCGCGCGTCGCCGTTCGGTGAGGTCAGCAATCGAGTCGCGCAGTACGACTGCGATTTGCTCAATACCAGGACCACCGTCCGACTCGTATTTCTTCGCTGGAGTGACTGAGAGCGCTTGACAGAGGTCTTCCTGGTGGAGACGGTGCCATCGTCCTTTGATTTTTGCGCGGTCGTAACGCGGGGAAATGAAGACATGATCGCCAGCAGCGGTGGTCAGGATGCTGTGATCCGCCACTTCGAGCCCGAGTCGTTTCGCCGCGCCCATGGTCACATGCTCGTTGACACCGTTATCGCCGTAGGGGTAAATCGCGGGCTTGATGATGTGCGTGGTCGGCGTCGAATCCCGCGGGATGCCCCAGGCCCCATCCGGGAACTGGAAGAGGGCAACCTTCGGTTTCGCACCGGGCAAGGTCCAGCGGCCTTCGGGTGCAGAGCGCATTCCCCAGGTGTCTGGATTCTCGACAATATTGCGGATCAGGTCGGAGAAATCGTCGTCAGAGAGCCGCTCGACGTCACCGTGATGAACCGCCGCGTCGTCGGCATCCTCGGCATCGACACCCGGCAGGAGCAGTTGAATCGCCCCGGCTGCATCTCGACCCACGTGCGTAAGCAAAGCGAAGGGGTTGGTCGAGGTCTGATACTCCGTCGCGAGTCGCGCGAGCCGCGCGCCATTGTCGGGAAGTAGACCCTGCAGGAAGGGCACAGTCACGCGAGACAGGTGGCGTTCCTGCGTCAGTGGCATCGAGACCGACAGCGGCGTGGCATCCGGGCTATGGCGGTAGTGGTCGTCGTAGCTGAACGTCGTGTTTCTCTGAGGAGTCTGCCGGATAGTTCCGGCTCGCACCCCGTCCATATAGACAAAGAGTTCTTTGTCAGGCATTCGATTCGCTCACGTCCAGGACAAGCTCAAGGGCAGCCAGCACGTCGAACACTCTGCTCACAGGCACGGTGGCCTTGCCGTTCTCGAAGCGCACCAGCCAGTCTCGAGTAACGGCCGCGCGGTCAGCAACCTCCTGCTGGGTGAGCGCGAGCCGCTCTCGACGATCGCGAACCAGTCCGCCGAGTTCCCTCACAGTGTGTATACGCATGATCGCCTTCCTGTGCGTGATCGCGCACATTTCCTATTGTGCGTGATCGCGCACAATCTGTAAAGTGCGTGATCGCGCACACTCCGACTCGACGCCCTACTTCTTCACTCGGGCACGATTGTGGTCGATGGCGGCGCGCACGAGAGCCTGAAGCGAAGGGGCGTCGGTGACATCCGTCTCGAAGAAGTCGATACCCCGCCTCTTGTTGCCCTCCAACTCCGCGTTGAAGAGGGTGTCGGGATCACTCAGGGCCGCGCCATCCATGAAGACGAGCTTCACCTTGTTCTTGAAGATGTTGCCCACGCAGAGAATGCCGTCGAGCTCCCAGACCGGCGAGCCCTTCCACTTCCACGTCTCCACGATGCCGGAATCCACCCCGAGAATGGTGGCGCGCAGGCTGGCCAGCTTGGCACCGCGCCAGTCCGGATGCTTCGCGATGAGGCCGTCGATCTCTTCGGTCGGATTCATGGCCGTGCCTTTCGTGTCTTCAGCGCCCCGGCTTAAGTAGCGTGTGCCACGACTGCTATCCGTAGCGTAGTTGGCGGCGCGTGCCAGTCCGGGTCGGCCGGGAAGGCGCGCCTCGACGGCGCGATGCGGGGTGCGACGGTTCGTCTGCGCACCCCGCAGGGAGAGAAGAACAGGTTGCCGGACCTGTGCACCCCGGCGATCACCGAAACCCCGCGATCGAGCAGGCGGTGCACGACGGATGCGCCCACCGTTCCGGTCTCACCCGTCACGAAGTCGGCCGGGCCGCTCACGGGCGGTGCGTGACAGATCTCAGCAGTGCGGCCAGCCGGTCGAGGTCGGATGTTGTCAGGGATGCGAAGTGTGGCCTGGCGTCGCGCACGGCACGTGCTTCGAACTCCGCCAACTCGCGCTCCGCCGACCCGGCAAGCGCCAGAATGATCGACCGCGAATCGGTCGGCGAGGGAGTCGCGGTCACCAGCTCGGCCTCCCGGAGTTTGGCGATCAGTTGTGTCACGGCTCCCGCGGTGATGCGCATCGCTGCCGCCAAGGCTCCCGGGGTGACACTGTTTCGGTGCGCGATGAGGAACAGCGCCTCCAGATGCGACCGGCTGAGTTCCAGGCCCGCGAACGGCGTGATCCGGGGGCCCGCGATCACCCGGTTGACCTCGATGAACTCCTCCAGCACCCGGCCGATAGCGGCGGACCGATCCGACTCGGCCGCCGTCACGCAGACACGAAGGGAAGCGCGCGCACGAACTGCCGGTCATCCACCTGGGTCAGGATGAAGTCGGCCAGATCGTCCCGGCTGATCTGTGTTCCCGTTCCCACTCCAACCCAGCCAACCCGATAATTTCCGACACTCGGCCCCTCGGTGAGTCTCGGACCACGCACGACGGTCCAGTCGAGATCGCTGTCGCGGAGCACATGCAGGTGCCCCTCCGCGTCAGCCAGCACCTGTGCGGCGAAGGTCTTCAGCAGAAAAGTGATGACCTGGTCCGCCGTCTTGGGACGATCGTGGGGATCGCGAAGCCCACCACCCGACAACGTGATGATCCGGCGGATGCCCAGCCGCTGCATTCCCTTGACAATCACCCGCGTTCCTTCGGTCTGGATGGTGGGCGGCGAGCCCTTCACCTGGCCGAAGACACTGATCACCGCATCCGCACCCGAAAGGGTGTCCTCAACGGCAGTCGGATCCGTGACATCGCCACCGATCACTGTCAGATGATCGCGAGGGGCGCCGACCGCAGCGGGATTCCGCGCGAGCAGTCGCACCTCCATACCAGCGGCAAGCGCCCGATCGAGCACCCTCCCTCCTGTTCGGCCGGTGCCACCAAAGAGCGCGATTATTGTCATGCATTTAGTTTAGCCGCTAAAGTGATCGGCCTGTTGATGCAAGAAACATCCGTCGAGGCACTCCTCGGGCAGGTCGGCGACCAGCAACACCGCGGATTTCGCTGGGGCAGGCGTCCTGATGATCAACCCGCGGGAAAGGGGATGATGCCGACTCAAGCCGCCATGGCTTTCCCCCGCGCGCGCAGGGGAAAGCTGCGTGCCGCCCGTCGGTAGCATGAGCACATGGCGATGCCGATTCTGGCTACGAAGCTCTTCGTCCCGCCGCCGCGCTCCCCGGCCGTCGGCCGCCCGCGACTGATCGAGCAACTGGATGCCGGCATCCGGTCGGGCAGAAAACTCACCCTGGTTTCTGCCCCGGCCGGGTTCGGCAAGACCACCATCCTCAGCGAGTGGGTCGCCGAGATCCGGCAACGAGAACCGCAAATGCGTGTGGCCTGGTTGTCGCTCGAGGCCGGCGACAACGACCCGGTGCGGTTTCTCGGGTGCCGATGGCCGTGTCCTGAGCACCGGGGTGCAGCGCTGAGGCTATCCGGTGACCAGCGCGTAGCCGGCCGCGGTCACCGCTGCCCGAATGTCAGCTGCCGGCACGGGGGCCGAGCTGACGACCATGATGCGGGAGGTCCCACCGGCGTTCAGGTCAACACTCACAGTGTGCACGCCGTCCAGTGCCGAGATCTCCTCCGTAACGCTGGACACGCAGTGGCTGCATGTCATGCCGTCCACGAGGTAGTGCGCACGGATTGCATCCCCTGGGCTGGGTGGGGTCGACTCGGCATGAGAGTCCCTGCCGCAGGTGCAGGCGTGGTTCTTATCGGTAAGGCCCAGCTCATTGCCTGCCGCGGTGGTGGTGGTGGTGCACATGATGTGTTCCGTTTCTTTCAGTATTGCCAATCACTTCCTCCCACAATTTACCCCATGGGGGTATCTCCGACAACACTCAGCCAGCAGTCCTGCCGGCGGAAGAGAACTTGACTGATACCCTATGGGGGTATAGTTTGGCGCGTATGGACCATGCGGCAATGCACCACGATGGAATGACGCACCGCGGTGGCCATGGGGATCACGTGGCGCAGTTTCGTCGCCTGTTCTGGATCATGCTCGTCGTTGCCGTGCCGGTCGTTGCCTTCAGCCACATGTTCGCCACTATTCTCGGCTACCCACTTCCCGACGCAGCATTCATCGTCTGGATTTCGCCCGTTCTCGGCACGGTGATGTATGTGTGGGGCGGCAGGCCGTTCCTCACCGGTGCCCTCTCAGAGCTGAAGGCGCGAAAGCCGGGCATGATGCTCCTGATCGCCTTGGCGATCACCGTCGCCTTCCTCGCCTCCTGGGGGGCGAGCCTGGGCATCCTGGATGGGCAGCTCGATTTCTGGTGGGAACTCGCGCTGCTGATCGTCATCATGCTTCTCGGACACTGGATTGAGATGCGATCCCTCGCCCAAACCTCCACCGCGCTCGAATCCCTGGCGGCTCTGCTGCCCGATGAAGCCGAACGCGTAACCGGGGACACCGTCGAGGTGGTGTCCCCGAGCGACCTGCAGGTCGGCGACGTGGTGGTCGTGCGCCCGGGCGGCCGCGTGCCCGCCGATGGCACAGTGACCGAAGGCACCGCCGACGTCGATGAATCAATGATCACCGGCGAATCACGACCGGTCAGCCGCGGCCCGGGCGCGCACGTTGTCGCTGGCACCGTCGCCACCGATACCGCGATCCGGGTTGAAGTAACGGCTGTTGGCGCCGATACGGCCCTTGCCGGCATCCAGCGCTTGGTAACGGAAGCGCAGAATTCTTCTTCTCCCGCCCAGCGGATCGCCGACACTGCCGCGGGCTGGCTGTTCTGGTTCGCGCTCGGCGCCGCCGTCATCACCGCCATCGTGTGGACTCTCGTTGGCAGCCCCAACGACGCGATCATCCGGACCATTACAGTCCTCGTGATCGCCTGCCCCCACGCTCTGGGGCTGGCGATTCCCTTGGTGGTTTCGATTTCGACCGAGAAGGCTGCTCAAGCGGGCGTGCTCATCAAAGATCGTCTGGCGCTGGAAAGTATGCGCACTGTCAGCACCGTGTTACTCGACAAGACCGGAACCCTCACCAAGGGTGAGCCGATCGTCTCGAATCTGGCTGTCGTCGGCTCCGAAACCGAAGATGATCTCCTGGCCCTCGCGGCGGCCGCCGAAGGCGACAGCGAACATCCGCTCGCCAAAGCCATCGTTCGCGCGGCGGACAAGCGCGGCGTCCAGGTGAGCAGAGCGACGGACTTCCACGCATCAACGGCCGTCGGTGTCACCGCTACCGTGGGCGGCAAGCGGGTCAGTGTCGGCGGCCCCGGCATGCTCGCCGGCCAGAATGCACAACCGCTGTCCGAAACCGCTGCGTGGGAAAGCCACGGCTCGATCATCCTGCACGTGCTTGTCGACGGGGCCGTCATCGGCGCAATCGGACTTGCCGATGAAATTCGACCGGAGTCCCAGCAGGCCGTCGACTCGCTCCACGCGCTTGGCATCCAGGTCGTGATGATCACGGGAGATGCTGAAGCTGTCGCCCAATCCGTTGCCGCAACTCTTGGTATTGACCGAGTGTTTGCCGGAGTGCACCCCGAGGACAAAGCAGCGAAGGTCGCCGAACTTCAACACGAGGGACGCAAGGTCGCCATGGTTGGCGACGGCGTCAATGACGCGCCGGCACTCGCCCAAGCGGATGTTGGCATCGCCATCGGCGCCGGGACGGACGTCGCCATCGCCTCCGCCGGAGTCATCCTGGCCAGCGACGACCCGCGGTCCGTGCTTTCCGTCATCGAGCTCTCCCGCACGAGCTACCGCAAGATGAAACAGAACCTCTGGTGGGCCGCCGGCTACAACCTGCTCTCCGTACCCCTGGCCGCCGGCGTGCTCGCCCCCATCGGATTCGTCCTGCCCATGGAGGTGGGCGCGCTCCTCATGTCAGCGTCCACTGTTGTCGTCGCGCTGAACGCGCAACTGCTTCGACGGCTCGACCTGCGACCACAGCGGCTGATCGCCGCCCCGGTCACGGCGGCTACCGTCGGGGCCAGGTAGGCGTGAAATAGGAAGCACCCACCTTTCAGGAAAAACGAGCCCGCATTTTCGGTCAATCCGTGTCGGCCAGGACTCCCGAATCGATGATGGATCCGACCGAAACAGATTGAGAGTCGTAGCTGTCACCTGTGGATCCGACCAGGGCAACAGCGTCGGCGTCGGCGAGACGGTCGGTGTAACGAATGGCTCGATATTGAGCGTCGCGGTCGCCGTGAACCGCCGTTCGATGAGGCTCTCAGGCCGCTCCGCCAACGGCCACAGGATTGTCGTCCGGGGTCCTTTTGCCCGACGGATACCGCGAAGGCCTTCCCTTTTTCATCAGTCGCTCGTGTCGACGGACCCCTGGTCTTCGACACGCAATACGTTTGCGCGGCGATCGGCAGGTACCTGCCGACCGACTCGGCCTGCGAACTCGTCCTTGTGATCGACTATGAACTGGATCATCCGCTCTGTGAGCGGTAGAGCTCCGCGAGCTGCAGAAAGCCGACGCCGCTCTTCTGCATATTCACGTTGCACTGCCAATGGTCCTCATCCACTTTCGGGGAATCAAGAACCTCTACAAAACCCGGAGGAATTCGACTCGCATCCAAACTCGAAACGTGGTGTGAGGGTGCCACTCTTCCCGGAGCATCTGAATCTGACTGGTGCGGACAACAGCATCGCTCGCAAAATATGTTGCTGCAAAAGCGAGAGCGAATTCATCCTGACGGCCTCGATGAGCGCAGGGCGGGGCTAGCGTCCCGATACTGCACGGCCTGAGCAAGGGCAGCCCGCGGCAAGCGGAGTCCCCGCCCAGGTAAACGCGCCGGCGCGTCGGGAGCCTTCGGGTAGATCCGGCTGCGCAGCTCGGCCGCCGTCTTGGCTTCGTCGACGAACGACCGCTATCTTCAGCGGAATGTCCTGATGCGGTTCAGGATCGGGATGGTGTGCGCCGGGGCGATGCGGGCGATGATGTCCGGAAGTTTTGCGCTCGAGCCGATGAGCACGCGCTCTTTGCGTCGTTCGATCCCCTTCAGGATGACCTGTGCTGCTGACTCGGGGGCTATGGTGAGGAACCGGTTGAAGTCATCGCGGCCTTTCTGCGCCTCGTTCGCCGGAACGCCGGAACCGGACCGGGCCGTGTCGGCAATTCGAGTCTTGATCCCCCCCGGATGGATGACCGTGACACCGACGCCGGTGCCGTAGGACTCGGCGTGGATCGCCTCTGTGAAGCCACGGATAGCGAACTTACTGGACACGTAGGCGGATTGTCCGGGCGGGGCAATGATACCGAACACGCTCGAGACGTTTGCCAGATGCGACCCATAATGGGTGCGCAGCACCGGTAACAGGTGGTGCGTGAGGGTGACCACGGCGCGGAAGTTGATATCCATCAGCCAGTTGAATTCGTCGAGGGTGAGCTGGTCGAACCTGCCCCCCAACGCGACACCGGCACAGTTGATAAGCAGGGTCGTCTCCGGATGTTCGGCCGCAAGCCGTGCCCCCGTCTCATCCGTCGCCTTGGTGTCGGAAAGGTCGACGATAACCATGTCAAGGGCGAGTCCCGGGTGGGAGCTCCCGATGGATGTAGAGACGGCCGCGAGTCGATCCGCGTCGCGATCGAGGAGCACCAGGGAACTTCCTCTGCTGGCAAGTCCGTGGGCGAGGGCTTCTCCGATGCCGCTGGCGGCGCCCGTGACGATCGCCGTGCCGGGTACGAAGCGGTAGTTCTTCACGATGCTGCCGTCTTCCTGTCGTGGTCCACAGCGGTGAGGCTGCTCTGGTTCAGGAAGTCCTCGACCACGGCGGCGAACTCGTCGGCCTGTTCGATCTGAGGCATGTGACCCGCCGCACGGAATACGTGCGTTTGTGCCTCGGGAAGCGCTCGCGCCGCCGAATCGAAATGCGTGAATGGAAGCACATGGTCGTGGTCCCCCCACACGATCAGAATCGGGATGGCGAGTTTGCCCAGCTTGGCGAGCAGGTCCGCGCGCCACGGTCCCCGCACGCCCCTGAACGTGCCGAGCTCGTTGGCCAGATCCAGCAACGTCGCCTTATGAGGCGGCCGGTGGGAGAGCGCGAGACTGTGGTCGATCCGATCCTCGGTGACGAACTCCTTGTTGTAGAAGATGCCGTCAACCGTGCGGGCGGAGTTCTTCCTGCTCGGGCGCATCAGCAGCACGCCAACCGGTTTGATCGCGAGGAGTCGAAGCACCATCGTGACCTCTTTGCCGAACCCGGCACTATCGACCAGAACAAGTGAGCGCACGCGTTCCGGATGCGCGGCGGCGAAGGTCATGGCGATCGCGCCGCCGAGTGAGTTGCCGATTACCGGCAGCGGTTCGGTCACCCCGACGACGTCGAGGAACTTCGGCAGGACGCTCGCGAGGCGCGCCATGGAGGCTTTCCCGGTAAGGCGGTCCGAGTAGGCGAAACCGGGCAGGTCGAGACTGTACACCGTGTGATCGGTGGAGAGCCGGTCGTGCTGTTCGTTCCAGTCTTCGAGACTTTGCCCGATGCCGTGCAGCAGGAGGATCGGGCTGCCATTGCCCGTTACCCGATAGCGAATCCGGGCGCCGTCGATCTGGAGCATCCCGGTTCCCTCCAGTCGCAGCGGATCGACTGCCCTCGGTCGAGATTCGACTGCTTTCACTGCCGCTGGGCTCGTGGCGGCGCAGCCGAAGGTCACCTCGTCGGTGACGCGGCCGAGCCGAAGAAGCCGGAAGTCCCGCACGTAGTTCTGGTGCAGGCGCCACGGTGCCTTCGCACCTTGCCGAGGAAGGTCATGGATGCCCCGCTGCACATACCCGGATTGCAGGTCGATCAGAGAAACGAGATCGCCGGACCGGACCGAAGGATCGGAGTGCGGCGTTATCGTGTCGTGGTGGTGGCGATCCATGTATCTGAGCACGCGGCCCAGGTACCGCGCCACGAGGTCCGCTTTCAAGGTCCAGGAGGCGTTCGTGTATCCGATAGTCATAGCGAAATTGGGCACCCCGTCGAGCATCATGCCTTTGTAGGTGAGCGTGTCGGCGAGGGTGACGGGATTCCCGTCGACGGTGAGGGTCATTCCACCGATGGCGAGAATGTTGAGCCCGGTGGCGCTGACGATGATGTCTGCGTCGAGTGTCTTGCCGGAGGCCAGGTGGATACCGGTCGGGATGATCCGATCGATACGGTCGGTGGCGATATCGGCTTTCCCGTTCCTGATGGCCTGGTACAGGTCAGCATCCGGTATCATGCACAGGCGTTCATCCCACGGGTTGTAGGACGGTGACAGGTGCGTGTCGACATCGAAACCCTCCGGCAGCATCCTGATCGCCGCGTTGCGCAGGATCGATTTCATCTTCTCGGGACGCCGCCTGCTCAACTGGTACACAAACATCGAATAGCCGATGTTCTTCACCCGGGCCAGACTGTACGCCAGTCGGGTCGGCAGGTACTTCCGCAGGAGGTCGGCTGTCTGGTCGCTCGATGAGATGGGTGCGATGTAGGTCGGTGAGCGCTGCAGCATCGTCACGTGGCTGGCCGTGCCTGCCATTGACGGCACGAGGGTGACCGCCGTTGCCCCACTTCCCACGACGACGACGCGTTTGCCCTCGTAGTCGAGGTCCGCTGGCCAATTCTGCGGATGCACCAGCTGGCCCTCGAAGCTCTCCGCGCCCGCGAACACCGGGGTGAAGCCTTCGTCGTAGCGGTAATAGCCCGAGCACACGAACAGGAACGAGCAGGTAAAAGTCACGAACTCTTCCGCTGCGGTTTGGCCGGCACGGTATTCGCCCTCTCCCGTTCGCGCAGCAGTGACCGTCCACTTCGCCGTCTCGCTCGACCATGTTGCTGCGATCACGCGATGGTTCACTCGGACGTGATCCGTGAGGCCCTCATGCGTGACGGTTGAGCGGATGTAGTCTCGGATCGAAGCTCCCGGGGCGATCGCCTTCGCGTCCGTCCAGGGCCGGAACGAGTACCCGAGGGTGAACATGTCCGAGTCAGACCGGACGCCGGGGTAACGAAACAGGTCCCACGTGCCGCCGATGGCCGACCGAGACTCCAACACGACGAAAGTCCGGTCCGGGACGTCGCGCTTCAGGTGTGCGGCCGCGCCAATACCGCTGAGGCCGGCGCCGACGATCAACACATCTACGTGTTCTTTCATGCGTGGAACACTACCAACGCTGTGTCGGTTCTTTCAACACTGTGTCGAGTAAATATGATTAGGCCGTGGCGAGACGAGAACGAGGCAGCGCGCGGCCTTCCGGAGACGACAGGCAGGACGCCATCCTCGCGACAGCCGAATCTCTCCTGGCAGACCGTCCCCTTGGCGACATCTCCATCGAAGACCTGGCCCGGGGAGCAGGTATATCGCGGCCCAGCTTCTACTCCTACTTCTCGTCCAAGGACGAAGTCCTTATCGAACTCCTGGCCCGGGTCATCGAAGAAGTTGATCGCGCTCTCGCAGGGCTCTCGGGCGAACCGTCCGCGGACCGGACCGACCCTTGGCGAAAGTCGATCAGCGCGTTCGTCGAAGTGTTCACGACACACGAAGCGGTCGCCGCCACGGCAATCTCCTCGCGTCTCCACAATCCCGAGATTCAAGCACTCTGGGCGAAATCGATGCAATCCTGGGTGGACTACACGACCAAAGCCATCATGTCGGAGAGAAGGCGGGGAGCCGCACCCGACGGCATACCTGCGGGCGAGCTGGCCGTCGCATTGAACCTGATGAACGAAAGGGTCCTCTCCGCAGCGTTCACTCGGGAGCAACCAGCAATTGATCGATCATCCGTGGTCGATGTACTACTGGGCATCTGGATGCTCAGTATCTATGGGCGCGGTGCCGCCGAAGCGTGAGTGGGCTCGAAGCTCGCCGGACTGACTCTGGCGCATGGCAACGGGTCGATTGTCGGCCTCGCGGTCTTCCCCGTTCCCGACACAGTCCGACAACTCGGCCAACAGCGCCTCAACACGTGCTTTGATGTCGTCGCGGATCGGACGAACCTCATCGATCGACTTGCCCTCCGGATCCGTCAGCTCCGAGTCCTCGTAGCGCTTGCCCGGGAAAACCGGGCACACATCGCCGCATCCCATCGTGATGACGACGTCGGAGTCTTTGACCTGCTCCGTCGTCGTCAACCGGGGCACGGCCTGCGAGATGTCGATGCCCTCTTCGGCCATCGCTGTGATCGCCATCGGATTGATCTGGTCACCGGGCTCCGACCCGCCCGATCGCACCTCGACCGCGCCGCCGGACAGTGCGCGCATGTAGCCGGCCGCCATCTGCGATCGACCCGCGTTGTGGATACACACGAACAGGACAGTGGGCTTCTCAGACAATGGATTCCTTCGTGCCGACGATACTCAAAGTATAGATTGTCATCTATGGGTTGGAGATCCGATCGAGCGAGAATTCAGACGGCGTTCACCCTGAGAGACACGAGGAGTGCCCGCACTCGCGATTCGATGTCATCCCGAATGGTTCTGACTTGGCCTATCGGCATCCCCACCGGGTCTTCGATCTGCCAATCGAGATATTGCCTTCCCGGATAGATGGGGCAGGCATCCCCACAGCCCATCGTTATGACGACATCGGCTGCACGCACGACTTCGTCTGTCAGCGGTTTCGGAAATTCGCCGCAGATCGACACACCGATCTCGTCCAGCGCTGTCACGACCACCGAACGCACGGCCTTGGCCGGCGCGGATCCCGCGGTGCGCACGCGCAGCGCGTCTCCGGCCAGGTGGCGAAGGATTGCAGCAGCCATCTGGGAGCGACCAGCGTTCTGTACGCAGACGAACAACACCTCAGGGACGTGCTCGAGTGAGGGGGACTCGCTCCGCGCCAGGGCGGACAGCCGGTCAGCGGCGAACCGTGAGGCGAGGGAGGGAAGATATCGCGTGATCCGGGCGTTCTCGGCCAGCAGCGCGTAGCTTTCCCGCACGTACCGTTCGACCATCTCCGGACCGATCACGCCGGCGAACCGGGCGGTGAGATCCCTTGAAATGCGCTCGAGCACGCCCTCGGCCATCACCGTGGCGCTGGACCCATCGAGCAGCTCCGATACGCGATCGACCTGATCCGGCCGCATCGAGTACCACGCCACTCGACCGTCGGGGGTGCGCTTGACGAACCCTGCGTCGCTGAGCGCTTTGAGGTGGTGACTCACCGTCGGTTGGCGCAGTTCAAGCTCGGCTGCCAGCTCTCCCACCGAGCGCCTCCCGGTCGGGCTTTCCATAATGAGCCGGAGAATGCGAGCTCGTGTCGGATCCGCGAGAAGTTTCAGCTCCACAGACGTACCCAAATTGGCATCCATAGATTCAAGTCTATGGATTTTTGATGTCGATGACGGCCCGGGGTCTGCCCCCGAAACATGAATCCCAGACCATGAGAAAACCGGTTACAACGCAAATCACGATGACCGCCTTCTCAACGGCCCGCGACTGGGATGCTATCTTCTCTGGACTACAGCTGACAGGTCGTACAGGTCCGGTCTCCGGTCGTCCAGATAGGGGTTAACACGGCGGGCTTCGTCGACGATTTCCGTATCGACGACAGCGGTCAAGAGTCGGGTGCCGTGAATGATCGAGTCGAGCACTCGCGCAGAGGGGTCGACGATGGAACTGCGGCCGACATAGGCGAGATCGCTTTCCACTCCGTCGTGATTGAGGTAGGCGATATAGATCTGGTTTTCCCAAGCGCGTGCGCGAACGACCTGCTCAGCGATGAACTCATAAGGCATCATCAGCGCAGTCGGAACGATGACTGCATGCGCTCCGGCCAGGGCCGCTGCACGCACTGTTTCCGGGAACTCGACGTCGTAGCAAATGAGCAGTGCGAAACGGACCCCGCGGTAGTCCACGGTGGAGACGAGTTGCTCGCCGCTGGCGAACGAGTTGCGATCGAGGCTGCCGAAGAGATGAGTCTTTCGATACTTGCCCAACACCGCGCCGCCCTCATCCAGGAACACCACGGAGTTGTAGAAGCGGCCCCCCTCATGCTCGGGCAGTCCGACGACCACCGCTATCCGTTCCTCCCGTGCGATCTCCTGCACCAGCTGGAGCAGGTCCTGTTTCGCGAGTTCGAACACGTCATCGCCGATGTTGTAGCCCGTGAGGAACAACTCCGGCGTGATCAGGAGCTCACCCCCGCCACTCTTCGCGGCCCGCGCCGCTGCCCGCAGTTCCGCGAGATTGGCGGCGACATCGCCCGGCGACCCCGCGGTCTGCATTCCAACGATGGAGAGTTTCATGTTTACCTTTCACTGCGAAAACTGCGTTCGCACTCCGAGATCCATTTCGGGTCGGTGGCGATCATTCGTGTTCGGTCTAGTCGATTCTGCGCCTGTCCCAGGATGGGGGAGGCAATGAGCTGGAACCCCGGGGCACCGGAGGTTCCAGCTCATCGGATGCTTTCCCGATCAGTCGATGATCACCCCGGCGAGGTCGTCGGTCTCGGGTGCGGCATTTTCGATCTCTGCGGCCTGCTGCTCAGCGAGGTGCGCCTCGCTAGCGACATCGAGTTTCCTGGTGAAGACCCAGTACAGGATGGCGCCGACCGGCAGGCCGATGAACAGCGAGATGTCGACACCGCCCATCGCTGTGGCTGCGAATCCGGTGTAGAACGCTCCGATGTTGAAGAACGGGGTCATGCACACGAAGGCAATGAGGTACGCCGCAATTCCGGCCCAGCCCCAGCGACCATAGATGCCGTTGGGCTTGAAGATCTCGGCGATTGCGTACTGGCCCTTGCGAACGATGAAGTAGTCGGTGAGGTTGACCGCCGTCCACGGGATGAAGAAGTAGAGGACCAGGAGCAGGAAGCTCTGGAAGGCGGATGCGAAGTTGCTCGATGCGAAGAGCGCGAGCACTCCGGAAATCGCGGCCGTGATGGCAACCGTGATTATGCGCACCGCCAGTGTCGGTCGGACCTTGCGGAGGCTGTCGATCGAAGAGATGAGCGTGAGCGACCCGCCATACATGTTGAGGACCATGACCGCGACGAGCCCGAAGGCGATAACCAGCAGCGCGATTGTTCCAAAACCGGGGAACAGGCTGTCTGCCACGCCCCGGATTGCGGTAATCGGGTCGCCGGCGTTGAAGTCCTTGACTGCCGCGGCCAGGTAGGCGCCGAGCAGCGTCATCCAGCCGCCGCCGATGGCGCTGCCCCAGAACGTCCAGCGGATCGTCGTCGAGGTTGCGGTGTCCGCGGGCAGGTAGCGGGAGTAGTCCGACACGTAGATCGCCCAGGAGATCTGGTATCCAGCAACGACGCCGAGCTGCGAGAAGAATGCGACCGCGTTGAACTGCGTGAGGTCCAGTGCTCCGGCGGGCAGACGAAGGTGGATGAGCGCGGAGAGGGTCAGCAGGCCGAGGACGATGACCGTGACATACGTGAGATAGCGCTCCATCTTGTGGATAAGGTCGTAGCCGAAGATCGCGACGACCGCGGCGACGAGGGTGATGGCCCAGAACCAGAACGGAGCTGCGCCCGAGCCCAGGTGGAGCGCCCCGGTGATCGCGTTGCCGGCGAGGACGGTGTTGAAGATGTTGAATCCGGCGTACTGCAGGAAGGCGAACAGCCAAACCAGCAGGGCGCCGACGTAGCCGAACTGGGGCCTCGACTGGATCATCTGCGGCAGCCCGAGCTTCGGGCCCTGCGACGAGTGGGCGGCCATGAAGATCGTGCCGATGATGAGGCCGATGATGATCGCGATGATCGACCAGATCAGGTTGCCGCCCGTGGCGAAGCTCACGACCCCGATCGCGAGTGTCGCGATCTGGGCGTTGCCCATGAACCACAGTGGTCCGATGTGCCAGACCTTCCCGTGCCTCTCGCTCTTGGGGACGTAGTCGATGGAACGTACTTCAAGGCCGGTGTATCCGGCTTTGACTTTGTTTTCAGTCACAAATTTCTCCTTTGAAATTCCAAGTACTCGAGCAGTGGGTTTCGGTTGGCATCGTCGTCCTCTCGGCGATGCCGGTGGCGGTGACGACGGGGTTATTCGGCGACTGGCGTCATGGCCGACAGGATCTCGTAGGCGACGTGCGACGCAGCGACGGCGGTCAGCTGGGCATGATCGTAGGCCGGGGCGACCTCGACAATGTCCGCGCCGACCAGATTGACAGACCGGAGAGCGCGAATCATTGCAAGCAGCTCCCTGCTCGTCATTCCTCCAGCCTCCGGGGTGCCTGTTCCCGGCGCGTGGGCAGGGTCGAGAACGTCGATGTCGACGGAGAGGTACACCGGGCGGTCGCCGAGCCGGGTGAGCATCCGGTCGATGGCGACAGCGAGCCCGTCGGTCTCGAACTCGTGGCTGGCGATGATGGCGAAGCCCAAACGTTGGTCGTCGCGGAGGTCGTCGCGGGAGTAGAGAGGACCTCGGATGCCCACATGAAGGCTGGCCTCCATGTCGATGAGCCCTTCCTCCGAGGCACGGCGGAACGGGGTGCCGTGGGTCATCGGGGCACCGAAGTATGTGTCCCAGGGGTCGAGGTGTGCGTCGAAGTGAAGGACCGCGACCGGCCCGTGGCGTTCGGCAACGACGCGAAGCAGAGGGAGGGCGATTGTGTGGTCGCCCCCGATGGTGATCAGCCGCTTGCCGTCCGCTGACAGTGCGGCGGCGGCTTCCTGGATCTGCGCGACGGCTTCAGTGATATCGAACGGGTTCGCGGCGATGTCGCCCGCGTCGGCGACCTGCTGTCTGGCGAACGGCTCGACATCCTGTACAGCGTTGTACGGCCGGAGCAACCGGGAAGCCTCGCGCACGTGGGCGGGACCGAAGCGTGCGCCGGGGCGGTAGCTGACGCCGCTGTCGAAGGGCACACCGACGATCGCGATGTCCGCGCGCGGAACATCCTCGAGCCGTGGAAGACGGGCGAAGGTCGCGATACCGGCGTACCGGGGAATCAGGCTCGCGTCGGCAGGGCCGACCGGCGGGGTGGTGTTGGCCATGGGTTACCTGTTTTCGAGCGAGAGAGCGATTTAGATAGTATTATGCAACAAAAAGTGTTTGCAAGACAACTCTCTCGGACCTGAGTTGGGACCTATCAGCGGAGTCCGGAGTGCCAGCGACTGTTACGCCAGCTCACGCCGGTGCGGCCAATGGCTGATGGCATCCTTGGGCTAATCACCGGACCCCGCACCCCGTCCGGGTTCAGGTGTGTGACCAGGTGTTCGGCATCGTGGTCGCCGGCCGGGAAAATAGGCGGCCAAATCTCGCGCGCGAGGCCCCATTGACGTGGCCCACACGGCCAGGATACGGTGGCCGCGGCTGGGGAATTCAACGTCCAGATCCGTGGGGCCGGTGACATTGAGCGTTGTTGTGAATATGGACGATAAATTCCTCCGGCAGTCAGAAGACTCGACACAGGGACGCCGACGCGGGCAAGCTGGTCGAAGCGCTCCCTTTCGTATGACGTATCCCATTGATCCGGGTAGTGAGCGACGACATCCTCCACGGCGACCACAAAGGCGGCAAGGCGCATGCTTAACGAGTTGGTTGCGGCAATTCAGCGCAGGGACATCTCTGCGCGTGAATTAGTCGAGGCATCCCTTCGCAGGATCGAAGCCGGTAATACGCAAATCAACGCCGTCGTTCTCACCTGTGCCGACCGCGCCTTGGAGGAGGCCTCCTTATGCGACGCAAGGATCGCCCGTGGATTACAAGTGAGACCTCTCGAGGGTGTGCCGATCCTTGTCAAGGACATTGAGGATGTCGCAGGATTAGTGACCACTCACGGTTCGCTGCTGTTTTCTTCCGCGCCACCAGCAACCCATGACGGGCTGGTTCCCGGCCGGCTCCGCGCCGCCGGAGCAATCGTGGTCGGGAAGACGAATGCACCCGAATTCGCGTTTGAGGCGTACACCTCGAATCGTTTGTTCGGTTCAACGCGAAACCCATGGGGATCCAATTGGTCGCCCGGAGGTTCGAGTGGCGGGTCCAGCGCGGCACTAGCGGCCGGCCTGGCCGCTGCCGCAACGTCAACCGACGGCGGTGGTTCAATCAGGATTCCGGCAGCACTGTGCGGTCTTGTGGGGCTAAAACCGACGAATGGGATTGTCGGCCGGAGCCCAATTCCCTCGTGGATGGATCTCTCCACAGACGGGCCGATTGCCCACACCATCTCGGATATTGAAATGTTGTTAAACCTGTCTAAGGGCCCAATCGATGGAGACCCAAGTGCTGTCCCATTGTGGGAGCCGCACCATAATCGACCACGCCGGCTGCTCGCTTCACCGCGAACCTTCGACTGGGGTCCAGTCCCGATAACTGTTGCTCAGGCATTCGACCGTGCACTCGGGGTGCTTGAAACAGAGCTTTCGCTCCCGATCGAGCTGATAGCACCATCGGATATCTGCCCAGGGGGTAATCCCGACCTTGATTGGTTCACGATCTGCTGCACTGAACAAGCGCACCAACTCGGCAAGCAGTTGTTAGCCGAGCGTGCTGAAGATTTCGACCCGGTGTTCTTGGAATACATGCATAGGGGACTAGCCACGAGCCTTGAGGACTATCTCGAAGCCCGCCGTCGCCGCTTCAACTACGTGCGGCAGATGGATGAGTTGTTAGAATCCGATAGCGTGCTCGTGACGCCGACGCTCGTCACTGAGGGCTTTCTTCCCGATGGTCGGATGACCGCCACGACCGATCCGGGGGTCGACCCTGCAATCCTCAATACCGTGCTTCAGAACATCACTGGCCACCCCGCAATCACGGTTCCGGCGGGCACTCTCCCCAACGGGCTCCCGTTCGGGCTGGAGCTCACCGCGCCACGTTTTCACGATGGGATGCTCTTAGACCTCGCGCGCGAGTGGGAAATTGCACGGCCGTGGCCGATGACAGCGCCAGGCTATGCCGCCTTCGCCATCGGTTCATTGTGATCATGCCGGTTCGTTGTGCAATGTTGGATTCCGACGGCCGCTCCGGCGCGCCGCATGACAGAAGAAGTCACCGAAAGGACCTGCAATGACCGACTCTGTGCTCGAAGTGATCGTCCCCTATGGAGAGGGACGAGTTGTCCCGGTCGATTCCGGCCAACAGGTACGGATCACCAATGTCAACGGTCAGCAGATTGCGGACACTTGGGTATTTTGCCGCGCCGATGTGGGCGAGTACCAATCTGCCGAACACACTCGCGTCCATGTCAACAGCCTCATGCCTCAGATGGGACAAGAATTCGTTACGAATCACCGACGTGCGATTCTGCGCCTGGATAGCGACTCCTGCCGAGGCGCACATGACATGCTGATCGCCGCCTGCGACCCGACGAGATATGAACTTCTCGGCGCGGCGCCGGGGCATCGATCGTGCCAAGAAAATCTTCGCAACGCCATGTCCGTCGTGGGGCACCCGCACGTCGATGTTCCGCAGCCGATCAACCTGTTTATGAACACTCCTGTCCTGCCGGACGGGATTGTGCACTGGCTAAGGCCATCGGCTCAACCAGGAGACGCCGTAACCTTTACCTGCCTACTCGACGTCTACCTGGTCGTGAGCGCGTGCCCACAGGACATCGTTTCGATCAACGTACCGGGAGACATCCGTATCGAGGTGGGAGCATCCTCAAGTTTTACCGGGACATCTGACCGCGATCCGGATTCGGTCGTCACGTGACACTGACCAAGACTTTTTCAAGGCTGCCCCCGGAAGGACTCGAACTCCTGCCCTGGATGTGGTGTTGATTCCAGGCAAAGAACACTGCCCAACTGAGTGCGGACATCCGTGACACAGCACGGCTTCGCACAGGGTTCCGAGCGGGCGATTCTCAGAGGAAGATGAGACAACTCGGATGGAGACGCCCGACAAACGAGACATGGGATGACGCGGTACCTGATTTCGTTCCCGAGCGCTGCGATGGACGTGCCCGATGAGGAGATTCCCGACATGGCCAGGAACGGGCACGCGATCATCCAGGAGACCAGGGATGCTGGCGTGTATATCTTCAGCGGCGGGCTGAACGAAGACGTGGAGTCCGTTCTGGTGGCTGGTGACGGGACAGTCACTGACGGCACTCACCCGGACTCGAAGGAGCTCGACGGCGGCTTCGCCATCATCGACATGCCCTCCCGAGAGGCGGCTCTGGAGTGGGCCGCGAGGACAGCGGTGGCCTGCCGCTGTTCGCAAGAGGTCCGCGAATTCCAGTTCGACCCACTCGTCTGACCGAACACGACAGTAACGTCCCGGGACATCACACGGCCCGGGGGAGCCAGCGCCTCCGGACCCGCTTCGCCTGGCGGCGAAATCTCCGCGTCGCGGGCTCCCGAGGGTCGGTGGGCAGAACTTCGATGGGCAGCGGTCGATGCGGCTGCGCTGATCTGCTTCTGGCCGGTGGTCCATTCAGAGCTAAACTAGCTGAATGGAATTGCGTCAACTCGAACACTTCGTCACCGTCGCCGACGAGAAGCACTTCACCCGCGCCGCCGAGTTGCTGCAGATATCGCAATCCGGGCTCTCCGCCTCCATTCGTGCTCTAGAAACCGAGCTCGGCGTTTCGCTCTTCGTGCGCAGCACCCGACGTGTCGAACTCACCGCGGCCGGCCAGGCGATGCTCGCCGACTCCATCCGCACTCTCGCCAGCGCTGCCGCCGCACAGAATGCGGTCGCCGCGGTGCGCGGCCTCGTGCGCGGGCGCCTCACTGTGGGCGCCGAACCGTGCATCGGCGCGATCGACCTTCCGGCCGAACTCGGTCGGTTTCGAATCGCGAACCCCGGGGTGGAGGTGCGCCTGCGCTACGAGGGCTCGATCGAACAACTCGACAGCGTTGCGAGCGGGCTCCGGGATATCGCGCTGGTCGTGGCGACCGGTCCCGCCCCGCAGGGAGTGCGGATGCGCCAAGTGAGCTCACAGAAGCTCGTGGTGCTGTGCCATCCGGATCATCCGTTCGCCGCTCGAGACGAAATCGACATCGAGTCGCTCCATCACCAGCCGATGATCGGCTTCCAATCCGGGTGGGGCGCGCACGTGCTGGCGCGCCGGGCGTTCGCGGTAGCCGGATTCGACTACCGGGCAACGATGGAGGTCAACGACGTGCATCCGCTGCTCGACCTCGTCGGGTACAACCTCGGGGTGGCGATCGTGCCGGCGAGCTTCGCCGCGAAGCGTCCGGACACACTGTGCGCGGTGGCGCTCCCGAAGAGCATGCCGCAATGGACGGTCGCTGTCGCGGTGGCGGACGAACCGAGTCCGGCCGCCACCGCATTCCTCGATCAACTGTTCGAGGAGGCCCCTCAGGCGGCGTCGAGCGTCGAGAGCTCGTCGGCGGTCAGGGTGAGCTCGGCGGCCTGAACCGAATTGGTGATGCTCTCCGGCCGCGATGCGCCGGGGATGGGGATCACACCCGGCGACTTCGCCATCTCCCACGCCAGGCACACGACCTGCGGGGTAATCCCTCGGTCGGCCGCTACGCTCCCGAACGCCGCGAATCGGTCGCCGAGCGCACCCGCCGAGGTGATGCCGCCGAGCGGGCTCCACGGCAGGAATGCGATCCCGAGTTCGTCGCACAGCTCGAGTTCGGGCTCGCTGCTGCGGAACGCGGGTGAGAACTGGTTTTGCACCGAGACGAGTCGACCGCCGAGGATCTCCTGGGCGAGTCGGATCTGTTCCGGATTCGCGTTCGAGATGCCGGCCAGCCGGATCGTGCCAGCATCCAGCAGATCGCGAATGGCGCCGACGGAGTCCGCGTAGGTCACCTCCGGATCCGGACGGTGGAACTGGTAGAGGCCGATCGCGTCGCCGCCCAAGCGCTTCAGCGACGCCTCTGCCGCCTGCTTCAGATACTCGGGCCGGCCGTTCACGGTCCAGGAGCCGTCTCCGGGGCGGAGGTGGCCGCCCTTCGTGGCAACGAGCACACTCGACGTGTCCCCACCCCAGGAGGCGATCGCCCGCGCCAAGAGTGATTCGTTGTGTCCGACGTCCGTGGCGGTCAGGTGGTAGGCATCCGCCGTGTCGAAGAGGGTCACCCCCAGGTCGAGAGCGGCATGGATGGTGGCGACGGAGCGGGCCTCGTCCGGGCGACCTTCGATCGACATGGGCATGCCGCCGAGGCCGATCGCGCTGACCTGGACGTCGCCAATGGTTCGTGTCTTCATATGTTTCGGTTCTCTTTCTGCGGGGTGAACGGATTACCAGGCGTAGTCTTCGGGCGCGGTCTTGCGACCGGGGAAGATCTCGTCGAGTCGGGCGAGGGCGTCGGCGTCGAGGGTGACATCGAGTGCGCGGACTGCCGCATCCAACTGGTCCATCGTGCGCGGGCCGATGATCGGTGCCGTGACGGCCGGCTGGTGCAGCAGCCAGGCCAGGCCGACGTCACCCGGCTCATGGCCGAGCTCATCGGCGAGGTCCTCGAACTGCTCGATCGCGTCGCGATGAGTCGCGAGCGTCTCGGCGGCGCGCCCCTCCAGACGGCGCTTGCCGTTCCGCTCCTTGCGGATCACTCCGCCGAGAAGTCCCCCATGGAGCGGCGACCACGGGATGATCCCGAGGCCGTTACCCACCGCCGAGGGGATCACCTCGAGCTCGATGTCTCGCGTGAGCAAGTTGTAGATGGATTGCTCGCTCACGAGCCCGGTGAAGTTGCGTCGGCGGGCTTCGGCCTGGGCCATGGCGATGTGCCATCCGGCGAAGTTGCTGCTGCCGGCGTAGAGGATCTTGCCCTGCGCCACGGCCGTCTCCATGGCCTGCCAGATCTCGTCCCACGGGGTGTCGCGGTCGATGTGGTGAAACTGGTAGAGGTCGATGTAGTCGGTCTGCAGTCGCGAGAGGCTCGCGTCGAGTGCGCGGCGGATGTTGAGCGCGGACAGCTTGCCCTCGTTCGGCCAGTCGGTCATGTCGCCGTACAGCTTTGTGGCGAGTACCGTGTGCTCGCGGCGGCCCTCGCCCTGCGCGAACCAGTTGCCGAGGATCGTCTCGGTCGCACCCCTGCCGAGCTCGCCGCCGTAACCATTGGCGGTGTCGAAAAAGTTGATGCCGCGGTCACGCGCAGCGTCCATGATCGCGAACGAATCCGACTCCGTGGTCTGCGGACCGAAGTTCATGGTGCCGAGGCACAGGCGGGAGACCGTGAGGCCGGAGCGGCCCAGATGCGTATATTCCATGCCTCTACATTCCTCGCCCCAGGCCCACCTGTCCAATAGGAAATCCGGATGCCACTGAGTACTCCCCCTTCTCAATCGGGTTCGCTCTCCTTCGCCGATCACCGCCAGGGGCATGCTCTCACTACCGTGCGGTCAGCCGAAACTCAGCCCTGCCGAACGCGCTTCGCCCTCACGGCGAAGTCATCCAGAGCAACGAGCACCTCACGTCCGAGCTCGGCGAGCGCGATGTTCTTCACCGTCGCTGTCAATTGCTCGATCGCGGAGCTCGCTACACTTTCGCTCCGCAACAGGAGCACCGAGAACGGTGCCGCAACTGCGCCCACTTCGCCGTCGAATCGGCCCAGTGCCGTGACGGCGTCCTCGGCAGGCTCCTTCGACATCCGCGTGCTCATAGCATTACCGGCCTTCCTTGGCTGGGGGACCCGCACTCCATCGATGATGAAATCGCCGCCGACTTACGGCCAGTCCGCCTCCACAAAGCACAGCATTCCAGCAATCGGGATCTGGCCGACTCTCAGGAACTATCCGTGAGTCGGATGGGTGAATTTGACTCCGGCCAAGGTTGCGAGGTCGATGCCTGCCTCCGTGGCCGTTGTTACCGAGTGAGTTCAGGTCTCCTCGGTTCCAGTCTCTGCCACCTCACCAAGCGTCGATCATCTCTGCGACGTGGCGAGCGTCGGTGCCGCAGCATCCCCCGAGCACCTGAACTCGCGGGAGCTTGGCCCTCAGCGCTGCGTTGTCGATGCCGAGCGCCACAGGATCGCCCTCGTCGAGCTCCTCTGCCTCGTCGAGCTCCGCATGCGACTGTTTCGATGCGTTCACCCTGAGGGCGCCGATCCGATCCGCCGTCGCCGGGTTGTCGAGGGCGTGGCTGATGTGGGTCGGGTGTGCGCAGTTGACCATGAAGTACGCGGCCGCTGCATCGGTGGCGGCATCGACGAGCTCGATCGCCTCGCCAAGACTTGTCCCGTCGGGCAGGCTTCCGTCTACCTCAACCGTGAACGACGGCACGACCGGGACTCCGAGCGCGCGAGCGGCACGAACCACTCCGATTGCTTCTTCGGGGTAGGTCAGCGTGAGGGCTGAAATTCGATCGACCCCCGCGTCGACGAGAGAGGCGATCTGCTCGGAGTGATAGGCCTCGGACTCATCAGCGGTCATGCGATTGGTGACCACGTACCCGTCCCCGCGTGGGCCCAGGACTCCTTCGACGAGGATCTCGACGGCGGGATGGCTCGCAGCAACCGCACGCACGAACGCCACAGCGTCCGCGTTCGCCCGCGCGAGCGCGTCCGGGGTATATCCAAGACGTTGGCCCCAATCCCGGTTAGCCCGCCAGGTCGGGGTTCCCAGGACAAACGGGACCCCACGCTCCTGCGCGATGCTCAAGAAGGTCTCGAAGTATCGGCGCATTGCGTCGCGCCCTCTCTCGTCGTAGAGAAGCGGAAACGCCGCGAAGTCGGGCAGCTCGATTCCTTCGTGAAAAACCAAAACAGTCTCGATGCCACCATCAGTCATCGCTATGTCGAATGTTTTCATGTGAACCCTGTCGCGTTGTGGAAAACTATGGCCCGCTTCGGCGCATAATGTCAAGGCTGGTACTGGCGGTTATTCTGACGCGTCAACGTCCATCGCCACCAGACGGTCCCCCGGTTGCTGGAACCACTTCTCCATCCGTCATGTGGGCTCAACTCTGGACAACTGCAGCCGCTGGCACCTCGGACCCGCGCCGCCAGCACGATGGCCGCGCCGCAGGTCGGATAGGCAGACTTGACCCCTGCCAGAGTTGGGGATCGATCCCAGACACCGTTGCGACCACACAGTGCGGGGCATGCGCCCAACACCGCGCTGTCGGCCGCTACCTCGAGCCAGTCGATCGCCGATTGTCAGCATCGGCCGAAGGCGAGAGCGACAACCATCCGTATGGCCGTGATCTTTAGCGAGCACGTGCCCGAATTAAATCGAACTCCGCTAGACGAAATGACTCAGACCTCGGCAAACCGTGGGGCCAGCCCCGGAACGTAGCGCCGGTACTGCTCAATTGTGGGCAACCGAGCCTCTGAATCCCTTGCTTTTCGGGTAAGTCGTGCCCCTGACCACGGCTTCCAGCTTGACGCCCCGGAGCGACTCGAACCCCCAACTCTTTGCTTACGACGGAGTCCTCCAGCCGCTTTATAAAAAGCAAAATGACTGGTCAGACCCGTTTAAATCATTCAGCCAGTTTGTCAGTGCGCACACAAATACACACATGCGCATAATCATGCCAGCCCAGGGCATTAGCACTTCATCACGCTAAATCGGATCGTCATGAAGAATTCTCGGCAGGAGCCCGACGGCGTCGAGCCGGTTGACGATATGGACGGTGAGGTCGTTGGGGGCGAAGACAAGTTGATAGGTCCTGCCGCCTTCCACGACGGGTTTGAGCAGGTGCCGATCGAGGATTCGGCGCACGGCCTGACTTCGTGTCGCCGCTGATCCCGGGAGGGCCTCGGCAAGATCACCGGCCTTGACTACCGTCCTTCTGGCGGCGATGCCAAGCGCACGCGCTTCCCCGATAGTGAGTCCTCCTGCCGCTCGCAGGCGCTCGATAGCGGGGATGAGGATCTGTGTGGTGACAAAATCTGCGTCGCTGAGTCGGGAGAGCTTCTTCAGGTCGGTGTTCAATCCGGCCAGCACATAGGTGCACCATGCGACGATCCCCGCATTCGTGAGGGAATCCGCGGCTTCAAGGTTGTCGTAGTAGCCCTGACGGTCCGATCCGAACACGGCGGTGGGGTTCACTGCGCGGTAGTCGGACGCCGAGGTGAATCCCTGCTTCACCAGCATTGCGTATGTGCCTAAACGGGAGACCCGACCATTGCCGTTACCGAATGGGTGTATCCACAAAAACCGGTGGTGTGCGATTGCCGCCTGAAGAAGCTGCATCTGTGGTTCAACGTCTTCCGCGATGAACTCGATCAGGCCTGTCATGTCGTCGAAGACGTCGGCGGGCCACGGAGGCCGGTGTGCCGATTTTCCGATTCGCACCTCGCCCACGCGGTACGCGCCCGGAGTGCGGTCGCCCTCTCGTGAAAGACCCTGTACAACGAGTCGGTGCAGCTCGCGGATAAATAGATGGTCGATGGGCGAGGTTCTCACGCGCTCTTCAATGAAATCGATCGCGTCCTGAATATTAAGGATTTCCTGCACGCCCTCATCGAGGGGACCCGCGTCCGACGATAGCCGGCGGCGAGAATCGCCCACGACAGCATCCAAGATAGAGGTGCGGTTTCCCTCGATCCGCGCTGACATGATGCTGGTCAGAAGTTGGAATTGATCTTTGAGTTGAAAAAAGAACTCCGGCGGGGTGGTGCCGTGACCCAGATTCGCCCGAGCTCGTTCCAGCTCGATGATTGCTCGAGTGAGATCGCTGTCGAACGCAAACTCCGGATATTTGATCTCATTCATATACGTCCTTTAGTGGGCGCATATCATTAATTAATATCGAGTGCAGGTAAGCCCTGTAAATTCGGTATTTTTTATACCAGTCTTTCTGAAGCTATTTAATTTTACATCGCTCGACAATTTATTCTGAATCGTCGACTACATCACGTTCCTGGCCACGGGCGCGGTTCAACACCGCTACCTCTCCACGGTGCCGGAGATGCCCTCTCCTCACGACGGGGGTGAGGCGGGCCAGTGAATCACGGGTCAGCCGCACAACAATTTGCTCCGCGTTGTGTCTGCTGGGCATCATGGAAGCTATGGCGTTGTCGAACTCTCACTCCGCAGATCGGATCGCCGCAGCGCAGCGCGAGATCAACGATCTCGACTCCCGCATCGAGTTGCTCAAAATCGAGATCGAGCAGCTTCGCGAGAGCGACAATCAGGTCGCAACCAAAATAGAGACGGCCAATGTTGCACCGCCGCTGGACGACTCGAGTCTGTTCACCCCGGGTCCACTAACCCGAGTCCCGAACGTGAACCGCCACTCTCCACCCGGCGAGAAGATTGCGCTGTTCCTCTCTCTCTTCACCGGCAGAAGCGACGTATATGCGACACGGTGGGTGAGCGCCAAGACGGGAAAGAGCGGATGGAGTCCTGCTGTTCGCGGCGGCTTCTACACGGATGCCGTCACAGATTCCGACTTTGCATCACTCACCGAGCAGGTCGTCGATCAGCACCTGCGCGGCACACGCCCGAATGGTGCCGACTTCCACGCGGGGCTTTATCCGATGACATCGAACGATATGTGCCGCCTACTGGTGTGCGATTTCGACGATGGCGAGTGGCGGGCCGATGCGTTCGCCTATGTCACCGCGTGTTCACAGCACGGCGTGAGGGCCGCGGCGGAGATCTCTCGCTCCGGCGACGGCGCACATGTGTGGATCTTCTTTTCCGATGCCGTCCCTGCCTCCCTGGCACGCTCCCTCGGTTCGTCACTGCTTCGAGAAGCGATGGATATCCGTGGGGCACTGACGTTGTCGAGCTACGACCGGTTCTTCCCCTCCCAGGATCTCCTTCCTCGAAAGTCGCCGGGACGAATGCGCCTGGGGAATCTGATCGCGCTGCCCTTACAAGGGATGTGCCGGACCAACGGCACAACCGTATTTGCCGATCCAGCGGACTGGATTCCGTATGATGATCAATTCGCTTACCTCTCCGGCCTGACACTGATGTCACTCGACGAGGTCAGCAGCCTGATTCCGAACTTGCGGCCGGTGCGAACGGGGCCATCCGCCTTCATCGCAACGGACCAGCGGCGATCACCTCGGAGGGAAAAGGAACCCGTCGCAGCTAACACCCCACGGCCCGAGCGCATTGCAATCACGATTGGCTCAGTGATCGCGATCCCCACTGTTGGTCTGCCGATCGCCCTCATTGCGGAGCTCAAACACGTCGCATCGTTGTCGAATCCGGAGTTCTTTCGCCGGCAGGCGCAACGTTTCAGCACCTTCGGCACACCACGGTATGTGTATTGCTTCGAGCACGACGACACCCACCTTCGTTTGCCCCGTGGGCTCCTGGATGAAGTATTGCGCACGATGGGCAGCGCAAAAATTACTGTCGACGTCACCAACACGATTCCGAAGCCGCACTCCATCGCGCTCACCTTTCGAGGCACACTGACTACCGCCCAGCACGACGCCGTCGAGGCGATGCTGCGGCATGACACTGGAGTTCTCGTCGCTCCCCCGGGCTCAGGTAAGACGGTGATCGCATGCGCGAGCATCGCACAGCGCGGACTTCCCACCGCGATCCTTGTTAACCGAGCCGAACTGGCTACGCAATGGCGCGAACGCCTCACGCAATTCCTGGATATCGACCCGAAACAGATTGGGCAGTTCGGAGCAGGCCGCCACAAGCGCAAAGGCGTGGTGGACATCGTCATGCTGCAAAGCATCACGCGAAAGGATGGCGACCCGACGGTTCTCGACGAATACGGATATGTGATCGTGGACGAGTGCCACGCGCTCGGTGCCCCATCGACGGAGGCGGCAGTTCGCCAGGTTGGCGTAACTCGCTGGCTCGGACTGACCGCGACCCCGTATCGAGCCGATCAAATGGACGACATCATCACGATGCAGTGTGGCCCGATCCGGCATGCGATGACCGGCGCTGATACTGCTGGCCGCGAACTAATCGTGCACGAGACCCAATTCGCTACCGAAGAATGGGGAGCAGACGGTCCATCGATCCAGGCAATCTATGGAGAGCTCGCGTCCGACACGCACCGCAACTCCCATATCGCCGCCGATATCATTGCCGCCTTCCGAGAAGGTCGCACATGTCTTGCGTTGAGCAACAGGATCGAGCACGTCGAAACCATCGCGGGGATGCTGAGCGACGCCGACATTTTCACGTTCACGCTCCACGGCCAAATGAAAACCAAGGAGCGGCTCGCAGTTCGCACCAGCATTGCCGCGCTTGACGGCGCGACACCGTTCGTCCTCATCGCGACCGACAAAGTGGCAGGTGAGGGCTTCGACCTGCCGCAACTCGACACACTCTTCCTGACAATGCCGATCTCGTTCAAGGGCCGCGTCGTGCAACAACTTGGGCGCGTGACTCGGGTCAATCGTGAGACTTTGCTTGCCACCCAAGTTCACGATTATCACGACTCCCACGTGCCCGTCTTCGACCGAATGTTCCGCAAGAGGCAACGAATCGTCGCCGAGGAAGGATTCGTCTCCCGGCCTGTGTCGCCGACGTGATGGCGCGCGACACCTTTCGCTTCACCCGAACAGCACAGGGAATTGCGAACAAGAACCGAACAACACCCCACCGCGAGGACCAAATCGACTTCCAGCAGCAGCACAGGACCATAATATTTTCCGACCCGTTACCGTGAATAACGGTCAGACTTTCATTGGCGAACCGCCCCTGAGCGGAGTGCCGTCAGCATGCTCGAGACACATATAAGTGCACACATATCGAGGTATACAACCGTCCACAAATTTAGTCGATTTAATAAATATGCTGATCAAAAAGTTTTTACAATGTTTCTCCCGGTGCGGCTCTTGCAAACTTATTCCAAACATTGCATAGCTACTAAGACGCTCATGGATGTGCGGCTTCGGGCTGAATCTGAGCACCGTGCAACAGAAGTAGACAGGCGGGTTCCGGCATCTGCAGCGCAACTACGGTCCGAACAGGTCGATGAGCTTGTTCGGCTGTACACCGAGATCAAGACGGTCAAGGGGCTTGCCCGGCACCTGGGCGTCCACCATCACACGGTTCGCAAGCATCTGATCGACCGCGGCGTCGAGATTGAGCAGCCCAGGAAAATGAGCGCGGACGAACTTGCGCTGGCAACTCATCTCTATATCCATGACCATCTGACTGCCGCACAGATCGCACCGAAGATTGGCTTCACTGCGAGCACCATCGTCAAGGCGCTCAATCGGGCGGGTGTGAAGATGCGCCCGCAAGTCGCTCGAGGCTAGGCCGACGAGTCGGTCGAGGCGGCTCCTCGGCGCTGGCAACAAAAGCCCTCAATCGCGGCATCGAGACTGCCTCGGGCATGATCACCTACTTGATAATGACTGGGTGGTGGTCGATCGCAACACAGACGCCGTTCTTGACGATGTAGACCTCGACATAGTGGCGACCCGCGTGAGCGGTTGGCTCGGACCGCGATACCGAGCCTGAGTCCTTGACTACTTGGCCCCTCATGGCATTCGCATCCAACGCCTCTTTGCCGGTGTTCTGAACTTTCCAGTACACGTCGAAGGGTGGAGGAACATTGTTCGCGGTGATCCGGAAGTCGATGGTGCGACTCTTGCCAACCACGTTCCCGCGGGTCGGAAGATCGTAGTGTCTGAAGCCGGTCTTCCTCTGAAGTCTCCCTCGAAGTTGAACCCGATACCTGCGATCTAGGACGACCGGGATGCCCCACTTCTCAGTAATGTTCTCCTCGGTGTTGGCCACGTCCGAGCGAGTCAAATGCTCCTGCGCCGCCTTTGTGATCGTCGAGAATGCGTAAGTTCCGAAATCATCACCAAAGAGCTTGCGCCACTTCTTGTAACTCTCGTCCTGGTCGGTTTCGTCATATGCGTCGTCGATCCAAGCCGAGTATGTGTGAATCCAACTTCGGAAATTCGCATACTCGTCTTGGTTCCATCGGTGGTTGAAGTTCTCACCGGGGCAGCTCGGATCATCGATACTCGGCATCGATGGATTCGCCTTAAGATACGCGTCAAGATCACCAACGATGTTCTTCAAGGCGGTTGGGAGGTCCTTGTAGTGATCGGGATCCGACCACAGTGCTCCATCGCTTACTCGACCACCAAGAAGGATCGAGAGAATTACAGACTTGACCGAGAAGTTGTTCTTAAAGTCACGGACGTACTTCATGAGCCGGATCACCTTTACCAGGCGTCCCGCGGTCAAGCGATTTTGGTCCTCGAGCCACGCATTGAAGCCCTCAGGGTTCGTGAGCTCGAATGTGTTCGTGTTCCTATTTGTGATGTAGCGCTCGCCGTGACGTTCTAGGTACGGCACTACGTCCATGTGGAACTCGTTGGCGTAGTTGACGACCACACAGCGACTGCGGCGGCTCACCATGTCCCGGTAAGTAGAGCTCGAGCGAAAGACCGTGTACAGCTCCTGCACGTAGTTCTCGGCGTCCCAGCCCTCTACCTCGTTCATCTCGAGCAGGACGTCAGCGTCGAACTCATCGTTCGCCGCGACAGGATTGATAATCGTGCGTTGGGCGTAGGAACCCTGTGGGATCAGTTCGATGAAATTGTCCGCAATGACGTCAGACCCGGTGGAGAGGAAATTCCCGACAGCGGTGACGCGGCCGTCCAACTGATCGATACGGGTGTCACTCAGGTTCACACGATTCTTGAGAAAGGCGTCGAAGTTCTTGACCAGTTTCATTGACGTCCTCCCTTCGGTAAAAACTTCTCTGCTTTGCCAGTGAGGAACATCTCCTTCACTTTCGGATACTCAGTTCGAGCCTGCGAGGCCCCAAGACCTCGCAAGGACTTGATGCCCGCGACTCCGTCTAGTTTGTACATCGAGGCACCGACATTCGGCGAAACACGGTGCACATTTTCGTGGCCAAGGAGCAACTGGGCCGTGCCCAGTGATGAGGATGACTGGCCCGCCATGAATGTGTCAGCGACCCTGGTCGCCCAGTAGAGCTTTCCCCGACCATGTGCCCGGCCGCCGGTCGTCGACGTCACCGTCGTGGTGCATCCCACTCCCAGAAGCTTGATTGAACCTTTCGGCCACTCGAGCACGCCCAAGGCTTCAACCGCCGCAGTACCCATCGGGTTGTTGGCCCACATCCCCCCGTCAATGAGCGGCGTCCCGGACTCGAGATTGTGCGTGGGAAAGAACGTCGGGGCAGCTGCCGTGGCCAGTGCGACATCGACGACTTTCTCCTTGTAATCACGGATGAAACGCTCGTGATGCGCGGTCTTGAATACGTGGACCTCTCCTGTTTCGAGGTTCAAAGACGGAATGAGCAGACGAGTCTTACTGTCGCCAAGAAGCCGAGCGCCAAAGACTTCCTCAAGTGCCTTTCGGAGCGGTTCTCTGCTGTATTTGGCGTTCGTCAACCCCCGTAGGAACCCAAGGCGCCCATTGCTGAAGATCTTCGGCCCGTGCGTTTCATAGAAGGAAAGGATCTCTGCGGCGGACATACCCATGCCAAGGCCAAGGGCAATGATCCCTCCGGTCGAGGTTCCCGAGATCAGATCGAAGTGATCAACGAGCGGTTCGCCGAGTGTTGCCTCAAGCTCGGCCAGGAACGAGGCCGCAAAGACGCCCTTGATACCGCCGCCATCGATGGTCAGAATCCGAAACAGCTCGCCACCCGTCATTGCGCGGACCCCGGATTGCTGACCCGCTCATCGACATACGCGAAGACG
>JBBRDX010000009.1:0-36967 GCA_038203515.1 Actinomycetales bacterium | reverse complement strand
GCAGTCTCCGGTAGACGGTTCGTCGTGTGCGGCAGTCCAACGGCCGCCATCGCCGCCGACGCCGTCACCATCCAGTTCGCGGATTCCAGCTTGCTGATCTGACTGCGCGGGCTTGACACCATGCGAACGATCCGATGAGGTCTGCTGGAGTTTTTGCGTTGACCACTTACCCCCCAATTGGGGTATCGGATCCTCAGTTTTGATCGGAGTTCTGCCTTGTCCACACTTTGGGGGTCATGCTACGTTTCGTGAAGAGCACCTGAGCCGTCCATCACCCGAAGATGTGCGACTGACCCCCGACTGCGTGCGCTCTAGAAAGTGTCCCGAACCACTTCGTCACTAACCGCCGGTCTGACATCCGATTTCTGGCTGCTCATGCCTACACCTGTTGTAGGCCATGGCAATCTGCTCTGAGCCGACATCCGCCAAAAATCCGACTCATGACCGAAACCCATCACCTATGGGAGAGCTTGCTGTCACCGGCGAGCCCCCGAGAGGTGCGGGACTTACCCAACCCGAAAGCAGCCCGAAAATGCTTAAGAAACTACTGGCGGGGGTCACCACCCTCGCCCTTGCACTGGGGATGGTTGCCGCCACCGCGGGGACAGCCAGCGCCCACACCCCTAGCGTGACGTCAACCTGTTCGACATTGACTCTCGACCTGACGAACTACGCAGACACCGTCATCGGTGTCGAAGGTTCGCCGGGATCACCCGCCGAATACGAGACAGTGACCATCACCGATCACAAGGCTGTTCCAGCCGTAGAAACCACCTACGTCCAAGAATGGCTGTACGTCAAGGTCAAGAATGCGACCCAGCACGATGAAAAGTACGAGTCGTTCAATTGGAATCATGGCGCCAGCGAGCAGGATCAAGGCTGGATTCGACAGGACACGCACCGCGACACCGGGCAGGTCCTGGTTGAGGGAACGCCGGAAATCCCGGCCTTCACTCACACCGAGCAGAAGCTGGTGAAAGAAGCCACTGAGCCGGTGGAGGCCATCTCGGGTAAGACCAACACGGTCAAGGTCGTCATCGACGGCGCAACTGCGGAGGACACCACCTTCGGCACCACCTTCAAGAAGGGCTACGACTACACGGACTCCGCAGTCGCGCACGAATACACCGTCACGGTGGAAGCGTGGGACGGCTCGCAGTACAGCTTCACGAAGTCCGGCACCAGCGTTCCCTGCTCCGTGCCTCCGACCGTCAAGCTGTGCTCTACTATCGGTGATGGCGGAGTGTCCACCAACCTGAATGCCAACGGGTGGACCTTTACGGAGACTCGCGCGACTGGCCACAACGATTACGTTTCTGGCGGGTTGCAGGTCTACACCGAGGGAGCCAACTCGACGGATAAGGCCGCTGGCTACCATGCGCTGAGCATCCCGCTCGGGCGGGTGGGCGAACCGTCAATTTCTTTGACGGGTGCGACCGGCGTGCTTCCGGGCCTCCAGCTCGGAGTTGACCGTGACGGCAACGGCACGTGGGATGGCTATCTCGTCAACGAGGGTGACCTCTATGGCCACGGCAACTGGTGGACGAGCAAGGCTGGGTTCGGAGTTCCTGCCGGAATGGGCTATGCGTCTCTCGGAACGCTGAATGACTACCTCGCCGCGAACCCGAATGCCAAGGTCGTCAACTTTGGCTACAGCCTCGGCTCGGGCGTGAAGGGCGATTCGGTGATCAAACAGATCACGGTGGGCTGTAAGAAGTACACCTTCGATCACGTTGCTCCAATTCAGCCGGAAGCGGTCGTCACTCACAGCCCGATCAGCACGAGCGACTGTCAAGTCAAGACCGTTACCACCGTGGACACGATCTCTACCACCACGTTCGTCCTGAACGAGTACAAGACCGAGTATGTCAGGGGTGAGCCGGTCACCACGACCGAGACGACCACACAGGATATGACCAACGCAGAGCGCGCAGAGTGCCGCGTTGTGGTTGTTCCTCCGGTACGGCCGGACCCGACTGTATCGACCCGAGCTGTATCCACCGACACCATTTCCTGCGCAACTAGCAAGGTAAATACCGTGACGGAGCACTACACGACCACGACGACCTACGTCTACAACGCGGAGACCAACTCCTACAAAGCGGTCAAGGGCGATGAGGTTCGCGGCGAAGACACTTCGTCCAGCCGCAGCGCGACACCCGAAGAGTGCCCGGTGATCATTCCGGGAAAGCCGGGAGCTGTCGTCACGAACACCACTTCCACCGCGATTGACTGTGGCACGACGATCGTGACTACGCGCAGCTCCACGACGACCGTCGATTTCAAACTGGTGAACAACGTATGGGTGAAGCAAGCACCGGTCACGGTTCAGGACGCAGAGACCTCTCGGCCAGCTACCGACGCTGAGTGTGGGTTGCCCACGTTCGCGCTCGTCACGCCGGTTGTCACCAGCGTGGACCGCACCTGCACAGTGAACGGCTCGTACGCCCTGGGTATGGTCGACGGTGTCATCTACACGGTGAACGGCAGGGTGCAGGAGCCGGGCACCTACCAGGTGTCCACTGCCAAGACGGTCGATGTGGTCGCGAGTCTCACGTCAGCCGATTTCGGTTTCGAACAGGGCGCCGTGGCTGTCCGCAACCTGAAGTTCACCGATCCGAAGAACTGTGGAGAGCTTCCCACGCTCGCTCTCCCCGGATCCAACGGCACTCTCGCCTTCACCGGATCCAACGGCACTCTCGCCGGAGGGCTCCTGCTCGGACTCCTGTTCGTGCTGTTCGGTGCCGGCGTCATCACGGTGAACCGGGTGAATAAACGCAACAGCTAAGTCACGACACAGGATGCCCCGGCCCTCCGTTTACGGAGGGGCCGGGGCATCCTCGGCTCAAGGGGCCGTCTTCATCCGCAGACGTGGTCTTGGGTGCAGGGGGGACGGTATCGCGGGAGCGTCAGGCGCGCAGGTCGTCGAGAGTGAGACGGGGTGTGGTGTCCAGTACCGCATCGACACCGAAGAGTGCGGTGACCGCATCGCTGAAGGACTGGGCCTCGCCCACCCGGGCGAGCTCCCGGGCTCGCACGGAGGGGGTGTGGAGCAGCACTCCGGTGAGGTGACGGAGGGCCGCTTCGACGCGCCCGTCGTCATCACCGCGGGTTCGTGCACGCTCGATCTCGGCCTCCAGCAGACCGAAGACGTGAGTGCGAAGTGCCACGACGGAGGGAGTGAGCTGCTGCTCTGCGGTCGTGGCGGCGAATTCGGAAGCCGCAGTGGAAACGAGGGCGCGGGCATCCGTGGTCGCTGTGAGTTCCTCGAGGGGGGCGTGCAGGCTGATGGTCTCGAGGTCGAGCAATTCGGTGCCGAGCACCGTCGCGACGTCGGGATGCACGTTGCGCGGCAACCCGAGGTCGATCACGATGCGGCGCTGGCCGCCAGACGAGGGCGAGAGGTGCGCGGCCGAGACCACGGGCGCCTCGGTGGTGGTGCAGGTAATCACGACATCCGCCGCGGCGAGGGCAGCGACAAGATCGATGCTCGGCGTCAGGCCGAGACGCAGGGCAAAGCGCGCCGCGCGACCCGACGGCGAGTACACCGTGATGTCCACTGCGCCGCGGTCGCGCAGGGCGGCTACCGTCGTGGCGGCATACTGGCCGGTACCCACGATCAACACGCGGGAGGCCGACCAGTCTGCAATGCGGCTGGAGGCGAGCTCGAGCCCCAGGCGCACGAGCGAACGACCGGCGCCGCCGATGGCGGTGTGGCTCTTCACCCCGCGTGAGGTGCTGGCTGCCTTCTGGAAGAGGCGTTCAAGCGCGGAAGAGGTCGTTCCGGCCGCGCGGGCCTGCTCGAGTGCGCGACGCACCTGGCCGGAGATCTCGTCTTCTCCGACGATCACCGACTCGAGTCCAGAGCTGACCGAAAAGAGATGTTCGGCGACGGCGTCACCGCGGAGCACGGTCACCGTGTCTCGCAATGCTGCGGGGTCGATGCCGCTGGCGGCGCTGATCACCTGTAGCGAGTTCTCCACCGCGACAGCTGCGGCCACGGTGAGTGGCTCATCAATCTCGAGATAGGCCTCGAAACGGTTGCAGGTAGCGAGCACGACGGCACCCGAGATGGAGGAGCGCTCGGTCACGAGGATGCCAGCCGCCAGCGGCGCACCAAGCGAGAGCTTCTCGAGCATCTCGAAACTGGCGTTGCGGTGGTTGGCAGTCAGACATAGAAGCACCCTGATAGCTTACGTCCGCAGAATGTGCCTGCGGCGCGAGTGCGACACCCAGAACCCTCGCCCATACTTAAACACGTGAACCTTCCAGTCGATCACCCGCTCATGGACGGCCGCACGGCCGATTCCCCGCTCATCCGGGCCTACCGCGGGTACCGACCAGACACTGTTCCCGTCTGGTTCATGCGCCAGGCCGGTCGCTCCCTTCCGGAGTATCGAGCCCTCCGCGTCGGTATCAAGATGCTCGACGCGTGTCTCGACCCCGAGCTGTCGAGCGAGATCACCCTGCAACCGGTGCGTCGCCACGGTGTCGACGCCGGCATTTTCTTCAGTGACATCGTCGTGCCCCTCAAGCTCGCCGGCGTCGACGTGGATATCGTGCCCGGGCGGGGTCCGGTGCTCGGCGCTCCGATCCGTTCGGCCGCGGATGTCGCGGCCCTTCGCCCCCTCGAACCGCGCGCCCTCGCCCCCATCGCCGAGGGGGTCGCGCGCGCCGTTGCCGAGCTCGGCAGTACACCACTGGTCGGATTCGCCGGCGCACCCTTCACTCTTGCCGCCTACCTCGTCGAGGGCGGTCCCTCCAAGGACCATCTGCGTGCGCGCACCCTCATGCATTCGGACCCGGCGACCTGGGATGCCCTTCTGGGCTGGGCGGCGGATGTCACCGGGGCCTTCCTGCGGGCACAGGTACTTGCCGGTGCCAGCGCCGTTCAGCTATTCGACTCCTGGGTGGGGTCACTCTCCGTGGCGGACTACGAGAGCAGCGTCGCGCCTTTCTCCCGCCAAGCGATCGCGCACGTGAAGGATCTCACCGTGCCCGTGGTGCACTTCGGGGTGGGCACCGGTGAGCTCCTGCGGTCGATGCACGCGATCGGGGTGGACGTGTTGGGAGTCGACGATCGGCTGCCGCTCGATGAGGCATCCGCTCGCCTCGGCGCAGACGTCCCCCTGCAGGGAAACATCAACCCGGCGCTGCTCGCCGCGTCCTGGCCGGTGCTCGAAGCCCATGTGCTCGACGTGATCGCCCGGGGACGGGCGGCTGTCTCTCACGTGCTCAACCTCGGCCACGGCGTACCCCCGGAAACCGACCCCGACGTGCTCACGCGCATCGTGCGGCTCGCCCATGCGCAGGCCGTCGCACATGCCTAGCGCGATCGTCGTCGGAGGAGGGATCGCCGGTCTCGTGATGGCACGCGATCTGGCGCTCGGTGGGCTGGACGTGACACTGCTCGAGGCCTCCGACCACCTCGGCGGCAAGGTCGCCCGCCACACGGTTGCAGGACTCGACCTGGATGCCGGCGCTGAGAGCTTCGCCACCCGCCGAAACACCGTCGCAGACCTGGCCAGGCAGCTCGGCCTCGGAGCGGAGATCGCGCGACCGAACCCGCAGGGTGCCTGGCTGCAGAGCGCCGAGGGCCGGGCGCATCCGCTTCCCCGCACCGGTGTCCTGGGCATCCCCGGAACAGCGCTGGCGGCCGACGTGATTGAGGTCGTCGGTTTCTGGGGCGCACTGCGAGGCCAGCTTGACGAGCTGATGTTCGGTTTCGCCGCGTCGAAAGAACGCAACCTCGGAAGGCTGGTGCGCCGCCGGATGGGCCGCCGGGTGCTCGAGCAGTTGGTCGCGCCGGTGACTCTCGGCATCCACTCCCGGCATCCCGACGAACTCGATGTGGATGTCGTCGCTCCGGGTCTTCGGGCGGCGATGCTCTCCACCGGCTCGCTCTCGCACGGTGTGCGCACGCTGCGGGAGGCCGCTCCGGCTGGCACAGCGGTGTCTGGGATAGTGGGCGGAATGTTCGGCCTGGTCGAAGCATTGACGCGCGACCTCGAACGATTCGGGGTGACGGTGCGTTTCGACTCGCCGGTCGCTGCGGTGAACGCATCAACAGTGACACTGGTCGACGGCGACACCCTCGAAGCCGATACCGTCGTGCTCGCGAGTCCCCTGATGGCGGCCGGTGCGCCCGCAATCGTGCTCGTGACACTCGTCGTGGATGCGCCAGAGCTGGATGCCGCGCCGCGAGGCACTGGCGTGCTGGTGGCGCGCACCCCCTCGGACTCCCAGCTTCACGCGAAAGCCCTCACGCATGCGACCGCCAAGTGGGACTGGCTCGCGGCGCGGGCGGCGCCGCATCAACACGTCCTGCGACTGTCGTATGACGGGGCGACGGCAGAGAAGGTCTCCGACGGCCGGTTACGCCAGCAGGCCCTGCACGATGCCGGCGCACTGCTCGGGGTCGCCCTGGCCGAGGCATCCGTCGTCGCGTTCGCCCGGGTGGAATGGAGTGCCCCAGCGGGCCGTCCTGAGCCCATCGAGGGTGTGACCGCCATCGGCGAAGGCGTCGCAGGCACCGGGCTCGCGGCCGTCATCGCACACGTGCGACTAGAGTCTGGACGTTTGCTGGAAGACGCAGAGGCATAGCCGCTGGGGTCTACTGTGGAGGTGATTACCCAGAAATATGCCCATTCGGGCACACAGGACGGAGCAAATCATGCGAGGCAAACTTCTGCTCATCGTTGGACTGGCCGCCGGGTATGTGCTCGGCGCCAAAGCCGGACGCGGTCGCTACGACGACATCAAGCGAGCCACCAGTAGGCTCTGGGGCGATCCCCGGGTGCAGCGCCAGGTGAGAAACGTCGAGGGACGCGCCAAGGAGTTTGCCAAGGACAAGGCGCCTGAGGTCGTGGACTTCCTCAGCGATGGCGCGAAAAAAGTGGTGTCGCAGGTGACCAAGTCCGGGTCGTCACAGTCCCGGGCCGCGCGGTCGGCGTCGGCGGCCAAACCGGCCTCCGCCCGCGGTAAGTAGGTCGAACGTGGATGACGAAACTACCTCACGAAAGTCGCTCTTCGCCCTGATCGCTGACCTGCCTCGGCTCGTAATCGGGCAAGTGAAAAACGAGATCGAGCAGTTCAAGAGCGAACTTGTCGCCAAACTCAAACACGCGGGGATCGGTGCCGGCCTCTTTGTCGGCGCCGGATTCGTCGCCTTCTTCCTGCTCGCCGTGCTCATCACGGCAGCAATCCTGGCGATCGCCACAATTGTGCCGGGGTGGCTTGCCGCGCTGATTGTGGCCGCCATCCTGCTGGTGTTCGTGGTGATCCTCGTGCTCGCGGGCCTTCGCCAAGTGAAGCAGGGTGTGCCGCCCGCGCCCACCGAGACGATCAAGAGCGTGAAGAAGGACCTTAAGGCCATCAGGGGCATGGGAAAGCGGGAGAACCGATGAGTGACGCGACATCGTCCGATTCGATCGAAACCAGGGTGACGGCCACGCGCTCAGAGCTCGAGCAGACCCTCGATGCAATCGAGGACAGGCTCAATGTGCCGAAGCAGGTCGGCAAACTGACAGCCAGGGCGCAGGCGTCCTACGAGGAGAACCCCGTACCGTGGATTATCGGAGCGACCGCAGCCGTGGTCGTAATCGGCGGCATCGTGGCTTGGGCGATCTTCGGCGACGAGTAGATACGGTCGATTCATGACCGGCGGTACCTGAAAGCTCTCCCGCAGTGGCGCACGGCCGCTTTGTGTTCTCGCAGTGATGCGGGGGAGGATAGACGGTATGAGCACCACCCTGATTCCGGATGGGCGCCCCAGTGAGAGCGCCAGCAAACCCGAAGACCACACCCTGGTCGGCTACACCCTCTGGGCTGTTTTACGCCGGGATGGCACGGTGCCGGTGGGCGACGATTCTGCCTCGCTCTCTGCCGCGGTCGCAGCCGTGGAAGCGGCCGGGGTGACCGTACGCGGCTTCTATGATGTCTCCAGCCTTCGGGCCGATGCCGACCTGATGATCTGGCTGCACGGCGGTGCGCCGGAGACCCTGCAGTGGGCACTCCGAGAATTGCGTCGCAGCGCGCTGCTGCGTACCCTGCTACCCACCTGGAACGCCATGGGCGTGCACGTCGACGCCGAGTTCTCGGCAAGCCACCGGCCAGCCTTCATGGGCGACAAGGATCCAGAGGCGTGGCTGACGGTCTACCCCTTCGTGCGATCGTACGAGTGGTACATCCTGCCCGACGAAGAGCGCCGGGCCATGCTGGCGGATCACGGACGCAAGGGCGGCGCCTACCCGCAGGTGCTCGCTAACACCGTTGCATCCTTCGCCCTCGGTGACTACGAGTGGATCCTGGCGCTCGAAGCCCCGGAGCTCGTCGACCTCGTCGACCTGATGCGCCACCTGCGTCAGACCGAAGCGCGCCGCCACGTGCGCGAAGAAGTGCCCTTTTACACCGGTCGCCGCATTCCGGTCGCCGAGATTGCTGAGGTCCTGCGATGACTATTACCAATGGCGAGCTCGCCAATCAACTGGGCGACGAACTGGTTCGCGGTGCGACGGATGCGGCGAAGCACGGTCCGGAGCACGTGACCGAGCCGACCGCCTACGACGCGATCCTGCTCGCCAGCTTCGGCGGGCCTGAGGGCCAGGACGACGTGATCCCATTTCTCCGCAACGTCACCCGCGGGCGCGGAATCCCCGACGAACGTCTCGAAGAGGTGGCGCACCACTATCGCGCCTTCGGCGGCATCAGTCCGATTAACCAGCAGAACCGTGAGCTCAAAGTAGCTCTCGAGGCCGAGCTGGAACGTCGTGGCATCGACCTGCCGGTGCTCTGGGGTAACCGCAACTGGGCGCCCTTCATTCGCGATGCCGTCTCCGAGGCGAACGAACGCGGTTTCACGAAGCTCATCGCCATCGGCACGAGCGCGTACAGCTCGTATTCTGGCTGCCGCCAGTACCGCGAGGATTATGCGGCTGCACTCACCGACACCGGACTCGACGGCGTGATCCAGATCGATAAGGTACGCCAGTTCTTCGATCACCCCGGGTTCGTCACACCCTTCATCGAGGGGCTGCAGAGCGGCCTCGCCGAGGTGGCCGCGGCGGGGATCCCGCTGAGCGAGACTCATGTGCTGTTCTCCACCCATTCGATCCCGTCGACGGATGCCGCGAAGAGCGGCCCGGCGTTCCGCGGCTTCGGCGAGGACGGCGCGTACGCCGCCCAGCACCGGGCGGTGGCGGAAGTCGTGGTGGCGAGTCTCGATCCGGTCGGTCTCGATACGGTCGGTGCCGATACGGTCGCGGATCGACCTGCTCAACCGGCGGTGGAGTGGAGCCTGGTGTTCCAGTCGCGCAGTGGACCGCCGACCCAGCCGTGGCTAGAGCCGGATATCAACGACGCAATCCGTGAACTTGCCGGCACGGGTATCCGCGCGGTCGTGATTGTGCCCCTCGGCTTCGTGAGCGACCACATGGAAGTGAAGTGGGATCTCGACACCGAGGCGATGGAGACCTCGCACGAGCTCGGCGTGCTTGCGGTCCGGGTGCCGACTCCTGGTATCCATGCGGCCTACGTCTCAGGGCTCATCGATCTCGTGCTGGAGCGTCGAGACGGCCTGCCGGTGTCCGAACGCCCCTCCCTCACCGAACTCGGCCCCTGGTACGACGTGTGCCGCTCCGGATGCTGCGAGAACGTACGTCTCGGATTCAAGCCCGCGCTTGGCGGGCAGATTCCGTGAGTGGTGCCGGCAGCGCGCTGCGAATCGGAACCCGCGGCAGCGCGCTCGCCCTCGCACAGACCGGCCAGGTCGCCGCGGCCGTGGCCAAGGCATCCGGTCTCGAGGTGGAGATCGTGCCCATCGCCTCCGTGGGGGACCACTCAGGGGCGTCACTTGCGTCTATTGGAGGCACGGGCGTGTTCGCAAGCAATCTGCGTGAGGCCCTGATTGCCGGGGCCTGTGACCTCGTCGTGCACTCTCTCAAAGACCTTCCCACCGACGCCTACCCGGGGTTGCTCATCGGCGCGATTCCGAAGCGGGCGGATGCCCGGGACGCCCTCTGCGCCCGTGACGGCCTCACCCTCGAGGAATTGGCGTCCGGGGCGCGGGTCGGCACCGGCTCGCCGCGCCGCGCTGCCCAGCTTCACGGCTGGAGACCGGATGTAGAAGTCGTCGACATCCGCGGCAACGTCGACACACGCCTGCGCAAGGTGGCCGAGGGCCAGCTGGATGCCGTGGTGCTCGCCGCCGCAGGCCTCGGCCGGATCGGCCGGCTCGATGCGGTCACCGAGTACTTCGAGCTCGGTAAGTGGGCCACCGCTCCCGGCCAAGGCGCATTGGCCATCGAAGTGCGAGACAGCTATTCGAGTTCGTTCGCCGCGATGCTGAAGACTATCGACCATGCCTCCACCCGCCTCGCGGTGCTCGCCGAACGCGCGGTGCTTGCCCGCCTGGAGGCCGGCTGCGCCGCTCCGATCGGGGCCGCGGGCGTCGTCGACGGTGACATGCTCTTTCTCACCGCCACCGTGTACGCACCCGACGGCACGAGTTCACTCACCAGTTCGCACGCCCTCGTGCTCGAAGGCGGCCCATCTGAACGAGCGTTACTCCCTGCGGAGCTGGGGGATCGGGTCGCCGGCGAACTCCTTGCGCTCGGCGCGGCCGACATCGCGCCGATCGGAGCCCTCGCATGAGCCCGTCCCGTAGCCTGAAACCGCTGGCCGGATGGCGGGTGCTCGTGCCGCGTGGCGGCAACTGGGGCGATGGAGTCGCTGCCAACCTTCGCACCTACGGCGCCGTTCCCGTGATCGCGCCGATGATCAACTTCGCCAGCACCGAGAACGCGATGGAGCTCTCCGATGCCCTCAAGCGACTCGAACAGGGGCTGTTCGACTGGCTGGTGATCACGAGCGCCACGACCGTGGATGTGCTGATCAGCCAGCAGGTCACCATCCCGCCGACCACCCGCGTTGCGGCAGTCGGAGAGACCACCGGCGCTGCGCTCACCCTCGCGGGCTACCGGGTGGACTTCGTGCCCGAGAGCGACAACTCGGCCCGTGGACTCGTGAAGGACTGGTCGGCCTCCGACATCGTCGGGCGGGTGCTCATCCCGCAGTCGGATATCGCCGAGCCGACACTCGTCGCCGGCCTCGCCAAACTCGGCCTCGAGGTCGAATACGTGTGCGCCTATCGCACCGTTGGCGTGAGCGTCTCGGAGCATGTCGCGGCGGATGTCGCGTCGGGTCGAATCCGCGCGGTGCTGGTCACCTCGGGCAGTGTCGCCCGCCAGGTGCAGGCGCAGCTCGCACCACTGCCTGAAGAGACCGTCGTGGCCGCCATCGGGCCGCGCACGGCGTTCGACGCCCGTGCCGCCGGATTGGCGGTGCATGTGATCGCCGAGTTCCGCTCCGCGAGCTCCCTCGTAGAGGGCCTCGCGGAGCACGTGATGTCGCACGTGATGTCGCAGGGTGGCGAGCACGACGGCGATGGCCCTGGCGACCACTCCGATCCGGAAGCCTCGTCATGACCGGGCCGAGCATCCGCCCGCGTCGCCTACGAGCGACCCCGGCACTGCGACGCCTGGTCGCGGAAACCAGGCTCCACCCGGCAGAGTTGGTGTTGCCGATGTTCGTGCGCGAGGGGGTGAGTGAGCCGGTGCCGATCTCGTCGATGCCGGGTGTAGTCAATCATTCGCTCGACTCACTGCGCCGCGCGGCGGTCGAAGCAGCTGAGGCGGGTGTCGGCGGTGTAATGCTGTTTGGCATTCCGGAGCACAAAGACGCCATCGGTTCCGGCGCCACGGCCGAGGACGGTGTTCTCAACGTCGCTACCCGCGCGGTCGTGGCCGAGGTTGGAGACGCCCTCGTGGTGCAGACGGACCTCTGTCTCGACGAATTCACCGACCACGGCCACTGCGGCGTGCTCGCCGCGGATGGCAGCGTCGACAACGATGCATCCCTGCTGCGCTACCGGGACATGGGTGTCGCGCAGGCCGCGGCCGGCTCCCAGCTGCTCGGTCTCAGCGGCATGATGGATGGCCAAGTCGCTGCTGTGCGCGATGCTCTCGACAGCAACGATTTCGCCGGAACCGCGATCCTCGGCTACGCGGCCAAGTACGCGTCGGCGTTCTACGGGCCGTTCCGCGAGGCTGTCGACTCGTCGCTGGTCGGCGACCGCCGTAGCTACCAGCTCGATGCCGGCAACCGCCGTGAGGGCCTTCGCGAGGTGCTGCTCGACGTCGCAGAGGGCGCCGACATCGTGATGGTGAAGCCCGCCATGAGCTACCTGGATGTGCTCGCCGACGCCGCGGCTGTGAGCCCGGTGCCCGTATGGGCCTACCAGGTCTCCGGCGAGTACGCGATGATCGAGGCCGCCGCCGCCAACGGGTGGATCGATCGCCGCCGCGCCGTCGAAGAGTCGGTCCTGAGCATCAAGCGTGCCGGAGCCGACGCGATCCTCAGCTACTGGGCTGTCGAACTGGCGGGGTGGCTGCGCTGATGGGATTGTGCTTCTGATGGGACTGTGCTTCTGATGGGACTGTGCTTCTGATGGGATTGTGCTTCTGATGGGCGCGAACGAGACTTATTTCACCCGGGCAAAGCTCTCCATTCCCGGCGGAGTCAATTCCCCGGTGCGGGCCTTCGGCTCGGTCGGCGGCACTCCGCGATTCATGGTCTCCGCACGCGGTCCCTACATCACCGATGCCGACGGCCGCGAATACGTGGACCTCGTCAGCACCTGGGGGCCGGCGCTTCTCGGGCACGCGCATCCGTCCGTCGTCAAGGCGGTACAGGATGCAGCGGCTCGCGGACTGTCGTTCGGGGCATCCACTCCCGGCGAGACCGAGCTGGCCGAACTCGTGCGCGAGCGCGTGCGCGTCGAGTCGACCAACAGCTCCGGGCAGCTCACCGGAGCGGTGCAGAAGGCGATCGAGAAGATCCGTCTCGTGTCGACCGGTACCGAGGCGACGATGACGGCCATCCGTCTGGCTCGCGGATTCACCGGACGCGAGCTGCTGGTCAAGTTCGCCGGGCACTATCACGGTCATTCCGACGCGCTGCTTGCGGAAGCCGGATCGGGGCTCGCGACTCTCGCTATGCCCGGCTCGGCTGGCGTCACTGCGGCGACCGCTGCGCAGACGATCGTTCTCCCCTACAACGACCTCGACGTCGTGCGCGCGCTCTTCGCCGTGCAGGGCCAGAAGATTGCCGCGGTGATCGTGGAAGCGGCATCCGCCAACATGGGGGTCGTACCACCGGACCGTGGATTCAACCGTGAGCTGGCCGCTATCGCTCGGGAGAGCGGCGCGCTCGTGATCTTCGATGAGGTGCTCACCGGCTTCCGGGTGGGGCCGGCCGGCTGGTGGGGGCTCGAGGCCGCTCGGGTCGTGCCCGACGGTGCGGGCTGGATCCCCGACCTCTTCGCGTTCGGCAAGGTCATCGGTGGCGGGTTGCCCCTCGCCGCGCTCGGTGGCCGCGCGGACGTCATGGACTACCTCGCACCGCTCGGTCCGGTCTACCAAGCCGGAACCCTCAGCGGCAATCCGGTGGCGGTCGCTGCCGGAATCGCCACGCTGCGGGCCGCGGATTCTACGGTTTACGCTCGCCTGGACGCTGTCGCCGACCAGCTCTCCTCTGCCGTGTCTTCGGCGCTCAGTGCTGAGGGCGTCGAGCACTCCGTGCAGCGCGCCGGAAACCTATTCTCGTTCGCGTTCTCACCCACCAAGCCGCGCAACTACGACGAGGTGCGCGCGCAGCAGGCATTCCGTTATCCGCCCTTCTTCCACGCCATGTTGAACGCGGGAGTGTCGCTTCCTCCTTCGGTGTTCGAGGCCTGGTTCGTCACGGCCGCTCACGACGACGCGGCGGTGTCGCGAATCCTCCAGGCCCTGCCGGCGGCGGCGCGGGCGGCGGCTGAAGCGGTACCTGCGATCAGCTGCCCGCGGTCCCCGGCCTGCGTTCCGAGGTCTACGGTCTGTACTGCCTGTGGTCTGAGGCCTGCGGTCTGACACACCGCCATCCGCGGGATTGCACCATCGACTTGGTAGTAGTTGTGGCTTCACATCGCGCAAAGTCGCATTTACTACCAAGTCGATTTCCTGGGCAGGCTTGACCGGTCGATCCTGCGCTGCATGGACGCAGTGCCGCCCCATTCCCCAGCCTGCGAGGCGGCCACCACGAGCGTTGCCCGACGGCCCGCATCAGCCGAACAGGATCGCGGCCTCGTCATAGCGGGACTGCGGCACGGTGTTGAGCTTGCCGAGGGCATCCTCGAAGGCGACATGGGTGATGGAGGTTCCGCTGAGCGAGACCATGCGGCCCCAGCGGGCGTGGATCACGGAGTCGACCGCGGCCATGCCGTAGCGCGTGGCGAGCACACGGTCGTAGGCGGTCGGGGTGCCGCCGCGCTGGATGTGGCCGAGCGTCGTCGCGCGCGTCTCGATTCCCACCCGCGCTTCGATCTCCGGGGCGATGAGTTCGCCGATGCCGCCGAGGCGGGGGCGCCCGAATGCGTCGAGTCCGCGCTCGGAGTGGGCGTCATCCATCGTGTCGAGGTGGAAGCCCTCGGCCACAACGACCAGTGGCGCGCGTCCGCGATCGACCACGGACTGCACCCAAGTGGCGATCTGGTCCATCGAGGTCTTCTGCTCGGGGATGAGGATGGCGTGGGCTCCGGCTGCCATACCGGAGTGCAGGGCGATCCAGCCGACGTGTCGACCCATCACCTCGGCGACCATGCAGCGGCCGTGCGAGTCGCCGGTGGTACGGAGGCGGTCCATGGCATCCGTCGCAATCTGCACGGCGGTATCGAAGCCGAAGGTGTAATCGGTGGCGGAGAGGTCGTTGTCGACGGTCTTCGGCACGCCTACGATCTTGATGCCAGCATCCGTAAGACGCTTGGCGGCCGCGAGGGTTCCCTCGCCGCCGATCGCGATGAGCGAGTCCACGCCGAGCCGCTCCATGTTGGCACGCACGACATCCGCTCCGCCGTTCGCCTCGAACGGATTGGTGCGGGAGGTGCCGAGGATGGTTCCACCCTGCTTGCCGATGCCTTGGATGTCCTTACGCTCGAGGGGGATGATGTCGCCATCGATGACACCGCGCCAGCCGTGCCGAAAGCCGACGAACTGCTGTTTGTAGATCTGCGTGCCCTTGAGAACGGCACCGCGGATGACCGCGTTCAGCCCGGGGCAGTCTCCGCCGCTGGTGAGGATTCCAATGCTCATGTGCCCATCATTCCGTAGGTTGGCCGCTCACCTTTCACGCCCCGGCCGGAGCAGACCCCGGACGCACCCTTCGGGACCGTCCGCTCCTCGAGCGCCGAACTCGGCAACGGAGTCCACGAACCGAGCAACGGAAGCACGGTCACCCGCAACGTCCAGCGCGACACGTGCGCTGACCCGACCAGCGGATGCTCGGAGCACGCCGTCTTGGCCGCGTGCTCGTCGCACGCCACCAGCGGCTCCCGGCGGGCCGGGTCGCTGGTACCGCCGCGGACTCGAGCAGACGCGGTCAGGCTAGAGCTTGCCCGGCGCGTCGAGTCCGCCCGTGCAGGGAGCTCCGGGCTCCGGCGCTTTCGGGCTCTGCCGGTACTTCCCGAGGAATTGCTCGATTCGGGGATCCGTCACTGACGACACCTTCAACTGGACATCCCAGGCACTGAGCACGATCGAGCCGCCGAGCCCCGGATACGGTGATAGCACGGTGTAGGAGGACGGCATCAGGTCACGTAGCTTGGTAACGGTCGCGGCGGGCAGCGACGAATCGTACGTCACCCAGACCGCGCCGTGCTCCAGGTCGTGCACCGCATTCTCATTGGGCACTGGCTTCGAGTAGATTCCGCAATTGAGCCAGAGCTGGTTATGTGGTCCACCAACCGGCGGGGTTTGATCGTAGGTGACCGATCCCTGCACGTGCCCGGCCGTGTTGGTGTAGGTCGTGAGGCCCCTGATGGCGCCGCCCGTAGACGGCGCTGCGGTGGGCCGCGAGGTCAGCACTATCGACGTCACGACCAGCGCAGCCACCGCGACAGCCGCCACGATGCCACTCGTGATGGCGATGCGACGCACGCGCGCGCGGCGCTTTTCTCCGGCGCGAAACGCCTCGAGCTTGCGGTTGCGGCTGGCCTTCGATGACGGCGGAGTGGAAGGGGTGGCGGGAGTCACGGGGCTTCTTTCGGTGGGAGCCTCCCTATTCCACCACCACTTCCTGTTGATAACCACCGCCCGAACCGCTTGGCACAGCCGCCGAAGATATCGACCACCCGTATTCTCGAGGGTATGGATACGGCGCCGCTTCGAAGCAGCTATAGCCCGCCGCATCCGCTCGATCTGGCGCAGACGCTGCGACCGCTCAGTCGTGGAACAGCCGACCCGACCATGCAGTGGGATGCCTCGGGCGTCTGGCGCACGCTGCCGACGCCGCTCGGCACCGCGACACTGCACCTCGCCCGAAACCGCGGCACGGTATCGGCAACGGCGTGGGGGGATGGCGCGGAGTGGGCGATCACCGCGGTTCCGGAGTTACTCGGCGCCGGCGACGACCCGGGCGACTTCGATGTGTCCCGGAACCGATTCCTGCATGATTCGCACCGACGCAATCCCGGGCTGAGGCTGCTGCGCACCGGCCTCGTTCTCGAGATGATGGTCGCGGCGATCTTCGAGCAGAAAGTCACGGGCAAGGAGGCCCGCCGGGCCTGGGCAACGCTTGTTCGCGCTCACGGTGAGCCCGCGCCCGGGCCCGCACCGAGTGGCATGCGGGTCTTCCCCTCTGCTCGCGCCTGGCGGCTGATCCCGTCGTGGGAGTGGCACTCGGCGGGCGTCGACCCTCAACGCTCGCGGACGGCGATCGCCGCGGCATCCGTCGCCGGCGGCCTCGAGCGCACCCTCGCCCTCGGCCGGGGCGGCGCTGAGGCGGCGAAGCGGCTGCGCAGTGTGCCGGGGGTCGGCGCCTGGACCGCGGCGGAGACCACCCAGCGCGCCCACGGAGACGCCGATTCGGTGAGCGTGGGCGACTATCACCTGCCGGCGCTCGTCGGCTGGGCTCTCGCCGGCTCGCCCGTCGACGATGACGGAATGCTCGAACTGCTCGCTCCGTGGGCCGGCCAGCGGCAGCGCGTGATGCGACTGATCGAGGCGAGCGGCTTCGCGAAACCCCGCTTCGGGCCACGGATGACGATCCAGGATCACCGCCGCCATTAGCGTTGTCCCGTGCACCTCATCTTTCGTACCTTCCTCGTCTGGCTGCGCCGTAACGGTCCGCGGCTCGACCCCCATGACGTCGGACGCATGACCTTTCGCGTGCTCCCCACCGATCTCGATGTGCTCGGTCATATGAACAAAGGCGTGTACCTGTCGATCATGGATCTCGGCCGCATGGACCTGCTGCAGCGATCGGGCGTATGGTCCCGCCTGTTCGGGGCCGGATTCTTTCCGGTGATGGCGGATGAGACGATCAGTTTTCGGCGGTCGCTGATGCCCTGGCAGCGCTTCACGCTCGAAACCCGCATTGTCGGTTACGACGCGAAAGCGGTCTACGTGGAGCAGCGTGCGGTCGTCGAGGGTGAGATCTACGCGCGTGCGACCACTCGCGGCCGATTCGTGAAGAAGACCGGCGGCACCGTGACGACGGCCGAGGTCGCGGAGGTGGCGGGCATCGATATCACCGGTCATCCGCTGCCAGAGTGGATGGCTCGGTGGGCCACGGATGTCGCGCTCCCGGCCGCCCGCGCCAACGCTCCGAGCGAGTGGGACTAGAGGCTCTGCCCGGTGGTCTCGTCTTGTGACGGGCCGCGCTGTACGAAGTGAGTCGCACTCCCTCTCGGGTGTCACGTTCGCATGCTCACCGAGCCGATCGGCATGCGATAACGCCCCGCGACGCGAGCTGTCGACTGCTGTGCCGCAGTCGCAGGCTTGCTAGAGCGTGTCGGGCTGGTCGACCGTGTCGGGCTCGGGATGGGCGCCGAGCGGGCCGCCACCGAAGTCGGCGGCCCGGGCGGCATCCGCGCCCTGGCGCAGCAACTCGTCGGCCTCGGCCTGGGCCGCGGCCGCCTCGGACTCGTCGCCTGCGGCGGCACCGCCCTGGTTCGCAAACTGGTCGAACGCTGCCATGGCGAAGCTCCTCAGATCCCGCAGCATTCTCGACATGCCGCGTGTTCGAGTTTAACCGGCTCGTAGGCGGGAGGCAAAGGGCGACTACCCCTCGAGCACGGCCATTGCGGCGTTGTGCCCGCCGAGCCCGCTCACACCGCCGCCACGCTGCGCCCCGGCTCCGCAGAGCAGGATCTTCTCGTGTGCGGTGGCGACACCCCAGCGTTCCGCCGCAGAGCCGAGCTCGGCCGAGTCTTCGGCGAAGGGCCATGACAGCGGGGCGTGGAAGATGTTGCCTCCGGGCAGCCTCAGGGCCAATTCGAGGTCGAGGGTGGTCTTCGTCTCGATGCAGGGGCGACCCGCGGCATCCGTCAGCAGGAGCGATTCGATCGGCTCGGCGAGCACGCTGTTGAGGGAGTCGATCACCGCGCGTTCGAGCGCCGCGCGCACGGCGTCATTCGTAGCTGCTGTGACCAACCGATGCGGCGTGTGAATCCCGAAGACGGTGAGAGTCTGGGCGCCGGAGGCCGAAAGCTCAGGCGAGAGGATGCTCGGATCGGTGAGGGAGTGGCAGTAGATCTCTGCCGGGAGGGGGCTCGGGATGACGCCGGCGCTCGCCGCCCGGAAGGCTCGCTCGAGCTGCCCGTAGCCCTCGTTGATGTGGAAGGTGCCGCCGAAGGCGGCGGCCGGATCGAGCGACCCGTCACGCAGGCGAGGGAGTCGCCTGAGCAGCAGGTTGACTTTGACCTGGGCGCCCTCGACCGGCTCGCTCGCATCGCCGAGCAACTGGGAAAGGCCGAGCAATCCGGAAAGCACTTGCGGGGCGACATTGGAGAGCACGGTGCCGGCGTTCACGCTGTGCTCGTCGTCACCGAGGCGATAGCGCACCTCACCGTCGGGGGTGATCGATCTGACCTCGGCGCCGGTCAGCAGGGTGGCCCCGGCCGTGCGGGCCGCATTTGCGAGGGCGCTGGTGACCGCGCCCATGCCGCCGACCGGAACGTCCCAGTCCCCGGTGCCGCCGCCGATCACGTGGTAGAGGAAGCATCGGTTGGCGCCGAGAGTCTGGTCGTTTGCCGGTGCGAAGGTGCCGATCAGGGCATCCGTGAGCACGACTCCGCGCACGAGATCGTTGTCGAAGCTGCGCTCGATCACTTCGCCGACCGGACGGTCGATGAAGTCGGTCCAGTTCGTGGCATCCACCATGCGCTTCAGTTCCGATCGCCGCAGCAGAGGTTCGGTCACCGTCGGGAATACGGCGCGGGCGAGCTCGGCGGTTCGATCGTAAAATGACTGCCAGGCGTCGAAATCTGCACCGAGCGATTCGAAGGAGCGGCGGGTGGCCGAGGCGTCCCCGTTGTCCACGAGCAGTCCGCGATCGGTGCCTGGCAGGGGTGTATAGGAGCTGAACCGGCGGCGTTCGAGACGGATCTCGAGACCGAGGTCGCGGATGATCGTGGATGGCAGCAGGCTGACAAGGTAGGAGTAGCGCGACAATCGCGCCTCACTGCCGTCGAAGGGCTGCGCCGAGACGGCCGCACCACCGAGATGATCGAGCCGCTCGAGTACGGTGACGGATCGACCGGATTGGGCGAGGTAGGCCGCCGCGACGAGACCGTTGTGGCCACCGCCGACGATGACGATGTCCTGCAGATGGCTCGACATGATCCAGATCTTACGAGGGTGGCGTGGTCGCTGGGGTGCAAATCCCTGCCGATGATGAGCCCAAGTAGTCTCGATACATGCTTTCGACCGCCGCCGATTCGCCAGCGAGCCCCGATCCGCTTGCCGCGGAGGCCGTGGCAACCGTGCGTCGCTGGCTCGCTGAGAGCGCGGATGTCGCGCCCGATCGTTCGGCAGAGCGCTTGGCTGGGGTGCTCAGGGATCCGCGCGGCCTCGACTTCACCATCGGATTCGTCGACCGTGTGGTGCGCCCGGAGGACCTCCGGGTCGCCGGCCGCAACCTCGAGAAGCTCTCGCGCGCTATCCCGGCATTCCTGCCCTGGTACATGCGCGTTGCGATCCAGCTCGGCGGGGGTTTCGCACCCCTCATCCCGTGGCCGATCGTGCCGGTCGCCCGGCGGGTGCTGCGCGGCATGGTGAGCCACCTCATCCTGGACGCGAGCGCCCGGCAGCTCGACCACAGCATGCGCGCGCTGCGGCGCTCGGGCATCCGCCTCAATCTCAACCTGCTCGGCGAAGCGGTGCTCGGCGACGACGAGGCCGATCGTCGGCTCGCCGGCACCCGGGAGCTGCTGGAACGAGACGACGTGGACTACGTCTCCATCAAGGTCTCCTCCGTGTCGAGCCAGCTCTCGATGTGGTCATTCGACGAGACGGTGGCCCGGGTCGTCAAGCGGCTCACTCCGCTCTACGAGTTCGCTGCGGCATCCCCCACCACCAAGTTCATCAACCTGGACATGGAGGAATTTTGCGACCTCGACCTCACGATCGAGGTGTTTCGCCGCATCCTGCAGCAGCCGAAATTGAAGGACCTCGAGGCAGGGATCGTCATTCAGGCCTATCTTCCCGATGCGTTCCGCGCGATGCAGGGCCTCACCGCGTGGGCGAGCCAGCGTCGGGCACAGGGTGGAGCCGGCATCAAAGTGCGCGTCGTCAAGGGGGCGAACCTCGCGATGGAGCGGGTGGATGCCGCGGTGCACGGGTGGCCGCTCGCCACCTGGAGCACGAAGCGAGACACCGACGCCAACTACAAGCGCATTCTGGACTGGTCCTTTCTCCCGGCGCGCACCGACGCGGTGCGCATCGGGGTAGCCGGTCACAACCTGTTCGATCTCGCCTGGGCCTGGCTTCTCGCGAAGCAGCGCAGGGTGGAGACGCGGGTGGAATTCGAGATGCTTCTCGGCATGGCCGCCGGGCAGGCGGATGCCGTGAGGCGCGATGTCGGCGGTCTACTGCTCTACACCCCGGTCGTACACCCGGGCGAGTTCGATTCGGCGATCTCCTATCTCATCCGTCGTCTCGAGGAGAATGCGTCGAGCGAGAACTTCATGTCGGGAGTCTTCGAGCTCGCGACCGATGAGGGGATCTTCGATCGTGAGGCGGCGCGCTTCCTCGCTTCGCTGGAGGGCCACTCCGACGTCGTTCCGGCGTCTCATCGCGTGCAGGATCGTCGCCTGACCGTCCCGATCGCTGCGGTCGACACCGCGCCGCGCGGGTTCGCGAACGAACCCGACACCGACCCGTCGATCGCCGCCAACCGGGAGTGGGGCCGCCAGATCCTCTCCCGGGTCGTAACATCCACACTCGGCGATGCCGGTGTCGCCGCTGCCCGCATCACCGGCGTTCACGCACTCGAGGCCGTGATCACCGCCACCGCGCGGGCGGGGGAGAGCTGGGGTCAGCGACGCTCGGACACCCGGGCCACGGTTTTGCACAGCGCGGGAGATGCGCTCGCAGCGGCACGCGCCGAGCTCATCGAGGTGATGGCGAGCGAGACCGGCAAGACTGTTCCCGAGGGTGATGTGGAGGTGAGCGAGGCCATCGACTTCGCCCACTACTACGCGGAACGTGCCCGCGAGCTCGACCGGATCACCGACGCCGAATTCGAACCCTCACGCCTGATCGTGGTCACCCCGCCGTGGAATTTCCCGGTCGCCATTCCGGCGGGTTCCGTGCTCGCAGCCCTCGCCTCGGGCGCCGGCGTAATCATCAAACCGGCACCGCAGGCTCGTCGCAGCGCCGCCGTGATGGTCGAGGCGCTCTGGGCTGGCGGTGTGCCCCGCGACGTGCTCACCCTCGTGGATCTCGACGAGGGTGACCTCGGTCGCGAGCTGGTGGCGCATCCGTCAGTGGATCGGGTGATCCTCACCGGTGCGTGGGAGACCGCGAAGTTGTTCCGCTCCTGGCGCCCCGATCTCCCGCTGCTGGCCGAGACGAGCGGCAAGAACGCGATCATCGTGACTCCGAGCGCCGACCTCGACCTCGCGGTAGCCGATGTCGTGAAGAGCGCCTTCGGGCACGCGGGCCAGAAGTGCTCGGCGGCATCCCTGGTGATCCTGGTCGGATCGGTCGCGAAATCGGAGCGGTTCCGTCGGCAGCTCATCGATTCGGTGAGCACGCTTCGGGTGGGGTATCCGCAGGAGGCGACGACGGTAATGGGGCCGATCGTCGAGCCGGCTCGCGGCAAGCTCCGCTCGGCCCTGACTACCCTTGCCGAGGGCGAGTCGTGGCTGGTGGCACCGCGCTCGCTGGATGAGAGCGACAGGCTGTGGTCGCCCGGCGTGCGCGACGGAGTGGCCGCCGGGTCCGAATTCCACCTCACCGAGTACTTCGGCCCGGTGCTCGGAATCATGCGGGCCGACACGCTTGAGCAGGCGATCGCGCTGCAGAACGCTCCGGCCTACGGTCTCACCGCGGGCATCCACTCCCTGGATGCCGCCGAGATCGCGCTCTGGATCGAGACAGTGCAGGCGGGCAACCTTTACGTGAACCGCGGCATCACCGGCGCCGTTGTGCGCCGGCAGCCTTTCGGAGGCTGGAAGCGGTCGACGGTCGGCGCGAGCGCAAAGACGGGCGGCCCGAACTATCTGCTCACCCTCGGGGACTGGCGGCCCGTCTTCGCCGAGCCCGGTCGCACGGTGGTGCTCGCGGGTCTCAGCGAGAAAGTGTCGCGCGTGATCGAAGCGGCGCAGCAGGGCATGGAGTTTCTCGAGTTCGATCGCGTGCGCGCCGGAGCCGAAAGCGACCAGCGAGCCTGGACGGACGAATACGGCACGATTAAGGATGTATCGGACCTCGGTGTCGAGCGCAACATCCTGCGCTACCGGGCGGTGCCGGTGACGGTTCGCCTGGCCGAGGGGGCATCCCCCGCCCAGCTCGTTCGCACGATCGCGGCGGCGACGCGGGCGGGCGCCTCGCTCTCGATCAGTTCCGCGGTCCCGGTGGCGGCGGGACTTCTCCGCCTGTTCGGCTCGGGGCTGCCCCCACTCGACATCGAGTCCGTCGCGGTGGAGACGGATGCCCGCTGGCATGCCCGCCTGCAGTCCGAGGTCCGGCCGGGACGGATCCGTCTGCTCGGCGGTGACCGGCTCGCACTCTCAACGGTGCTCGACGGCGATCCGGACGTGGCGATCTACGCCGGCCCGGTGACCACCTCCGGTCGAATCGAGCTGCTCCCGTTCCTGCACGAGCAGGCCATCAGCATGACTGCACACCGCTTCGGCAATCCCGATCCGTCCCTGGCTGACGCTCTGCTCCCCTGAGTGACCCGTGCGCCCCGGGTGACCCGTGCGTCCCGTGGATGGGCCTTCGCGCCCGCGGGTGACACGTGCGCCCGAAAATTCGGGTGCGCGTGTCACCCGCGGGCGCGAAGGCCGCGGAGCGCTGTCACCCACCCGTCACAGCCGCCGAAAACCACCCCCCGAACTGGCGGTCAGTCCCCCGTTGTGCGGACACGACCTGTCCCCCCATACTCGACGTGGGGGCACACCAGATGCCGCCCCGCTGCGGCCGGGTACCCGAGCACGGCCGCGGAACCTCGGCCGGATGCGTACCCGAATTGCGCATCCGGTCGACCGGCCCCGAGAGATGACCTGCCCACGGTATTGCGCGCGATTTCGAAACCATCGGTGTTCAGGCGATCCGTCGCAATCGACATAGCCACCGGACTTGCCGCGGCCGCTCTGCTGGCGGGGGCTGCAAGTCCGCACTCACCATCGCATCCGCAGCGTCGAGCTGCCAGAAGACGAAGACCCCCCGGATGGCGGTTTCGAAGACCCGATGATCGCTCCGACCTCCCACCAGATCCTGCCGTCGGCGAACGTTCCGGGGTGGGAATCCACCGATCTCTCGGGCATCGCAATCCGGTCCTCCGACTTCAACGGCGCACCGGCCAGCCTCGGCAACCGGTTTGCCGAGATCAACGCGACCCGGCCGTGCACTCGGCCGGCTGTTGGAGCTGCGGCGCGAGCCGCTCGAGCTCGCGTTCGTTGGCAATCTCACTCATGTCGAGGTCGCCGATCGCCTTCAGCTGCCGCCTGGCACCGTGAAGTCGCGCATCCACGACGGTCTGCGGCAGCCGCGAAGGATGCTCGAAGAAGCCACGTGATTCGAGTGCGTGGTCGGCGGTGGGTACGCTCGAAGGACGTACACCGCCTGGCCGTTCAAGCGACGGGCCGCTCAAGCGACGGGCCGCTCGGCGTCAGGTCGTTCAGTATCGGATTGTTCAGTGTCAGATCGTTCAGTGTCAGATCGGAGGTTCCGTGGCCAGTTCCCCCCTCAGCCCCCGGGCGACCACGGTCGGCGGCCTTACCGTGACGGTCGATCCCGGGTCATCCGTTTCTCCCTTTGAGCAGCTGCGGGTGCAGGTGATCGATGCGGTCGCGGCTGGATCGATCGCCGCCGGAGCCAAGCTTCCCACCGTGCGCGGTCTCGCGGATGCCCTCGGCATCGCCCCTAACACGGTGGCGCGCAGCTATCGCGAGCTCAAGCGCGATGCCGTTATCGAGACCCGCGGACGTGCCGGCACCTTCATCGCCGCCTCGGGTGATGCCACGCAGCGCCAGGCGCAGGATGCCGCGGCAGCCTTCGCCGCCCGCATCCGCCAATTGCGTCTCGACCCCGCCGACGCGCTCGAGCTCGTGCGCGCCGCGTTGCGTTGAGGCCGCCCGGTGGTCGAGTAGGCCGCGCTGCCCTCACCGGTGGTCGAGTAGGCCGCGCTGCCCTCACCGGTGGTCGAGTAGGCCGCGCTGCCCTCACCGGTGGTCGAGTAGGCCGCCCGCGGCCGTATCGAGACCCGGTTCGGCGTTGTGGCCAGTTGTGGTCTCGATACGCTCGCTGGCGCTCGCTACTCGACCAGCACAAGCCCCGCGGCCGTATCGAGACCCGGTCGCCTCAGATCGACGCGACCGCGCCCGAGTCGACGCGGTAGTTGGCCCCGTTCACGAAACTCGCCCGCTCGGAACACAGGAACGCGACCACGGCCGCGACCTCCTGTGGTTCGCCGCGACGCCCGAGCGCCATGTACGGGCGCTCTTCGGCGAGGAAGCTCACGATCGCCTCTTCGACGCTCGATCCGATCTTCTTCGCGCGTTTCTCCATCATCGTGTCGGTCATCGGCGTGTGGATGAAGGCCGGAGACACGCAGTTCACCAGGAGGCCCTCCTTCGCGTAGGTGCGCGACAGGCCCTTCATCAGGGCGAGAACTCCGGCCTTTGCCGAGCAGTACGGGATCTCGTCATCGTAGGGCTGCACGCCGTCTTCGGATGCCATCAGCACGATGCGACCCCAGCCGCCCTTCCGCAGGCTGGGGAGGAAAGCGCTCACGAGCCGCACCGGGCCCATCAGATCGACCTCGATCGTGGTGGTCCAACCGGCGTCGTCGATCTCATGGAAATACCCCTGGGCGCCAGTGATACCGGCGGACTGCACGAGGATGTCGATGTCCCCAACCGCATCCATGACCCGGCCTCGCATCTTCGCGATCGACTCCACCTTGGTGACGTCGGCGGCGAACGCGAACAGCCGACCCTCGGGGGCTCCGAGGCTCGCGGCCGCGGTATCCAGGCCCTTCTGGTCCTTATCGGTCAGCACGACACGTACCCCCTCGCCAAGCAGGATGCGGGCGGTCTCCCAGCCGATTCCCGAGTGGGCACCACTGATGAGGGCGGTGCGCCCGCTGATTCCGAGGTCCATGAAAGCTCCTTCGTCATGCGTTCGAAATAGAACCGTAGGCTGGCGTCATGAAAGTCGTCAGGGGTTTGCCCCGGGTTTTCCGGGATGCTAGCGCCATCCTTGCAGAAAGCATCGTGTGGGATCCGGCCGGCTTCGTTCTCTGGTGCGACATCACCGCCGGACTCCTCTACCGCTGCCCCATCGAGGGCCTCGACGACACCGTGATCGAGCTGCCCCCGCCGCTCGCGTCGTTCGCCCCGACGAACACCGGCAGCGGGTATGTGGCCTCGCTCGGCGACCGGGTCGTGCTTGCGGATGCCGCCGGCGGCATCCGCGATCTCGCTCACATCGAGCACGCGCACGATGGACTGCGACTGAACGAGGGAAAGTGCGATCCCTTCGGTCGCTGGATCACCGGCTCGATGAACGTCACGACCGGGAAGCCGGATGGCGCGCTCTATTCGATCACCGCTGATGGAGGGGTTCGCGTGCTGCGAGGCGCATTCGGGGTGACCAACGGCCTCGAGTGGAGTCTCGACGAGAGCGAGATGTACTTCACGGACACCGCCGTGAAGACGATCTACCACGGTCCCTACAGCGAGACCGGGGAACTGGGCGAAGTCAAGGTCTTCCACTCCGGTGAACCGCATGATGGACTTACCATCGACGCCGACGGATTTCTCTGGGGCGGCATCTATGGGGGTGGTCGAGTGGTGCGCTACACACCCGAAGGGGTCGAAGACCTCGTGGTCGAGCTGCCCGCGCCGAACATCACCTCCGTCGCATTCGGCGGGCGCGGGATGTCGACGCTCTTCGTCGGCTCCGCCCGCGAGAATCTCACGGAGGCGCAGCTGGAGGCACATCCACTCTCCGGTGCGATCTTCGCGATCGACACCAGAACGCACGGCCGCCCCGCACGGCGGTTCGGCGCATGACCGGCTTCTCGCTGCAGCGGGACGGCGACGGACCTGCCAACCGCGTCGACGGCTACGCCGACCTGCGCGCCTACGCGGCGATCGGCGACGGACGCACCGTCGCACTCATTGCCCTCGACGGTTCCATCGACTGGTTTCCCGTCCCCACCCTGCCGACCCGGCCCGTCTTCGCCGCACTCGTGGATGCCCCGCACGGCGGCCGCATCGAGTTGCATCCGGTCGACGACTACACCGTGACGCGGCGCTACGTGCCCGGCACCAACGTGCTGCAGACCACCTTCACCACCGCGACGGGCCGCGCGCGGATCACCGACGCCCTAGTCACCGGTGTCGCCGGGCGACTGCCCTGGGCCGAGCTCGCCCGCCGCGTGGACGGGCTGAAGGGGGCTGTCGTGCTTCGCTGGTCCGTCGCACCCGGTACGGTGCTCGGCACTGCCTCACCCTGGGTGGAGCACACCGTTCAGGGCCCAGTGATCCGGGTCGACGGCGTCATGCTCGGTGTGCGCGGCATCGACCACGGGCCATCCGCTGCGAAGGGCCAGGCCATCGCGGGTGCGTTTACGACCTCGGGGGGCTCCCGCCATCTCGTGGTCGTCACGGCGACTGAGCGCGAGCCGCTACACATGGTGACACCGGAGATCGTAGACCGCGGCATCGACCGCACCATCGCCAACTGGAAGGCGTGGTCGGACGAGTTCTCCTGGCAGGGGGACTGGAGTGAGGCCGTGCTGCGGAGTGCGCTCGCTCTCAAGCTGCTCATTTACAGCCCCACCGGCTCGATCGCGGCGGCGGCCACCACGTCGATCCCCGAGAGCCGCGAGGGCAGCAAGAACTGGGACTATCGTTTCGCCTGGGTGCGCGACCTGGCTTACACGGTGCGCGCGCTCATCTGCTTCGGGCTGCGGGAGGAAACCCATGCGGCCGTCTCCTGGCTGCTCACCACCATTCGCGAGCACGGCCCCGAGTTGCACATCTTCTTTGCGCTGGATGGCTCTGTGCCCGAGGGCGTTTCACATCCGGATGTGCCGGGGTGGCGTGACATCGGCCCGGTCGTCGTGGGAAACGGCGCGCAGGGGCAGCTGCAGCTGGGTGTCTACGGGGATCTCTTCGATGTGGTGCACGCCTACGTTGACGATGGCAACCTGCTCGACGCCGAGACAGGCCGTCTGCTCGCCTCGATCGCCGATCGTGCCTGCGACAACTGGCAACGGCCGGATTCCGGCATGTGGGAGCTCGAGGATCAACAGCACTACACCTCGTCGAAGCTCGGATGCTGGCAGGCCCTCGATTGCGCGGTGCATCTCGCGGAGCTTGGGCAGTTGCCCGGCGGCAGTCAGCGCTGGGCGGCGGAGCGGGAACGCATCCGGGCATGGGTGGAGACCAACGGATGGTCTGAGACGCGGCAGAGTTACGTGATGTATCCGGGCAGCGAGCGCCTCGACGCATCCGTGTTGCTGCACGCCGCGAGCGGCTTCGATCGGGGGGAGCGGATGTCGGCGACGATCGACGCGATCGACAGCGAACTCGGGCGTGGGCCGCTGGTCTACCGCTACTCGGGCATGCAGCGCGAGGAAGGCACCTTCGTCGCCTGCGCGTTCTGGATGGCGGGAGCGCTCGCCTGCATCGGTCGGATAGAGGAGGCGAAGGCCCGCATGGGTGAGTTGGTGGCGCTGGGCAACGACGTCGGCCTCTACGCCGAAATGATGGATGCCGAGACCAACGAGTTCCTCGGCAACCTGCCGCAGGGCCTCAGCCACCTTGCGCTCATCAACGCGGCGATCACTATCGATGCGCTGCTGGTCGAGTAGGTCGCTCGCCTCTCCCGGTGGTCGAGTAGGTCGCTCCGTCGCTCTGTCCCCCCCCCGCTGGTCGAGTAGGTCGCTCTGGCGACCGTATCGAGACCTACTACCCCTCGCGCGTGCGGTGGATGAGCTTCGACAGCACGATGGCGCTGCGCGTGTGGTCCACGTTGGGGGCGACCCGCACCCGCTCGAGGGCGAGCTCGAGTGAGGGGATGTCGCGGGAGCGCATGTGCACGATGGCATCCGCACTCCCGGTGACGGTGCCGGCATCCACGACCTCCGGGATGCCGGAGAGAATACGCCGCAACTCTTCCGGCGCAACGGTGCCGCGGCAGAAGAGTTCGACGTAGGCTTCGGTGCCGAGCCCGTCGACGGCGGGGTCGACCTGGATGGTGAATCCGCGGATCACCTTGTCGGCAACCAGCCGGTCAACGCGGCGTTTCACCGCGGACGCGGAGAGCCCGATCACCTCGCCGATATCACCGTACCCGGCGCGCGCGTTTTGGCGGAGAAGGTCGATGATGCCATAGTCGAGACTGTCCATGGTCTTACCCTACGGTGCATTATTGTGCGGACCACACCATTGTCGGTGATTTTGTGCGCCCAACGCTGCCAAAGTTCACAAGCGTGCGTGTGAGACTGGAACGACCCCACACCCCGATCTCCAAAGGAGCCCTCGTGTCGGCCACTCTGCCTGCAACGAATGTTGCCACCGTCCGCATCCCGTCCAAGCGCACCATCCTCATGTGCCGCCCCGAGTTCTTCACGGTGGTCTATCGGATCAACCCCTGGATGGATCCGCAGCTCCCCACCGACACGAGCCTTGCCGTACGCCAGTGGGAGACGCTCTACTCGACCTATGTCGATCTCGGGTTCGACGTGCATCTCATCGACCCGATCGATGGCCTGCCCGACATGGTCTACGCCGCGAACGGTGGATTCGTGCTGGACAACATCGCCTACGGCGCGAGCTTCACCTACCCCGAGCGCCAGCCCGAGGGCCCGGCCTACATGGACTGGTTCCGCGAGAACGGGTTCGACGTGAAGGTGCCGGACAACATCAACGAGGGCGAGGGCGATTTCCTGCTCGTCGGTGACGTGATCCTCGCGGGCACCGGTTTTCGCAGCGCGTCCAACAGCCATCAGGAGCTCGCGGAGCTGTATGGGCGCGAGGTCGTCACCCTCGAGCTGGTGAACCCGAGTTTCTACCATCTCGACACCGCGATCGCGGTGCTCGACCCCCAGCCGGGCTTCGTCGGGTTGGATGGTTCGGGGCCCAACATCGCCTACCTGCCGAGCGCGTTCAACGAGCAGGGCCTCGCCGTGCTGCGCGAGCGATTCCCGGACGCGATCCTGGTGAACGAGGAGGATGCCGCCGTGCTCGGACTCAACTCCTTCGGCGACGGCTACAACATGGTCATCGCATCGCGCGCCACCGACTTCGAGCGCCAGCTCCGCGAGCGTGGCTACAACCCCATCGGCGTCGACCTCTCCGAGTTGCTTCTCGGCGGCGGCGGCGTCAAGTGCTGCACCCTCGAACTACGCCGATGACCCTGTCTGCGGTCGATTTCATCGCCGCCGAAGACGCCCACATCGCGCACACCTACCATCCGCTTCCGGTGGTCGTGGCGACTGCTGAGGGCGCCTGGGTCACGGATGTCGACGGGCGTCGGTACCTCGACTGCCTCGCGGCGTACTCGGCGGTCAACTTCGGTCACGGGCATCCGGCGCTCATCGCGGCCGCCACGGCGCAGCTCGACCGCGTCACGCTCACCAGCCGGGCGTTCCACAACGACCAGCTCGGCCCGTTCGTGGGCGCGCTCGCCGCGCTCGCGAAGAAGGACCTCGTCATCCCGATGAACACGGGAGCCGAGGCGGTGGAATCCGGCCTCAAGGCTGCCCGTGCCTGGGGGTACCGGGTGAAGGGCGTCGCGCCGGATCGGGCCAACATCATCGTCGCCGATGGTAATTTCCACGGTCGCACCATCACGATCATCAGCTTCTCGGATGATGCGACAGCCACCACGGACTTCGGCCCGTTCACACCCGGCTTCCGTTCGGTGCCCTATGGGGATGCCGCGGCCCTCGAGTCCGCGATCGACGGCAACACCGTGGCCGTGCTCCTCGAGCCGATCCAGGGTGAGGCGGGCATCATCATCCCGCCGGCCGACTACCTGCCTGCCGTGCGCGATATCACCACCCGCCACAGTGTGCTGTTCATCGCCGACGAGATCCAGTCCGGCCTTGGGCGCGCCGGCGCGACCTTCCAGTGCGACAACGTGGGCGTCGTGCCCGATCTCTACCTGCTCGGTAAGGCCCTCGGTGGCGGTATCGTGCCGGTGTCGGCGGTGGTTGGCAACGCCGACATCCTCGGCGTGCTCGGTGCGGGCGAGCACGGCTCGACCTTCGGTGGCAATCCGCTCGCGGCGGCCGTCGGCTCGGCGGTCGTGGCGCTGCTCGAGACCGGTGAATACCAGGAGCGTGCTCGCGTGATGGGGGCGCGTCTCGCTGCGGGACTCGAACGACTTGTCGGCTTCGGGGTCGTCGCAGTACGATCGGCCGGGCTCTGGGCCGGCATTGACATCGATCCGACGCTTGCCACCGGACGCGAGGTCTGCGAGCTACTGATGTCGCGGGGAGTGCTCGCGAAGGACACCCACGGGTCCACCATCCGCCTCGCTCCCCCGATCGTGATCACGGCGGAGGACATCGACTTCGCGGTAGCCCAGCTCGAGGCCGTGCTCCGGGAGTTGCGCGGATAAAGCGTGTCCCGTTTCCGCCGCGGGTGTGTTCCCTTTTGACAGGTCTGCGCCGGCTCGAGTGGGCACAGAAGTGCCGCAGCGGAACAATAACCGCGTTGGTCGGTTGGATGTGGCGGACTCCCGGGCCGCTGCCGGTGAACCAGGGCCCAGCGCAGGGGTCGCCGCCCGAAGACCACTGGGTTGGTGCGGTGAGTGTCCTCGCCGCCCGGCACGTCCACCTTCATCCGGTCCGCCGTCCGGTGGTCACCGTCCTGCTGCGGTTGAGGCACGATCCAGGTGGGTGACGCCGGCGCGAGTTGCCCCGGCGTGCCTGTGACCGTGGCACCGGCGGCGCTGGGACGAGAGCCACTCCTCAGCTGATGCCATGATCTGGGGCCCGCGCGTCCGGATCCGCACCCGGATGGCGGAGCGCGACCTCGACGAGGAACCCTGCGCCTTGCGCTCGCGTGGCCTCGCGGTGGCCGCAGCGATTGTGCTGCTACTGCCGCTCGGCGCACCCGACTATGGGGTGCCGGTGACCATCGCGCTCGTCGCCCTCGTACATCCGCCCTCACCGCGACGAGTATCGTCGACAATGTACGCCGAACGGCCAGGGGGCCCCAGCGATGAATCACTTTCCCGCGTCGACCGCGACACCCCTCAGGGGCGGTCCGACGCTGCGCTGGGGAGTGCTGGCGCCCGGGCGCATCGCCGCCGATTTCGTCCAGACCCTGCACACCAATTCGGACCAGCGGATGCACGCAGTCGCATCGCGCTCATTCGAGCGAGCCGCGGCCTTCGGCGCCCGGTTCGGCATCGATCGCGTGTATGACAGCTACGAGCAGTTGGTGTCCGATCCCGGTATCGATATCGTCTATGTGGCCGCCCCGCACAGCGAGCATCGCGCGCTCGCGCTTCTGGCGATCGCGGCTGGCAAGCACGTGCTCATCGAGAAGCCGATCGCGCTGACGGCCATCGAAGCGCAAGAGATCGCGGATGCTGCGAGGGCCGCCGGGGTCTTCGCCATGGAAGCAATGTGGGCGCGTTTCCTTCCGCAGACCACAGTCATCGCCACGCTGGTCGCCGACGGGACGCTCGGAGCTGTCGGCCTCGTCGCCGCGGACTACGGCTCCATCTTCGACTTCGACCCCGTGAGTCGAGCCTTCGACCCGGCCCTCGGTGGCGGCGCGCTCCTCGATCTCGGCGTATATCCGATTTGGTTCGCACACTTTGTACTCGGTCGTCCCAGCAGAGTGGTGGCGAGCGGTTCGATCACGTCGACCGGGGTCGACGGCCAGGCCGCCATCCTGTTCAGCACCGCGAGTGGCGCAGAAGCCCAACTGAGCGCGAGCATGATTGTGTCGACCCCCGTTCGTGCCACCGTGAGCGGCTCCCTCGCGAGTGTCGACATCGATGCGCCATTCGTCTCCCCCGGAGGGTTCACCCTGTACCGGGACGGCACCGACGAACCGCTGCGCTGGGACGACCCCACGTCGCTTCGCTGGCGTGACGGACTGGTGTGGCAGGCGGTCGCGGTGGCGCAGCACGTCGCCGACGGGATGACCGAGTCCCCGCTGCATCCGCTCGACACCTCGATCGCAGTGCTCGAGACCATCGACGAGGCGCGACGGCAGCTGGGGTTGCTCGAATAGATTTTGCTGGCGGTCACGTCTCCGCGCCGCTGAGTGACACCCGCGCCCGAAAGTTCAGGCGCGCGTGTCACTCAGCGGCGCGGAGAACGGCGCGCGGAGAACGGCGCGCGGAGATCAGTTCTTTACAGGAGCCGAGCGCGGGCCGGCCTTTGGCGGAGACGTCTTCGGCTTGGCGCTGGCGGGGCGCGGTGCGGGGCGCGCCGCGGTCGCGGCGGGGACGCTGAGGGCGCGGGGCGCCAGCCGCTCGAGCTGGGTGACATGGGCCGGTGTCAGTTCGGCGAGCGTGGTGACTCCGAGCAGCCGCATCGTTCGGGTGATCTGCTCGCCGAGGATCTCGATCATGCGGTCGACTCCCTCGCGGCCGCCGGCCATGAGGCCGTAGAGGTACGCGCGACCCACGAGGGTGAAGTCCGCGCCGAGGGCGATCGCGGCGACGATGTCAGCGCCCGACATGATGCCCGTGTCGAGGTGAACCTCAAGGTCTTTTCCAACCTCGCGGGCGACATCCGGAAGCAGATGGAACGGAATTGGCGCGCGGTCGAGCTGCCTGCCGCCGTGGTTCGAGAGGATGATTCCGTCGATCCCCATCGTCGCGAGTCGACGGGCGTCGTCGAGGTTCTGCACTCCCTTGACAACGACCCTACCCGGCCACTGGTCCTTGATCCAGGCGAGATCGTCGAAGGTGACGGTCGGATCGAACATCGTGTCGAGCAGCTCGCCGACGGTGCCGGACCAGCGGTCGAGGGAGGCGAAGGCGAGGGGCTCGGTGGTGAGGAAGTTGATCCACCACTCCGGCCGCGGCAGGGCGTTGATCACCGTTCCGAGGGTGAGTTGCGGCGGGATGGAGAATCCATTGCGCTTGTCACGCAGGCGAGCACCGGCCACCGGTACGTCCACGGTCACCAGAAGGGTGTCGAACCCGGCCTTCGCGGCCCGGTCGACGAGAGCCATCGAGCGATCGCGATCCTTCCACATATACAGCTGGAACCAGTTGCGGCCGGCCGGGTTCGCGGCTTTCACATCTTCGATCGAGGTCGTTCCCATGGTTGACAGTGAGAACGGGATACCGGCGGCGGCTGCCGCGCTGGCCCCCGCGATCTCACCCTCCGACTGCATCATGCGGGTGAAGCCGGTCGGGGCGATGCCGAACGGCAGAGCGGTCGGACCGCCGAGCACCGTCGAGGAGGTGTCGACCACCGAGACGTCCCGCAGGATCGACGGGTTGAACTGGATGTCCTCGAAGGCCTGGCGTGCGCGGCCGAGTGAGATCTCAGCCTCGGCGGCTCCCTCGGTGTAGTCGAAGGCGGCCTTCGGGGTGCGCTTCTGGGCGATCGCCCGCAGATCGTGGATCGTCAGCGCCTTCGCAAGCCTGCGTTTCTTCGCGTTGAGTTCCGGGGTGGCGAAGTGCATAAGCGGTGCGAGGTCGCGGATCTTGGGAAAGTGGCGTTCGAGTTTCATTTTTTCTCGATTCAGTTCTGGATGGTGACATTCAGGGGTGGACGGCTGGTCTGTAGGAGGGCGATCTGTTGGCGCACGAGGGGATCGACCCTCGACGGCATGCTCGAGACGTTGCCGCCGAGGTGTGGGGTGATGAGCACGCCGGGAATGGTCCACAGCGGGTGATCAGCGGGCAGCGGCTCCGGCTCGACGACGTCAATGGCCGCTCGGATCGCACCGGTTCGTGCCCGCTCGGCCAGGGCGTCCGTGTCTACGATCGCTCCGCGGGACACGTTGACGAGCAACGCGCCGGGGGCGAGCAGGTCGAGGAAGTCGCCGGAGACCATATTCGTGGTCGCCGCGGTGAGTGGCACGGCAATCACGACGATGTCTGCGAGTGGCAGCAGCGTCGGCAGTTCGGTCATGGCGTGGATGAGACCGTGGTCGTCGGTTCGCTCGCTGCGGGCTACCCGGGTGATCGTGACATCGAACGGGACGAGGCGCCTCTCGACCGCGCTGCCGACGCCGCCGACGCCGATGATGAGCACCGAGCTCCCGAGCAGACCCGGATACCAGTCGCGTTTCCATATGCCGGCCGGCTGGGCGCGCGCCGCGACATCCAGGCCACGCTGGCTGGACAGGATCAGGGCGAGCGCGAGTTCCGCGGTCGGGCCCTCGTGCACGCCCACCGCATTGCAATAGGTGATGCCCGCGGGCAGGAGTTCCGCGACCCCGTCGTACCCGAGCGCCTGGCTCTGCACCACTGAGACCTGGGAGTCGGCGAGCTTCGGCAGCGCGTTCGGCGAGACCGAGTAGGGCAACACCAACAGGTCGATCGGGCGGCCGAGTGGGGCGTCATCTGTCGTCCAGACGACGAGCTCGGTGTCGGTTTCGGTCGTGGAGAGGCGGCCGAGCATCGCCTGGTCGGGCACCGCTACGGTGAGGATCGTCATGTGTCTCCGTGGTCCGAGTCGAACTTCTGCAAAAGCCGGTCGCGGGCGTTGAAGATGTGCTTGCGAGTTAGCTGGCCGGCCAGGGTGGCGTCACCGGCAGCCACGGCATCGAGGATGCCCTGGTGCTGGTCCGCCACATCCGCCGGCCGGATGAGCTGGTGCGACTGCACCTGGCCGATGCAGAGTTCGATCTCACCCATGAGGAGACCATGCATCTTCGCGAGGCGCGGGCTGTGCTGGGCAAGCACAAGCTGGCGGTGGAAGTCGAGGTCCGTTCGGGCCAGGGCGGCACGATCGTCGATGCGCACATGCTCGAGTAGCTCTCGATGTGCGGCGAGCGCGGCGACGGGAACCACAGCGTCGGCCGCGAGGTTTTGCAGGGCTGCCTCTTCGAGAATGGCACGGTTAAAGTAAAGATCCTGGATGTCGTCGCGGCTGAGTTCCGGAACCTGCGCGGCGTGATGCGCCCGTCTAGACAGCAGGCCTTCGCTCACCAGTCGTTCGAGTGCGGCCTTGGCGGTGGGTCGCGCCACCGAATAGCGCTCGGCTACGGCCGTCTCGGTGAGGAAAGTGCCCGGACGATCGACCATGGTCACGATGCTCTCGCGCAGCGCGTCGTAGACGGCCTCGGGCAGCGAAGTGGTCTTGAGCGCGGAACTCCGAGGGGAGCGGGCTATTGGAGACAACATTGTTATACAAGTATACCTAAATGCGGTGCGGTGGCGCCAGCCCCGCGCCACTCTCCCGACCCACGGCTGCATAACTCCTGCAAACTGGGCGGCCAGCCTCGGCGTTCCCCGGCATTCAGCGGTTGTCGCCCGCGCCCTTGGAAGACAGCAGGAGTTATGCAGGGGCGATCCGCGGAGGTCACTCTCCTCCGCGTTCTTTGACGTGAGCGGGCTCGACCCGCCGCGATTGTGCCCCAGCGTCAGGAATGTTCCTCTTCGACCAGGCCCAATCCTTCCGTTGGGGCACAATCACAGGGGAGTGCGCGAGTGAGCGACCCAGGAAACCACGATTCGTCGCTGAACAGTGGCGGCGCGGCCGGCGAGCAGCCAGCTTGCCACCGCGATGACAGCCGGGAGGGCGATGGAAATCGTCGCGATTTGGGTCCACGGCGGCACGATCGGCGAAGCCCCACCGGGAGGCTCGAGCGCAAAGGCCGGCAGGATCACCAGCCCGACATCGAGAACGGCCCCGAGCCCGCAGATCAGCAGTGACTGCCAGAACGCGATGTCACATCGGGTGTACGGTCCGGCGCCGAGTGAGGCTAGGGTGGCGTCGCCCGCCCGCCCGCCCGTCAAAGCGTGCGAGACCGATCGCTACCGCTACCGCTACTGCTACCACTGCTGAGGCGATGGCAATAAATGCGGCGACGGCCAACAGCGCCCAGGCGATCGGTGCCGTGCTGTCGATTGGCCCGTTCTCAATCATCACCGAGGTGTTGCCCGGATTGCTGTGGGTCGCCGCGAGGGAACCGTTTCGAAGGTAAATCTGGTGCAGCGAGACGGCCCCGCCATTCGCAAGGACAGCGGTCGCCTCCGCGCACGGCACGTGACCGAGAACGAGCCCGAGAACGACGGCGTCGCCGACACAGATGTGCCCGTAACAGCTGCTCGAGGAGGCGTCCGACCCTTCACTCACGCCCCGACAGGTCGTATTCCAGCCCGAGCTGGTCGTGCGAGAGAGTAGTTTGTAGAGATCATGTCGACGCAGATTCCCGCCGATGCTCCCGCGCTCATCGTGCCCGAGTTCGGCCGCATTGAAC
>JBBRDX010000008.1:0-37774 GCA_038203515.1 Actinomycetales bacterium | reverse complement strand
TGCCCGGGCCGGCAGCGCTGCATAAGCTGGCAAGAGTCCCAAGGATGGGAAGCTGTAGCAGGGTTAATGGAGCCGCAATCATGAAGAGTTTCTCAGTCGGAGACCACGTCACATGGAACTCCGAAGTCGGGCACGTTCAGGGCATGATCACCAAGAAACACACGAAAGATGTGGAGTTCAAAGGCCGCACGCGTCATTGCAGTGAGGATGACCCACAATACGAAGTCAAGAGTGATAAAACCGATCACTTGGCTATGCATAAGGGGAGCGCGCTGACCAAACTGTAGACAGTGGTCTTGCAGCGGCCCCATGAGTGCTGTGGGGGTCACCAGCGACCGCACGCCGGAGGATTACCGGACGCTGTTTGACCGTGCGCCCGGGATCCGATTTGACGGCGTTTATGGCGTCGAGAGGTACCTCGTAGCGGAACCCTCGCTGGCGTTGCCAGCGGCTAACAACTGAGCCCGTGGACGCAGCGAAAAGGGATGCAGAGATGCCACGTCCCATCGGTCGGCCGGTTAAGGCCGCTCGAGCCGGACACGGTTGTTGCGGGATACGCCGCACGTCACTATTGGGAGATGACAACTTCTCCCCACGTGAGTGTGCGCGACCTGCGCAAGCAATACGGCGACTTGGCGGCCGTTGACGGCGTGAGCTTCGACATCCAAGCCGGCGAGACATTCGCCTTGCTCGGCCCCAACGGTGCCGGAAAGTCCACCACCATCGAGATTCTCGAGGGATTCCGCGACCGCACCAGCGGCGAGGCGAGCGTGCTCGGCATCGACCCACAGCGTGGCGGAATCGCGTGGAAGGCGCGCCTCGGCATCGTGCTGCAGTCCGCCGGTGAGAGCGGCAACGTGACGGTGCGTGAACAACTCGCCCACTTCGCCGGTTTCTATCCGAATCCGCGAGATGTCGATGAGGTCATCGCTGCCGTCGGCCTCACCGAGAAGGCGAAGGCCCGAATCAGGTCCCTCTCCGGCGGACAACGGAGGCGAGTGGATGTCGCGCTGGGAGTGATCGGGCGGCCCGAGCTGCTCTTTCTCGACGAGCCGACCACCGGGTTCGATCCGGAGGCGCGGCGCGAGTTCTGGGAGCTCATCCGCTCGCTCAAAGCTGAGGGCACCACCATCCTGCTCACCACCCATTACCTCGACGAAGCCGCCCAGTTGGGTGATCGCGCCGGAGTGATCGCGGGTGGAAAGCTCATCGATATCGGAACGATCGACGAGATCGGTGGAGCGGATGCCCGCATCCCGGTTGTGCGCTGGACCGACCAGAACGGGTCCCACGAAGAGCGAACCGCCGAACCAGCATCCGTAGTCGCACGTCTCTTAGCCACCACCGGCGGCGAACCCACCGCGCTGGAGGTGCGACGCCCGAGCCTCGAAGACGTCTACCTCGAGCTCGTCGCCGCCCACACCACCCGGGAGAAGACCATGGAACAACTGGAGCGTTCACTGTGACCACAATCGCCACCCCGAGAATTGATGTCGGCCGCACCCTCGCCCTCGGTGCCAGCCGCATCGCCTACGAAGTCAAGACCTACTTCCGTCAGGGCGACTCGGTGTTCTTCACCTTTCTGTTCCCGCTCATCCTCCTCACGATTTTCTCTGTGGCGTTCAGCAAAAGCAGCTTTGGCCAAACCGCGAGCGGGGCGAAGGTGACGGCCGCGGATTTTTATCTTCCTGCCATGCTCGCCGTCGGAGTGCTCCTGAGCGGCCTGCAGAACATGTCGATCGACATAGCGACGGAGAAGAGCGACGGCACCCTCAAGCGCCTCGGCGGATCCCCGCTACCGGTGATGAGCTACTTCATCGGCAAGATCGGGCAGGTGATCGTGACCGGCATCCTGCAGTCGGCACTGCTGCTGGTCGTTGCGGCCCTCGCGTTCGGGGTGTCGCTGCCGACCGATCCCGTCAAATGGCTCACCTTCGCCTGGGTGTTCCTCTTCGGCGTCTCGACCTGTGCGGTGTTGGGTATCGCGCTGAGCGCCCTGCCACGCTCCGGCAAGACCGCCACGGCAGTGATCACTCCGATCACCCTGATCCTGCAGTTCATCTCAGGCGTGTACATTAGCTTTTCGCAGCTGCCCAGCTGGCTGCAGAACTTCGCGAGTATCTTCCCCCTCAAGTGGCTGGCCGAGGGAATGCGTTCCGTGTTCCTCCCCGACTCATTCAAAGCCCTCGAAATGGGTGGCACCTGGAACCTCGTCGGTGTCGCCACCGTCACCGCGATCTGGCTCGTGGTCGGCCTCGTGGCGTGCCGCCTGACCTTCCGCTGGATCCGTAAGGACTCCTGAGCGCCGGATGGGCAGCGTGAGACCATGGTCGGTCGGAGGTGCCGTATCGAGGAGCAATCGTTACACGGGTTTCCGATACGCGGGTCAACATGCCGCAGTAGCGTCGATACATGGTCAGAACGGCACGGGCGGGGGCACGGGCATCAGCGATAGTGATCGTGGCGGTGACTTTGGCAGTGACGGGGTGTGCCATGAACAAAGTCGCGGCAGAGAATTGCGTCCCTCGGATGCGAATCGCGCCCACCACCATTCACCCGGGTGATTCCATCACCGTGAAATCCGCTGACAGTTGCAACGTCAAGGTCCCCAGCAAGGGCTGGGTTGTCGTAGCGGGTCACGTCGGCGCCGGAAAAGCCCTTGTCCAGGTGAATCGTCCGGATGAGTTCGATGGTTCGTTCCGCGTGGAGCTCATCTTGCCCAGCGACTTCCCTGTCGGCGAGGCTTATGCAGGGGTCGATAATTGGGATTTCTCGACTTGTGCCGACACTGGGAGCTGTGCAGGCCCAATCACCAGCTTTACCGTCGAACCGTAAAACAGAAGCATTCGAGACCGCCCATCAAACTTTCGGATGCCTGTCAACGTTGCAGGGGTGCACCAATAGCGGAAACCTCTCGCGGTGCCTTCATATCTCCAGCGGGCGCTCAAGGCAGTGGACCGAGAAGGATGTGTTCAGGTGTCCATTTGACAGGTGAAGGCTCCACCAGAAAACCCCGCTAGCAGAGCGTGGGGAGGAGTGTCCGTGACACTGCGAGGATGCCGATGTGCTCTGGAGCCCGCACCGATACCCTTTAGTTCGGACACTTCATTGCTTCTTGTGACTGAGACCTTAGATCGACGAGGAATTGGGGACTGCCGTGCGAGTACTGGTGAGCACCACTGGCGGGGCGGGGCACATCTTTCCAGTGATCCCGCTCGCACTCGAACTGCAGCGTCAAGGTCACGACGTCATTTGGGCGACGGCACAGGGATCATGTTCGATTATCGAAGGGGTGGGGATCGCCACCAGTCCAGCAGGCCTAATGCCAGCGGAACGTGCACAGCGCTTCTTCCAGAACAACCCGAGCGCCTTCGCCGTCCCACCGCGTGAGCGCCGGCCGGTGGCGTTCGCCGGCTTCTTCGCAACGACTGCAGGCCCAGTCATGATGGAGGCCCTCGTGCCCCTATTCGACGAGTTCAGGCCCGACCTGGTCGTGCACGAGACCTCAGAACTTGCGTCTTCGCCTATTGCGACGTCGAGAGACATTCCTAGCGTGACGGTGGCTTTCAGCGGCGAATTGCCAGGACCGGTCCTTGCGGCTGGTGTGGTGGCGGCTGCGCCACTGTGGTCACGCTTCGGACTCGAGGTCCCTCCTGACCTGGGTATGCACGCGCACGCCTACCTTCATCCGTTCGCTCCTCCGCTCGGCCAACGCCCGCTGGGCACAACCATCCACGACATGCAGCCACTTACGGTCGCTGGCCAGTGGAGTGATCTTCCGGATTGGCTGGAGACACTCGGAACTGAGCGCCCATTCGTCTACGCGACATACGGCACGGAGAATGGTTCCCAAGGCCCCTGGAGGGAGATCGTCAGCGGACTCGCTTCAGTGGATGTGGATGCGGTCGTCACGGTCGGTCGCGGCGTCGATCTCGACCCACTGCGCGCAATGCTCGCAGGTCTAACTCCGGGTCGGATCAGGATCGAGCCCTATGTCCCCCAGGCCGTTCTGATGGAGCGGGCAGCCGTGGTGATCTCACATGGAGGCGCCGGAACCATGCTGGCTGCCGGGGTGGCTGGCGTGCCGCAGATCGCAATGCCCGTTGCCGCGGATCAGTTCGAAAACACTGACGCGTTTGTCGGTGCCGGGGTCGCTGTGGCGATCGAAGATGATGAGGTAGACCCGACCACGATCGCCGATCGACTGAGGTTGCTGCTGGAGAACGGTGCCTTCGGCGATCGTAGCGGAGCGCTTGCTCGTGCCTTTAAAGAGATGCCCAGCCCTGAGGCGATTGTGAACCGCCTCGTCGAGCTCTTCTGAGAGTAAGTACTCGCCCTCCATCGCGTTCCGTCTGATCCGGTGGTCATGCCGACTGGTTGTGCGGCGGCACAACGCAGTGAGCGGAAGTTGCAGCGACGGCCTATCGCTATCGGCGACAGGGGAGCCGAAAATAGGCTGACACCGCGACCCTGAGTTCGAGTCGCCGTCAGGTGACAATCAAAGGAGATTGATGACCACCACCGAGCCGACCTCGAGGACACAGGCCCTGCCGGCCCTCGACCAGCGACAGCGTGACGAGCTCGATGCCGCCATCATTGAGCTGGCCTCGGGTGCCGAGCGTTGGGCAAGCACCCCACTTCCCGAACGAGCCGGATTGCTGGGTGCGGTGCACGCGGCTATGACGGGGACCGCCCAGGAATGGACGGAGACCGCCGCTGCGATCAAGGGACTGCATCCTTCATCCCAGCTTGTCGGGGAAGAGTGGGTCTCTGGCCCATATGCAGGCCTCGCTGGTGCGGGAACCCTCGCTCATTCCATCGCAGCGCTCGCTGCGGGGACGAGCCCTCTAGCCACAAGCCGGTTCGGAACGGTGCCCGGCGGTCGCGTCACCATCCCGGTACTTCCTACCAACGGGCACGAGTGGTTGCTGCTGCACGGATTCAGCGCTGAGGTCTGGATGTCTCCGGGCCGCTCTGACGGAGAGGTGCGGGCCAGCGCCGGCCCTGGTGAGCTCACGCCGACGATGTCGGGTGGAGTGGGACTCGTGCTCGGCGCCGGCAACATCACCTCGATCTCGCCGCTCGATGTGCTCTACGAGATCGTCGCGAACAACCGGTCGGTGCTCCTCAAGCTCAATCCGGTCATGGCCGGAATGAAATCCGTTTTCGACAAGGCTCTCGCCCCCCTGATCGACTTCGGCGTGCTTCGTATCGTGCAGGGCGCTGGAGACGTCGGGTCGTATCTCACGCAGCACGCGGGCATCGCTCACGTGCACATCACCGGAGTGCGGCAACTCACGATGCCATCGTCTGGGGGACGGGGGAGGACGCAGCGCGCCGTAAGGCGGCAGGCAGCCCGTTGTTGGCGAAGCCCATCACCAGCGAACTCGGTGGAGTATCGCCCATCATCATCGTGCCGAGTGACTGGACGAAGCGGGATCTGCGCTACCAGGCCGAGCACGTCGTCACCCAGCGCCTGCACGATGGCGGTTACAACTGCATCGCCGGCCAGGTGGTTGTGGTCAGCACCGACTGGCCCCAAAAAAAGCGTTCCTCGCCGAACTCCGACGGGCACTTGCGGTCGCCCCTCAACGCTGCTGTTGCTCTCGCCCATGACGAGTTCGTCGGCACCCTGGGCGCCAACCTCATTGTGGATCCGAAGGTCATCCGTCAGCTCGGGACCGGGGTCCTCGACGCCATTGCACGCTTGCGCTACGGCACGATCGCCATCAACGCGTGGACCGGCCTCGGATTCCTCACCGCCACCGCATCGTGGGGTGCATTGCCCGGCGCTACCGTCGACAACGTACAGAGCGGTATCGGAACTGTGCACAACGCCCTGCTCATCGATCGGCCCGAGCGCACGATCGTCCGCGGCCCATTCCGGCCGTTCCCGCGATCGTTCGCGCACGGAGAGTTCCCTCTCTTCCCGAAGCCGCCGTGGTTCGTGCAGGCGCGTTCCGCCGCGACCGCGGGACGTCGTCTCGCCGGGTTTGCGGCCGGGCCGTCTTGGCTGAAGATGCCCGCGATCTTCCTTGCGGCATTCCGGGCCTGACCACCAGGTCATCCCGCACGTTCTCCCACCGATCTTCCAGAGCAAGAAGGCGAGCCGCAATGTTCAGCAGTCCCTTTCCCGACGTCGAAATCCCTGATCTCAGCGTTTTTGACTACCTCTTCGGATCGCTCGACAACGCATCCGCCGACCGCGTTGCCCTCACCGATGGGGCGACCGGTGAGACCACCACCTACGGCGAGCTGGTGCTCCAGGTCGAAGCAGTTGCGGGGGCGCTCGCCGCTCGCGGCATCGGTATGGGCAGCGTCGTGGCGCTGCATTCCCCGAACCGACCCGCTTTCGCCGTGGCGTTCCACGGGATTCTGCGAGCCGGTGCGACGGTGACGACGGTCAACGCGCTGTCGACAGCGGGTGAGATGGCAACGCAGCTCACCGACTCGAAAGCGGTTGCCATCATCGCCGCGGATGCCCTGTTCCCCGTCTCTGCGAAAGCCGGCGCGCTGGCCGGTGTGGCAGCTGACAGCATCGTCAGCCTCGGTGAGGTCCACGGGAGCACGAGTCTCGCCGACCTGGTCGGCGAGGCGCATCCCGCGCCCGACGCGAGTTTCGATCCGGCGACGCACCTAGCGGTGCTGCCATACAGTTCAGGCACGACAGGCACGGCAAAGGGTGTCATGCTCACCCACCGCAACCTCGTGGCGAATGTCGCGCAGTCGGCACCCATGGTCGGGGTGACGGCCGATGATCGCGTTCTGGCTGTGCTCCCGTTCTTCCACATCTACGGCATGACGGTGCTGTTGAACATCGCGCTCGCGCAACGGACGACCCTGGTGACCATGGCGAGATTCGATCTGGCCGATTTCCTCGGCCTCATCCAGTCCGAGCGCATCACGTATGTCTTCATCGCTCCTCCCATCGCGGTCGCGCTGGCGAAGCATCCACTGGTCGCCGAATTCGACCTGTCGAGTCTTCGCACGGTGTTCTCGGGGGCTGCGCCCCTCGATGGAATCGTCGGTGGTGCCGTTGCCGAGCGACTGAACTGCGAGGTTCTCCAGGGCTACGGGATGACCGAGATGAGCCCTGTGTCGCACGCCATGCCCCGAGGTCGAACTGACATCCCCCTGAACTCGGTGGGTCTCACGGTGCCGAACATGCAGTGCCGCATCGTCGACCCACTCACCGGAGATGACATAGAGATCCCGACGGTGGGCGTGAGTGCGCCCGGCGAACTGCTGTGTCGTGGCCCGAACATCATGGTGGGCTACCTTGGCAACGATGAGGCGACACTGGCGACTCTCGACGCCGACGGATTCCTTCACACCGGCGACATCGCGACGGTGAGTGCCGAGGGGTTCGTGACTGTCGTCGACCGGCTCAAGGAGCTCATCAAGTACAAGGGTTACCAGGTGGCACCCGCGGAGCTCGAGGCGTTGCTGCTTGGTCATCCCCAGATCGCCGACGCCGCTGTCATCGGCGTGATCGACGCGAATGGTGAAGAGGTGCCCAAAGCGTTCCTGAAGCTGCAGCCGGAGGCGACGCTCACGGGTGAGGACGTCATGATTTGGGTCGCCGAGCGGGTGGCCCCCCATAAGAAGGTTCGACAGGTGGAAATGATCGACTTCATCCCGAAGTCGGCATCAGGCAAGATCCTGCGCAAGGATCTGCGGTCACAAGGAGCACTCGTATGAACAACAGCAATGAAGAATTTGACTACATCGTCGTCGGAGCCGGATCGGCCGGAGCAGCTGTCGCCGCTCGACTCACCGAAGACGCGAGCGTCTCCGTCTTGCTGCTCGAAGCCGGCGGTGTCGACGATAAGCAGGAGATCTTCATCCCGGCGGCATTCCCTAAGCTGTTCAAGTCCGACACCGACTGGAACTACCAGACCGAGCCGCAGGGCGAGCTCGAGGGACGGTCGATCTACTGGCCACGCGGCAAGGTGCTCGGCGGCTCATCCTCCCTCAACGCCATGATGTGGGTTCGCGGATTCGCTGCCGATTATGACAACTGGGCGAGACTGGCCGGTGCCGACTGGTCGTACGAGGCGCTCCTGCCGTATTTCCGTAAGGCGGAGGCAGTCGAGGGCAACACCGATCCCGACCAGGGCACGGACGGCGCGAATTCGATCTCTCACCAACGCAGTCCGCGATCGCACACCGCAACCTTCCTGGAGGCTGCCGTCGAGGCCGGCATGCCACTGGTCGCCCCGAACTCGGCAAACCCTGAAGGGGTCAGCCAGACGATGGTCAGCCAGCGTGGCGGCATGCGGCACAATACGTCAGCGGCCTACCTCGTGCCGGCAGCCGAGCGCTCCAACCTCGTCGTTCGCACCGGGGCACATGCCACTCGCGTGCTCTTCGAGGGAACCCGCGCGGTAGGTGTCGAGTACCTCAGCGAGGGCACCACGACCTCAGTCTCTGCGCGCCGGGAGATCGTGCTGAGCGGCGGAGCGGTGAACACGCCGCAGCTGCTCATGTTGTCCGGCATCGGCGATGCGACTCACCTCCGCTCCCTCGGAATCGATGTGCTCGTCGATGCTCCGGAGGTCGGCTCGAACATGCGTGACCATCTGTTCGCGGCACTCGCGGTCGACACCGACGATGACACCCTCTTCGGCGCCGAAACCGAGGAGCAGCTCAACGACTTCGTCTCGCACCAGCGCGGCATGCTCACCTCCAACGTTGCGGAGGCGTACGGGTTCGTCAAGACCGACCCGTCGCTCGCCTACCCGGACATTGAGGTGCTCTTCGCCGCTGTGCCGTACATCGGTCAGGGACTTGTGGCCGCACCGCGGCACGGCGTCAGCGTCGGCGCTATCCTGCTGCAGCCGAAGAGCCTCGGAACCGTGCGACTCGCGTCCGCCGATCCGCTCGCGAAGCCACTGATCGATCCGAACTACCTGGGAGACCCGGAAGGGGAGGACCGCGCCACACTGCTCGCGGGCCTCGGCGTATGTGAGCGCATTCTTGCCGCCACGGCGTTCGCCTCAACGCGGGGCGATGGCAAGTTCATCCAACCCGCCGGGTCGGATGCGCAGGCACCAGCCGAGCGAGATGCAACGGTGATCGATGAGTTCTCGCAGACGCTCTACCACCCGACGAGCACCGCTCGCATGGGTTCGGCTGCTGGATCGGTGGTCGACCCGGAGTTGCGTGTGCGCGGGGTGCAGGGACTTCGCATCGCCGACGCGTCGATCATGCCTGAGATCATCCGGGGGCACACGAACGCCCCCTCCATCATCATCGGCGAGAAGGCGGCTGATCTTTTGCGCGCGTCGGTGCCGAGCGCAGAGGAAGCGGCTTCGGTTCATTAATGTGAGTCCGGCGACGAGGATGAGCGCTGCAGCGCTCATCCTCCAGGCCCAGGATCACGGTCGCGGCGAGGGTCGCCCTCGCGACCGGCAAGGGCTCTGATAGTCAGGGCGGGGCTTGGCCGGCTGCTTATTGTGAGAAGGCTCGCGTCCAGAAGTCGCCTGCACACCTGATGGTTTGTGGGCGGTCAAGCTCTTCATATCCGCAACGGGAATGGGCTGCGGGCGGTGGATCCGGCAGAACGTGACATGGGCAACACCCGGTCTCAGACACGCAAAACAGCAGCATCGGCCCCAGGGAACTCCTACCGGCCCATGCGTCTATTCGGGAAGCACATGACTCGGCGTGCGCTTCCTACCGCGCTGTCCGCGGTCTCAAGTGAAGAGGCTCACACCACCTGGACCGACCAGCAGTCCCACGACAATGAGCACAACACCCCAGAGGATCCGGCGGCGAAAGATCGCGACAATGCCGGATATGACGAGGATTACCGCAATGATCCAGAGAAGTGTTGCCATGGTGTTGCTCCATTTCGTTGAGCTCCGACGGGCCATCCACACACAGCCGCGTTCGGGCCTGTTGAAGAAACCGTACCCCCCGATCGGGCTCTGACCACCGTGTTTCATCCAGACTGTCGTGGTGGTGAGACTCTGGTGCCGTCCGAAAGTTCCGCTGACACGCCCTGCGTTACCTCTCGATCGAGGAGGCGGGGGTGATTGCCTTGGCCGCACACAACCCGGCTCTGTCGACGCTCTTTGAGAGGTGGGGCCAGCCGGCTTGAACGCATTCGCGGAAAGCTGGACCACGCGCTGGACTGGGATTCGAGTCGGTGACGGATATTGGTTGGATCGCTCCAGCGAACTGCCGTTGGACTTCTCTGCCGTCCCGCAACGCAAGGAATCTCCCGATTACGGAGTGGAGTATGCCGAGCTTCTGGACCGCCATCGGACCCTCCTTGACGAGTTGATCCCTTCCGGGTTCGCGGAGCTTGACGAGCCGCTCCTGGGTTTCACTCGATCATGGTCGGCAAGCGCGAGCCCGGTACCTCGCTCGCGGTGGCTTGATCGTCTGGTTCCTGGCAGCTATTTCGCGAGTATGACAATTGATCCACCCGATGAGGCGGGCGATGATCCGTACTGGGCTCATCTGTATGTCAGCGAACGAAGGGTCGGCGATCCGCCGGTGGCGTCACTCCTGCTATTGCTGGCCGGTGAGGAGTCGACGGAAGCGCTGATCGCGCCGCAATCGGCGGCCTGGCTATATTGCCCCTATCCCCGGAGGCGCGACCTTCTGGGGTTCCGCTGCCGAAAAGGTCGAAGAGTCGCACGCGAAATATCCGGACTGGATCTGGCCGAAACAAGTCGACAGCACAGTTCAGCGGTCAGTCATAGACGAAAGGGAGGAGCCCTCCAGAATTCCGGGATGGCAGTTCCCGTCGTGGGACATGCCCGAGCAAAGTGCTCGTCGCCTGCTCGAGGTCGCGGAGGCAGAAAGCCTCCTGCCCACGAACGGTCACTTTCTCCACCCTCGGGACACCCTCGGTCTTCACCTCAGCAGAGCCGACTCACAGCTCGTCCGAATCGCTCTAAAAAGGAAGAAAGGCGAATTCGTCGACGACTACGGCTACCGCAAACCGGGTGAGACCGTCGGCGGCACGCGAGAAGCGCGCCATCTAGACTCGCGTTTCGATTGCACCTGCCTCGAAACCTGAGTCCCAACGGGCCCACAAGCGGAACCTGCACGGGCCTTTTCGCCGGGGTGAATGGCGTCCTTCCACCAGGAAATGAGCGTCGCAAAACTCGGGATTCTTCAACTGATTTGTTATCCGTTTCCGCGACAATAGTTTCGCTCCGGTCAGTTTCGATCCATCGCTCAGCGGTAAGGTCAGCCAAATGCTTTCACGGGTCGTCACCATCGCTCTCGTCTCGCTTCTTTCGATTGTGCTGTTGGTGTTCACCTGGCCGCAGCTGTTCGACCTGCAGGCCGCGCCGGTTATCGCCCAAGTCGTTTCCCTGCGCGGGCTCGACCTCACGATCGCGCTGGCTGCGGTTCTCGTCTTGGGGATGCTCGCGCTGAATCGGCACGCTCGTCGGCTCGCACTTACGCTTGCTGTGCCACTTGTCATCTTCGCCATTGTGGTGACCGCGATCCTCGGCGGACGAGGATTCGGAGAACCCGTCGACGCATCGCCACTGCCGCCGGGCGCTCTGACCGTGATGGAGTGGAACACGAAAGGTGACGCGACAGGAGCGGCCGCGATCGCCAAGGTCGCCCTCACCGAGCACGCCGAGATCGTTTCACTCCCGGGAACCACTCAGGACATCGGAGCCCAGGTTGCCCTCACGATGAAAGCGGCCGGGCACCCGATGTGGATTTACTCGACCGCATTCGGCCACGTAGCACGGTCGAAGTCGACGACGCTTCTCATCAGTTCCTCTCTGGGGAGGTATGAGGTCGAGGGCGGGGTCGGCAACACGGTCGTCCAGCCGAGCATTATCGTCAAACCCGTCGACGGTGTCGGGCCGACACTCGTCGCTGTGCACGCGGTCAGTCCGCGTCCGTACCAGATGCGCAACTGGCGCACCGACCTGAAATACCTCTCGATGCTGTGCGTCGCCCCCCCGAACGGAAACGGCCTGATCATGACCGGCGACTTCAACGCGACCTTAGACAACCTGCAACCCCTCAGCGCAATGCCGGGCACCGACTTCGGGCAATGCTTAGACGCCGCACTCCAAACTCGCAGCGCCGCCGTTGGGTCCTGGCCAACCGCGTTACCGCCGCTCCTCGGTGCCCAGATCGATCATGTGATGACGACCCTGCAGTGGAAGACAATTTCAATGCGGGTTGTTACGACCGAAGACCATGCAGGAAGCGACCACCGGCCGATTGTCGCCACAATCATTCCTGGGAAGTAGCGCGGCCGCGGAGCCGGGATCCCTCACCTTTCCGAAAGTGGATCGCATGCAGCGCAGTTATTGGCCGACTGCCAGTTCGGCGGTGCCGCGGTCGCATACCCGGGGCATGATGAGAGCCATGGGGACCTCCGGGTATCAAGAAGGTCCCTGCCAATTTCTCTCCGAAGGCTTTCGAGACGGCATTAACCGTCCAACAAATTCGATGCTGGCAGCTTGCGCAAATGGATTCCGCTCCCAATGTACGGAGTGTCGGATGCGCGCTAACATTTGGAGGTGCATGACGTTTTCGCTTGGTGGGCGAACATTTGGATACCGGCCTTTGTGGGACTCGCGACAGGTGCGGTTGCGATCATCGCACTTCTCGTAAGTCATCGCGCAGAAACTATCGCGCGAGACTCGGAGCGCGCAAGATTGGGTGCCGTTGCCGAGCAGCAGAACTTAGCATCGCGAGGTCGGCTTCTTGATATGGCTCAAGACGAATCTAAACTCTTGCGGAAATATGTCATTCTCAACTGGCAGCTACGCCTAGGTTCTGGTCCCGCTCAGGACAGTGACCCAGAGAGTGCCCGAGTTGACGCTGAGGTAGCTCTCGAGCACAGCTTTGTCCCGGGCGGGTCGGATCTGTGGAAACTGACGAAGCTGGAGGTGGACAGCAACTGGACGCGGATGCCTGCCGAAGCTGAGCAAATCCCAGGAGTGCATAACTCAGCGGCTGTGGCACTGCGAAATGAAATATCCGAGCGCAGACGCGTTCGTACTATTCAACGTTTGAGCAGATGGGGGCGTGACCCGCAGTCGGAGGTCGATTCGATCAGGTCGGACTTGAGGGGCGCCACAGAGGACCTTGATAAGTACCTCACCCACCTTTTCGACTAGATGATTTCTCTGGCCCGCCTCGCTTGGTCCCAGAGCTGCTGACATCGCAGTCGATCAAAGGAAAAGTCGCTTTACCCGGGATTCCGCGCAAATCGGTCGAATAATTCCCTGAGTAATAACCACCTTTTATGGTCTGACAGGCATCCTTTGTTCAACACGCCGACACCCGGCAAACCCACGCCGGTGGATTCAGACTCAAGACCGGCCGCGAGCGAGCTGCTCATCCCGGTGTGGGTGGCGAATCTGAAGCGACTTGCTTGGCACCGCCCGCAAGGCGGACGATCTGCGGACGCCCAATCGGGTCCTTGGGAAGAGGCATATTGGCGGGGTGCGCTGCTTGACAGGGACGCCCAGGCGGGTGCCGCTTGCGGGATTTTTCTTGACCTCTCGACCTGCCAGAGCGCAGCGTCGAGTCGCGACAAGCGCACCACCATCAGGCATGACCTGCACCATCGGTAAATCCCAGTCAGGTGGTGATTCCAGGTCAATCGAGTCGACGAATGATTCACTCTGGCGGGTGATGATCCACCGGCCCGGAAGGTTCTCTCTTCCACAGGGCGATGACTTCCCCTTCTGCTGGCGCCGAGCTCAGCAACAACATGAACTAGACTCGCCAACTGGCGTTAAATTCGGGTATCCGATAGCTCTGTTTGCTACCATCCAGACAGCGCGAAAGCGTTCGAGGGGGATGTGCCTATCGGGGCACCTCGTCAAGTTCGATTTCTTGAATCCTCCACGTCATTCGGGGAACACTTCCCTGTCGTGGCATACCCTGCAGGATTGACCGCCCCGGTACTGATCACCTCACAGGCCCGAAAGATTCTCCGATATGAATTGGCTGCTTCACCTGTCCATCGGTAGGCGCTATTTTCTCCTCCCCGCCGATGCGGTGGCTGTGTCACTCTTCCTTTATCTGATCTTGCGAAGCAAGCGTCGTCTCCTCATCCGGGGGATCGCCATCGCGATACTCGGTGCCCTTGTCGGTTTGATCGTTGTGTGGCTGGTCAGCGATGTGTGGAATGTGTTCGGGATCGCATTGACCCCAGTGGTACATGTATGGGTCGTGTTGCTCTTCGCGGGCGTGTTTCTCGCCGTGTTCAACCTCTGGGCGGGTCGATGGTGGCGTAAGACAATTGCAGCTGTCTCGATCCTTTCATTTCTTGTTGCTGCCGCTGCAGGCATCAATATCGACTTTGGTGCTTATCGCAACCTGAACGATGCGCTCGGCATAAGCCCGTACTCCGCATTGCCGGCAGCTCGCCTGTCCTCTCACGCCGGGACCTTGGATGCGTCGTTCGCAAAGACCTGGCGAGCCCGCGACCATACCGGGATGCCCAAGCACGGAATGGTCGGTATGGTGTCGATCCCCGCAACCCAGTCCCACTTCGTGGCACGAAAAGCCGTTGTCTACCTTCCCCCGGCCGCGCTCGTGGCAAACCCACCGGTTCTGCCCGTTCTGATTTTGTTCACCGGGCAACCCGGCTCCCCCGCCGAGATGTTTACCTCAGGACAAGTGCCCGTGATGCTCGATTCGTATGCGGCTGCACACGCTGGGCTCGCCCCCATCGTGGTCGTGCCGGACCAACTCGGCGCGCCGCTGAAAAACCCCATGTGTGCGGACTCTCGACTGGGGAAGGCGGCCACCTATCTCACCGTGGATGTCCGGGGTTGGATTCTCAATCACCTGCACGTGGCGCCCAGTGGTCGATACTGGGCTGTCGGTGGCTACTCGGAAGGCGGAACCTGTTCGATCCAGCTGGGTGCCGGCCGCCCGGACCTGTTCGGCTCGACCATAGACATTCTCGGTGAGCTGGTGCCGACGATGGGTGCGAAGACGTTGTCTGAAGCGTTCGGAGGGTCGCGGTCCGCATACGAAGCGATCAAACCATTGCCCCTGCTGGCTCGGCACACTCCATACGCCGACAGTGTTGCGATCTTCGGGGCCGGTGCGAAAGAAAAACAATATGGCGCATACGCACGTCAGATGGAAGCGGCCGCAGCCCGGTCAGGAATGAAGACACGACTGGTCGTATCCCCCAATTCGGGACATGACTGGAACACGGTGCGCTACGTGCTCACTCGGGCTCTGCCCGAAGTATGTGCACGATTGGGGTTGGGCTCATAAGCGACCCCTTCCCTGCTTAACCCTCCACAAGTGCACGGCACGCCTCGAGGTGATAGTCGACCAAACCGTCCCGATCTTCCCCCCGGCATTTCAATCAATCCCGAAAGCCGGACGGTGACGTAGCGGGTAAAGGTGAATCCGCTCGCGCCGAGGCTCTCCCTACCGATATCGCGCAGCCCAGAGGCTCGAGCTTCTGGAGAATCACCTCGATTTGGGAGCAGGGGCTGTTCTAAAAATCGCGGCTCCGCCGCCAGATTGAACGTCAGCTCCGAAGAGAGCGACGAGCAGTGCGGAGCAGGGGTCGCCTCATCGACGGCAGCGCGTGGCGGGCCATAGAGTGGGCGCATGTCGGGGCCTGAAGAGCAACCAGCGCCGCGCGAGGGCGGCATCGCCCCGGGAGCGGCGATCGGCCCCGATCGCCTCGCGGGTTTCAGCGACGGTGTGATCGCGGTCATCATCACCATTTTGGTGCTTCAGTTCGTCGTCCCGCGAGGGGCCGAGCTGGCCGGTCTCCTGCCGCTGCTTCCCACGTTCGTCGTGTACGTATTGAGCTTCTCGTTCGTCGGTATTTACTGGAACAATCACCATCACCTGCTCAGGGTGTCGGCGCGAATCGGACCGGCCGTCATGTGGTCCAACCTGCATTTTCTGTTCTGGCTCGCGTTGATGCCGTTCGCCACCGCATGGCTGGGCCAGAATTTGGGCCTCCGCGGGCCGACGGTGCTGTACGGCGCTCTCGCCTTCATTACGGGTGGCAGCTACGCCATACTTCAGGCCGCGATAATCCGGACGAATCCGCACGCGGGAATCGCGGAGCGCATCGGCCGCGACTACAAGGCGTTGGCATCCCTTGTGTTCTACGGTGCGGCGATCGCGATCGCCTTCGTCGTTCCATGTTTGTCGCTACTGTGCTTCATCGCGGTCTCGGTGATATGGCTGATCCCCGATCGGCGGCTCGGCCTTTCATCCGACTGACCTGGAGGGCGAGGCTCCACTGCTTGGCGACCTTGAGCCCAGCAGTGGTTGAATTCAGTGCTCCTTGGCCCGGCGCTGAGCTGCGCGCACTGCGGCGGAGTGCGCGTGCGGCAGTACGCAGTAGCTCGAACCTGTCGGGTCATGGCGCAAAATTTCGCGAGTATGCGATCTTCGTCTGCGTCGCCGTTATCCGGTTTGGCACCTGGCTGCGAACCGCAACCAGTTCACCGGTCCAGTCCCAGGTTCTTGGTGGGAGCATCCCGTGGGCCATGTCGCGAAACCACCATCCGGTCTGCCTCCGGTCATGGAGGCGGCGCGCCAAAACATCGAGGTCCCCGCCAGTGTGACTCCCGAACTCCCTCGAACTATGTCTCGCCAGAGGCTATTCTCGGGACCTCTTCAAGTGCCCGCGCGCGGAACGACATACGGGGACGGCGTGGCTTGCGTGGGCGGCATCGACTGGGAGCGTGCCTTCACAGGACCCACCGAGGGTCACTCAGTTGCTTCGGTCGTGTCTCGCGAGCCACATCGCGAGGTATTTCGCCGTCGCGCCTCCGCCGCGCGCAATGTCCCTCGGAACACCTGTCGCTACCACCTGACCGCCCGCGTTCCCGCCGCCCGGCCCCAAATCAATGACCCAGTCGCAGGCGCTGATCGCCGCTTGGTCATGCTCGACAAGAACGACGGTGTTGCCGGCATCCACCAGTTGGTGCAACTGATCGAGAAGCAATCGGATGTCGGCCGGGTGAAGGCCTGAGGTCGGCTCATCCAGCAGGTAGAGCGCATGCCCGCGGTGGGCCCGTTGCAGCTCAGTCGCCAGCTTGATGCGCTGCGCTTCGCCACCGCTGAGCTCGGTGGCGGGCTGGCCGAGACGGAGATAGCCGAGTCCGACATCACGGAGCGTCTCCAGGCTGCGGAATGCGGCAGGCACATCAGCGAAGAAGACCACGGCAGCGCTAACGGTCATGGCCAACACATCGGCGATGGACTCGCCCCGGTAGGTCACCTCGAGGGTCTCGGCGTTGTACCGAGCACCGTGACAGGTGCGGCAGGGCGCGTAGGTGCCGGGAAGGAACAGCAATTCGACCGAGACTGAGCCTTCGCCCTGACACGTCTCGCAGCGTCCACCGGCGACGTTAAACGAGAACCGTCCCGCCGTGTATCCACGGTCTCTCGCGCCCTCCGTGGCCGCGAAAAGCCTGCGCACGACATCGAACATTCCGGTGTAGGTGGCGAGATTGGACCGGGGGGTGCGGCCGATGGGCCGTTGGTCGACCACGACCAGACGATCGACAACGTCCGCAGCCGACACTCCCTGCACGTCGACCTCGAGCATCCCCTCGATCGTCACCTCAGGCGCCGCCCCCAAATGACCGCGCACCACTTGGGCGAGCACCTGAGTCACGAGAGTCGACTTCCCCGAGCCCGAGACACCGGTAACCGCCGTCATCACACCGAGGGGAACTTCGACCGACGCGTCGCGGAGATTGTGCCGCGTGACCCCGCGAAGACGCAGCCATCCCAGAGGTATTCTGGGCGCGTGATCGGCCGTCACTACGCGGGGGAAGAGGTAGCGGCCGGTGATCGACTCCTCAACCGCTCCGAGCCCGTCGACGGGACCTGAATAGACGACGTGGCCGCCGCCCTCGCCAGCACCGGGGCCGATGTCGACAACCCAGTCCGCCCGGCGGATTACGTCGAGATCATGTTCGACCACGAACAACGAGTTGCCGGAGGCTGTGAGTCGTTCCAACACCTCCAGAAGTGGCTGCGCGTCGGCGGGGTGCAGGCCCGCGGAGGGTTCATCAAGCACATAGACGACTCCGAAGAGCCCAGAGCGCAACTGGGTCGCGATCCGCAGCCTCTGCGATTCGCCGGGTGAGAGCGTGGTCGAGCTTCGGCCGAGGCTCAGGTATCCCAGACCGAGGTCGAGCAGTACGTCGACGCGCGCGATCACGTCGGCAGCGATTCGTTCGGCGGCCTCGCTACTCTCCTCGGGGGTTGCCGCAGTGCCCGCGCCAACCCCGGTTCGCAAGACCGTCGCGAGATCGGATAGCGGCACCCCGTTCATCTCAGCGATCGTGCGCCCAGCGAAGGTGACAGCCAGCGCGTCAGCGCGCAGGCCACTGCCGCCGCAGTCGGGACAGGCAGTGCTTTGCACGAAGCTCAGAGCCCGGTCGCGCATCCGCTCGCTTTGCGACTGTGAGAGAACGTGCATGACGTGTTTGCGTGCGCTCCAGAACTTCCCGTAATAACCGTGATCGACACGACCGGGTTCGGGTGCGACCATTACGGAGGGTTGCTCCTCGGTGTACAGCAACCAGTCCCGATCTTTGCGTGGCAGGTCCCGCCAAGGCTTTTCGATGTCGATCCCCAGGCCGTGCACAATGCTGCGAAGGTTCGCACCCTGCCACGCACCCGGCCAGGCGGCGATCGCCCCCTCGCGAATGCTCAAGGTGCTGTCGGGAACGAGGAGCAGTTCCGTGACGTCGTGTACCGTCCCGAGGCCATGGCAGCGAAGACACGCACCCGCGGCAGTATTCGGGGAGAAGGCCTCGGCGGCGAGGTGCGTCGCGTCGGGCAGGTACGTGCCAGCCCGGGAATAGAGCATGCGCAGCAGATTGGACAGCGTGGTGATAGTGCCGACCGTCGAGCGCGAACTCGGAGCTCCACGACGTTGCTGCAGCGCGACGGCAGGAGGCAACCCGGTGATCTCCTCCACGTCGGGTGCGCCCACTTGGTTGAGGAGTCGCCGGGCGTAGGGCGCAACCGATTCAAAATATCGTCGCTGTGCTTCCGCATACAGGGTGCCGAAAGCCAGAGAGGACTTGCCCGAACCAGATACGCCGGTGAAGACCACCATGCAGTCTCGGGGAATATCGATGTCGACATTCTTGAGGTTGTGCTCGCGAGCGCCGCGAACACGCACCCAGCCGTCCACGTCGCCGCGTGTCATGGTTTCACCGTTCTGATCGCTGAAGGAGGGGTGCCGTTTCCCCCGGGTCGCACAACCCAAACAGTGCCCGATTGAGGATCGGGCCGCCCGCATTCAACGATACGCGCGCAGGACCTGGTCTGCGTGAAGGTCGGAGTCTCGCTCAACGAAACGACGTCACCCCGCGTCAAGTAGACGCGCTTCCACTATTCCGTCGGTTGCGCGGACATCGAAACGAGGTACCGGCGCACGCATCATCCTTGCCGAGACGAGTTCGCCGGCGGAGAGGGGGCAGAACGGGGTCAAGTGTTGCGATGTGATCATCGTGCGCTCACGTCGTTTCGATTTATGGCGCTACCAGTTGTGAGCTGACGTCTAGCTTCTGAAAGCTCGTGACCGCACGATTCAACTCGTCCGGGCACGACCTCCTTTTCCCGCGGCGAAGTGTGCAATGTTCGAGCAAGTCATTTGAGCTTCGTCGTGGCATTTGTGCTGTGTCGGGCTGACTTGGGAAGCGGGTCTCCCGTTCAGCGCCCGGTGGCCGGACCGCTTGCCGTCCACTTCTACTTCCCGATTGGTGCGAGTTCAATGCATCCCCCCGGTCGCCCGAGCCATAGGACTTCATCAGACGGGTCGTCGGCCGATGAACTGGATGAGTGTCGATTTCAACTCGTACGGGATTCCATCGCGTTCCTCGGACACATGTTCCGCACCGGTGTGGGCATATTCGACGACCCATGACGGAAAGACTTCATCAAGCATGGTGTGCACGGTGGCGGAGTCGAGCTCGAACTCAACCAGCGCCTGCCGAACAGTCCCGTCCGCGAGTTGCTCGATCCGGTCTGCAAAAATTCCCAAGGCAATCAGACCGCCTGGTGCGGTGGCCGCAGCGCACCGGCAGAGCAGGGCGCGCATGGCCACAGTGCCGCTTACATGTTCCACCGCCGAGAAACCGACGATGAGACCCGCCGCCATGCCGGCGTCGAACGTGAACTCCTCAAGATCGCGCACGATCGGCGTCACGGCGTCGGACACGCCCGCCGCGTTGCAATTGGCTTCGAGGTGGCGAATCGCTGAAGGAATCACATCGACAGCGACCACACGTGACCCGGCAGCAAGTCCCCGGGCCATGGGGATCGTGTGACGGCCAACGCCGGCGCCCAGGTCGAATGCCAGAATCGGATCCATACCGCTCGACAGATCTATCGACTTCAGGACTAATCGATCCGGCTCCACAAGCCACGAATCGGCGGCCCCTAACGGCGTGGATGCGTACAGATCTTCGTGATATCGAAGAGTTTCCGCCCGACCCCCGGCGAACATCGAATCAGTGATGAGCTTTGGCACGCGAAAGATCAACGAATAGACCATCAGTTAATAGCATTGAGTGCGCGACGAATTCCCACAAATTCGCGTCCGCCGCCACGGGAACTATCATTTTTCGAAATCGGGTATGAAGATGGTCGCGCACGTTCAGACGCTCGATCGGCCCGGGAGGCCTCTGGCAAGGAGGACGATGAGCACGATTATCAGCAGTGTGCCGATGTAGCTGAGAGCATCCAGAGTCTGCACAATATGACCGGTCAGCTGCAGCACGACCGCGATTACGCCAACGATTATCGGCAGGATTTTCATATCTTCTCCAGTCGGTGATTGAACGCCGCCGGATTCTGGAGCAACATCTTCAACTTACGTGTGTCCTGGAGTTGCGGTCAAGTAGTCTGCCGTGCGAGACCACTGAAGTCAGCTCCGCGCGGTACGCTCCGGGCATTCTTCGATGTACCCGGTTGTACTGCCAAAGCGGTTCGAGCGAGTGGCACCGGTTCGAGGACTGCGCAGCTACGCCGCCGGACAGGATGCGCTGCCGGACCCGGGCGATACCCGCCTGGTCTTCGTGCAGCCAACCCAATGCCTCGCAGATCCCGTGGTTCCACTCGATGCTGCTCGGGATGACCGGCGGCGGCACGAGGGTGCCGCCGCCGGACTGTCCCGGCAAGGTGTCCCCTGCCAGGGAGAGCTTGCACTCACGGGATTTTCTCTTGGACAGTCGAAAATCCCCAGGACAGGCACTATTTTCCTAGCCGGTGGAATGTTCTCTGCTCATGCCGCCGTCACCGGGGGATTTTCATCGCCGGATCGACATTCAGGATTCCGTTGGTTGTTGGACCACTTGATCGGGAGTCCGCAACGAAAAACTGGCCACGAGCATGCGAACCGGTTGTTCAGGCGGGGATGAGAACCGTGTCGATGACGTGGATTACGCCATTCGACGTTTCGATGTCCGCCTGGGTGACCGTCGCGTCGTTGACCTTGACACCGGCTGAGGTGTCGAAAGTCACGTCAGATCCTTGCACGGTCGTCGCGCTGGGGGTGCCCGGAAGGTCGGCTGCGTGTACAGCGCCCGGCACCACGTGGTAGCAGAGGATCGCCTTCAGCTTGGGCACATCGGCGAGCAGCGACTCCACTGTGCCCGCAGGGAGCTTCGCAAATGCGGCGTCGGTCGGTGCGAATACTGTGAACGGGCCAGGACCACTCAACGTGTCCACGAGTCCGGCGGCCTGAACTGCGGCGACGAGGGTGGTGAAATCTCCTGCACTGACAGCGGTTTCAACGATATTAGGCATGATTTACTCTTCCTTCTCAACAAGCGATATAGCTGTCCAATGCGAGATCCACACGAACAGTTTTCACGCTAGACCCGGTCCCTGAGAGCGTGTCCATGTGCAGTTATGAAAGAGCCGTGTGGTTACTCCGGGTTTCCTGATCTGAAGACCCTCCGCTTAGTCGCGGATCCAGCGGGATCGCTCACCGTGATGGATTCCACCCCCGTAAATGGAGCTGATGGGGACCAACCGCGCACTAGGCATATGAAAACAGTCACGAACCATAAAGGCAATTCACTTGGCTGCACGCGCGTGCTTTGTCGTAAGGCGTGTCCGAGCAGCTGGCAACCGAGTTCTGGAGTGCCAGCCAACGCTGGCACGACACGCAGCAGACCCGCGGTTGGGGTGCGGCGGAAGAACCGCCTCGCGGGCCAGGTCAAATGATGACCCGCCCTGGAGTAACGCTGGCCGAAAACGGCCCCGGCGTGGACTTCGACCGCCAGATCCCGGTGGGGATCGGGAACCGAATGGCACATCGACTGGTGGTGGTCGAGACCGCAATTCGATCCGATCGGGTGCCCGGTGACGGAACGAACCGTGGGCCTTTGAGGCAAACGGGTCAAAACTCCGGTGGTTTGGGGGAGTCACTGGGCGCCCGCAGGCCGTTGGCCAGGCTCCAAGCCCCGGCAGCGCACAATGCGCCCTCGCTCGGCCGACGGCGACGCACGCCGCAGAGCTCATGCGCTATGCGGTCCGCCTGACGGGCGACTATGCCTTCGCGCAGCATGTCGTTCAGGAGGCGCTCCTGCCGGCGTGGAAACATCCGCGCATCTTCGAGCAGAGAGTCAGCGCAACGCGAGCGTGGCTGTTCACCGTCACTCGCAACCTCGTCATCGACGACTGGCGAACGGCCCGCTCCTCTCGCGAGATCACGCTAAAGGGGAGAGATGCCGCGCTCTTGCGCGAAGACTTTTGAAGCTCGCGGCTACTGCCGGTAGGCCGTGAGAAAACGATCGCGGAATTCATCCATCCGCCACAGCAACGCGTTCGGCGAGGGAAGCATCCCGGGGTCCCAGTGCCACGATGAGATTCGGTCGATAACCGCGGGGTCCTTGGAGATGATGCTGATGGGCACAGCATGGTTGGCGTCTACCCCACTGACCACCGAAGCGGGCTGGTGGTCGCCGAGCACAACCAGCACAAGGTTGGGGTTGTCATACGTCGTCAGAAAGGAGAACAGGGTGCTCATCGAGTACTGCACGGATTGGCCGTAGAGCTGCTGCACATGCTGCGCGCTCTGCCACACCACGCTCGGTGCGAGCCCCTGAGCGGGCTGCGGGTTATAGATCGAGCCGTCCCCGATCGATTCCCAGGGCACCTCATGGGGCAGGGGCGTCCACGGTGTGTGCGACGACACGAAATCGATTTCCGCCATCAGTGGCCGGTGTTGTTCCGCGAGTTCGGCCTTCTGGAAGTGGGCCCAGGTGAATTGGTCCGGGATGCGCGCGTAGCTGAATCTCGGGCCCCGATATCCCACGTTCTGAGAGTTGATCTCGGTATCGAAGTGATAGAACAATTTTCCGACTGGCCAGGGCTGATAGTCGGAGGGCACGTCGCTTACGGTGCGCCAGCCCGCCTTCTTGAACGCTGAGCTCAAAGTGAGTCGGCTCCCCGAGGTCACCTGATCGTACTTGTGTTGTGAGTCGATCCACAGGCCGGTCTCGAGGGTGGAATGTGCGAGCCAGCTGATTCCACCGAACGAGGAGGAGGTGAGAAACGCGCTGCGTTCCGAGTAGCCGTGTGCAGCGAGATCCGCGGTCCCCTTCAGGAGCACATCGTCGACGCTCTTCGAGAAGGCGGTGTTTTGCACGGCGACCTGGCCGTAGCTTTCGATGAACGCGATGATCACGTCTTTGCCCGCAAGCCCGCCGAGAAGATCGGATGCTGGCACCTTCTTGAAATCGTCGGTTGCGGCCGCACGCTCAAACGCCGCCTGCTCTGCCATCGCGGTCGTCACCTGGTCGGCTTTTGTCATGGTCATGCGGACGGTATCCGCTGCAGCGACCGGTTGCCCGGGCACGAGCTGGGCGCCGACAAGCGCCAGGACGATCCAGCCTGCCGCGATGGCAGTAGCCCCGATCGGGGTCGCGCGCGGGTGGTGACGGATGACCGCAGCAAGCTGAAGCAGCGCCCGGGTGAGCACGAGAACGACCACGGCAGCGGCGAGGACGAGCAGGCCAACGATCACGGCCGCGATTGCGGGTCCGGTCGAGTCGCTCAGTACGCCGTACGCACTGACCAATTCCGGCCAGCCGGTCACGACGTTGAACGGCTGACCTATGGCGGATAAGAACCCGCGATCGAGTGCGGCACTGAGGATGGTGGTGACAAAGACTATGGCAGCCAGGCTCGCGACGACCCGACGGGCTGGAGCCCACGGCAGCACGGCGAGAATCACGAGCGCAAGGAGCGCTTCGATCGGCACTCGCAGAAGCGCGAGCGCTGAACCGGAACTGATGAGACCGGGCGCGATCACGCCGAAAAAGACGATAACGGCCGAGCTCACGGAACGCACCGTCGCTCGAACCGCGGGCGAACGGTCGGTCTGCGAGTCCGGAATGCGCACCACAGGGGACGTCGCTTGAGGTGCAGTCATGACATTCCGACCGTGATCGGCGGCGCGGTGAGGCGCTGCTGGCCCTCGGCATCGTGCCCGGCGAATCGAGCCGAGAGCGCGTACCGCAGGAGCACGACATCGCCGATCTGTCGCACGTCGGCGAGGGTTGCACGCCGGTCGCTGGTCCACGGGAACGCGGCATCTCCCACGAAGCGCGGGGCCCGGGAATCGCCGACGAATAGCGGCGCAACGACCAAATGCAGTTCATCGACGAGGTTCGCGGCCAGGAACTGCGTGTAAACGGTCGCGCCTCCCTCGACCATGAGCTCGCGAATGCCACGATTCGCAAGATCAGCGACGAGGTCGGTCATGGCGACTCCTGCGCCGAGGCCGACAACCAGCGCGGTGTGCCCGAGACGTTGACGGATGCGCGCTGCCACCGAGGTGGGGCAATACACGAGTTTCGGTATGTCACCGGCCGTGAAGAATGCCGCGCGCGGATCGAGCTCGCCGGTCTCGGTCACCGTCACTTTCCACGGCGAATGCGGCAGACCCGCGGCCTCTCGCCGCGACTGGCGAGCCGGGCTACGCACCAGTAACCGAGGGTTATCTCGCCGCACGGTGCGTGCGCCGACCAGAATCGCGTCGTTTTGCGCACGCACACCGTCAACCCGGTCGAAGTCCGCCTCATTGGAGAGGGTCAGGCGCGGTGGGTCTGCCGTGTCGAGGTACCCGTCGAGAGAGGTCGCACTGCTCAGAGTTACGTATGGCATATCGCTCACGGCGTCGTCTCCAGATCTTTCGCGATGAGCACCGGGCTTACCTCAAATCGAGTCGGCGTGCGCCTCCGGGCGGCATAGACCAGCGTCACGACCGCGCCCGGCGCGACGGCGATGATGGTCAGAACGCCGAACAGTGCGGATGCCGCAACCCCCGCAGGGGCGCTGAATCCGACCATGGCGAAAGCCCAGGCGGCAATGCCTTCACGCGGCCCCCATCCGCCGATGCTGAACGGGATCGACGCACCAAGGAGAACCAACAAGGCGAGAACGAGCAACTGTGCAGGTGGCACGGTCACCCCGACGGCCGCGGTCGCAACAGCGAAGGTCATCACGTGACAGGAGATCACGATCACGGACGTAAGCACGACCGCAGCCGATGTCCGAACCGACCCAAGGCCCGTGCGAAGCTCTCGCACTTCCCGAAGCACGGCCGCCCTCCCGCGCGCGTAGGGCAAGACGGCCACCACCAGTCCGACCACGATTATGCCGAGGATGACCGCAACCCCCGCGATGAGTAAGCCCACAAATTGCGCACCGACAAAGACGAAAATGATGAGGGAGAGGGAGATCTGGACTATTTGCCCGACGGTGCGTTCCAGGACGACTGCGCGGGCACTCTGCGCGACGCTCCCGGCGCTCTGGCCGTGGGCGACTGCGCGGTGCACATCCCCCACAATTCCGCCCGGGATGACCGTGTTCAAGAATTGGGACTGGTAGTACCTGCCGAACGCGGCACCCCATGGGAGGTCGACTCCGAGCCCTGCGGCGATGACGCACCAGCGCAACGCGGCGGCAGCCGTCGCGACTGCGGATAGCGCGAGCGCCGCTCCGATTGTTCGTGCGTCTATGCTCAGGATTCCGTGAAGCAGCGGCCCGGTTCCCACATACGCAATCACGGTGATCAGCACCGCGAGGCCGACGAGGACCCGAATGGTCATGCGCAGCCAGCGTGATCGCAGCGCCACGCGAATCCTCGAGGGTCCGAACGTCGTCATGGGCGTGGCCATGCCAGAAGGTCCACATGGTCGACGCTCGCACTGAAGTCGCCGAGTTCGATCTGTGCCAAGCGATCCCGTCGGTAGCGGTCGGCTTCATCACGCAGCTGAGGCTCCTGCTCCACGGCCGCATCGACCCAACCGGAGAACCATTCACCCAGAAGGCCAGGCTGGCGATGGTCGAGCCGCCACAGCGTGGTGCTCTGGCGCACCTGCCAGCCGGCTTCTGCGAAGAGTCTGCGGGCGAGAGGCGGGGCGCACCGGCCCAACTGACGTCGTCCGTTCGCGTGCCGCACCTGATGCGCGTTGAAGGCGTTCTCGAACGCCGTATCGCGTTCATCCCGAGGGTTTAGTTGCACGCCACCGGTCACGCTGAGCGAGAGCAGTGCGGGAGTGTGTGCTGCCAGGCACGCGCCGACAATGGCGCGGATCTCTTCTGCGGTCAGCACATCGAGAAGCGCGGACGCCGTCACGAGAGACCCGCCGGCCACATCTTCCAGGCTCAGGTGCGCGAGATTCCCGGTGCGGCCGAAGACCGAGATTCGGGCGTTGTCGCGGTCGGACGGACGCACGTGATTGATGGCCTGTTCGGTCAGGTCCGCATTCCAGTCGTGGAGAAACCACGTCTGCGGTCCGGGGAGAACAGGGGCGAGCCACCGCATCATCGAACCCGTGCCGCTGCCGAGATCGTGCACAACGATCGGGCCATCGGCAAACAGCTCGGCGGCGGCCAGGGCGAGGTCGAGTGAGCGAGCCGCCGCGTCCTCCGGCTCGCGGAGGGCAAGCCAGTCGCCGCTGACTTCGAGGATTTCGCTCATGCCCCCACCGCCGTTCCGCTGCGCGACAGTTCGTGGAGCACCGATTCAATGATCGAGATTGTGGAGCTCCATGATCTGACGGTGGCTCTGGCCTCCACCGCTGCCGTCGTCAGTTCGGTTCGAAAGGGCGGACTCGCCCACCATTCGCGCAGGACCGTTTCGAGTGCCGCGGGATCATCTGCGGGAACCAAAATTCCCGCGTCACTACTCGACAACGCCTCGGGTATGCCGCCAACGCGGGACGCAACCACCGGGATGCCCCGCGCCAACGCCTCAGCGACCACCATGCCGAAACTCTCAGCGCGCGACGGCGCAACGACGAGGTCCGCCCTGCCGTATGCCGCATCGAGTTCCCGTCCTGCGAGGGTGCCCGCGAAACTCACTCTCGTCGCCAATTGCTCGCCTCGAACGGTCTGCTTCAGGTGGGCCACAAAATCCGGCGCCGTGCTGAGGGATCCCACGAAGGTGCAGGTCCAATCGCTGATCTCCCTGAGGTGCGCGATGGCGTGGACGAGAACGTCTTGACCTTTATGTGGCGCGACAACTCCAACGCACAGCAGTCGCCCACCGACTCGTGAAGCGATCGTTGCCGGTGCTGGATCAGTTCCCGGGTAGGCGGTGACAACATCGTGAGGGTGCACGAGGGAGCGCGAAATGAGTTCGGAGCGAGTCCACCCGCTCGTCACGATGACACGGTTTGCCGATTTCAGAGCAGCTTCCTCACGATCGGCTAGATCGGCGAGGTGGGCCCCGTCCGCAGATAACCCCGATGTAAGACTCGCGACCATGTGTGCAAGCACGATCATCCGGAGCCTGGTCGACTGCGCCGCCAGCGCGCCCGATTCGCGCACGGCGATGAGTCCATCGATGATTACGAGGGCACCGTCGGGCAGCTCCGACAATGCCAGAGTCGCGAGCGGCCCGCTTCCCTCCGCGATCAAGATCATGCGCACGTCCCACCCGGTGTTCCGCAGCCCGTCGCGCACATGCCGGTCATAGACGTTGCCACCGCTCACTCTGTCCGGGTCGTCGATCGCATCGGGGACAACGAAGTGCACCGTCCTTTCCGCCGGCGCGCTCACAGTGATCTCGAGTAGCTCGCCCATGCGATGTGGGATTCGTGCAGCGTGACCGAGAGAGATTGCACGTGCTCACCGGCGGCGAGAGTTCCATCGTGCATCCGTTCTGCGAGGCGGTCAGCGATCACTTGGCAGAGCACTTCGGTGGTCGTGTTCCTCCCGTGAAAGTCGGGCTCCTCATCAAGGTTGCGATAGGTGAGCGATCCCGTGATCTCGCCGAGTACCTCCGCCGCCCGACCGATATCAATAACGACACCTGACACATCGAGACCTGCTGCGCTAAACGTGGCATCGACGATGAACGTTGCTCCGTGGAGCCGCTGCGCAGGGCCAAAGGATTCACCAGCAAAGCTATGGGCGATCATCATGTGGTCTCGCACGGTTACGGTGAACGTCATTCGGCATCTCTCCAGTCGATCGTGTGGCACAGGTCATTTCGCGATCCGTCGGCGAGGCTCGCCATCACCTCAGGCAGATTTCGCCACGAGGATTCGCCCGTGAGCACGGCATCGAAGGCCGGGTCGCGCAGGAGTTCGAGGGCCAGCACGAGTCGTTCGCGAGTAGTCCGGCTTCCCCGCCGCAAAGGCGCAACAGCACCGACCTGACTGGACCGGATCGTCAATCGCCGCGAGTGGAAATCGGCGCCAAGCATCAGCGTTGCCGGGCGATCTCCGTACCAGCTCGCCTCGATGACCGTGCCGTCGGTCACCACGGTCTCCAGAGCGAGTTGCAGCCCGGTACCCGAGCCGCTCGTGTTGATCACAATGTCTTGATCCTGCGGTGCGGTTGCCACGCCTGAAAAGCTAGCGCCGAGTTGGTCGGCTACGACTTCTCGCGCTGGGTCGACGTCGACGAGCGTGACGGAGACACCCGGGATGCCTCGTGCGAGGCGTGCGACGCAGCATCCGATCATCCCCGCGCCGACGACTGAGATTCGGTCGCCGACCATCGGTGCGGCATCCCAGAGCACGTTGATGGCCGTTTCGACGGCACCCGCAAGAACTGCACGCCGTGCCGGTATGTCGTGGGGAACGGGCGTGACAGCGCCGGCGGGCACGACAAACGCAGACTGATGGGGATAGAGCGTGAAGACAGTCGTTCCCACGAGAGATTCGGGACCACTGTCCACGACCCCGATATTGAGATAGCCGTACTTGACAGGGCCAGGGAAGTCGCCTGTCTGGAACGGAGCGCGCATCCGCTCGCGTTCACTCACCGGCACGTGCCCGCCAAAGACAGATGCTTCTGTACCGCGACTCACGCCCGTGTACAGGGTTCTCACCAACACATCGCCCTCGCCCACGCGCGGGAGCTGCTCGTGGCGCAGACGGCCCACTCCCGGTTTCTCGACCCAGAAGGCGGTGGCGTCGAGCACATTCCCTCGCTTTCGTGGACGCTGGCAGGGCTGACATATGAGTAATTAGTAGGTCAATTACCATAAGTACGAGACAGCGTGATCAGGGTTCAAATCGTACCGATCTTCGCCTTCGCGAACGCTGATGGCACGGCTGACGCGTTAGCAGGTGAATCGCCATAAGAACGAGACAGGGATGACTAGAGTTCAAATCGTCCCGATCTCTATAGCCGTGGGCGGCGCGATCGGCGCGAGCCTGCTCGGGGCTGCCGCGACGCGGTCATTGTCGCCGTGGATTGCCGCAGTCGGTTGGCTTGTGGCGCTCAGCTACCTCGCGGCTTCGAACATCGTGCTTGTGCGTGGTCTGGGGAAACGACGCGTCACCCGATTCGGGCCAGCGAACGTCGTGACTGCGGTGCGGTCAAGTCTGGTCGGGGTGATCAGCGGGATCGTCGTTGCGTCGTTCTTCGCGCCGATGCCGGTCTGGATCGTGCTCGCTCTGGTCGTGCCCACTCTCCTCCTTGACGCGGTTGACGGCTGGGTCGCCCGGCGCACGAACTCCGCGAGCGAGCTCGGTTCGCGGTTCGACATGGAGGTCGATGCCTTCCTGCTGCTCGTGCTGAGCGCCTACGTCTCGCAGACCCTGGGAATCTGGGTGCTGGCCATCGGACTCATGCGGTACGCATTCGTCGTCGCCGGATGGATCTTTCCCTGGTTGCATAGACAGCTCCCATTCCGCTACTGGCGCAAGGTCGTAACGGCCGTGCAAGGCATAGCGTTGACGGTCGCTATCACCGGGTTGCTGCCCGTGGTCGACGCGGTGTTCGTCGCAACTGCCCTGGCGCTTCTCATCGAATCTTTCGGTCGAGACGTCGTCTGGTTATTGGCAAGGCGAGCGGCATGCTCACGTCGTCCGCCGGGCGCGCAACGCGAGAGCCGAGGCGACGGCGAGCACAAGAATGCCGATGGGTTCGACCACGACCGTCTGCGGAACAAGGGTGAAGCTCCACGTCTCGGTGACACCAAATAGCCCAACGTGCTGCGGGACGGTGCGCAGGAGAGGCCGTCTTGCTGGCGCGACGCAGAATCGAGGTGGCTTATCCGCGAGGAGTGGGGGATCAGCCAACGCGTGTTGACGTGCGGGTCCTCGAGCTCGCCGATGAACTCCGCCCTGTGAGCATCACCACGGCGATCTTCACCAACGGGACAGACTCGATCGCAGAAGAGATGACAGCGATGGGGCTCACCGGTCGTTTCGATGCGGATCAGGGGAGTCGCGTCGGCTTCGCGACCGGGGAAGTCATCAATCGACGCCCACTCGAAGATCGCATCGGGGTCGCCAACACCACGTTCCCCGACCAGCGTGCCACACGGAGGCACACGGCTGTTCGCGAGCAGAACCGCTGCCGGACTTGCTGCAATCGGAAAAGCAAACGACGCTGTCATTTCTGGTGGAGGATTCAGGAGATCGAACCTGACAAGGCATCCCGATAGGTGCATCCCCTTCGGCACAGATATGCCCCCGCCACTATGTCGTCGCGTGCCTGCCGTGCAGTCGGCTACCGCACCGTTCCAGGTCGAGACCGTCATCGCCGTGTGTCAGCAGACGAAGGGCTTGCGCAAACGCAATTCGGCGGTCCCCGGAGAACGGGCCGGCACGTTCAGCAAGGACGGCGACCAATCTTTCCGGAACGTGACCCAGCACAGGCGTAAGGATGTGTCTTGCAATCCGAGTGCCGCCGAGGCTGCTCGACCCGGCGAGACCTCGGTACCTACCGACGGAGGGGAGCGTTCGTCCAGTGACTTCAACCACATCCGAGCTACCAGAAAACCGCGCGGCTGCAAGGCCGGGACATAAGGCTGCCTGCGACCTAGTGTGGGGGTATGACGTTTCGCGATCAGTACAGTTTTGGAAACCCTGTTGAGCGGTACGGCCGTGTGGACCCGCCCGTTCAGCATCAGCCCGTACCCGGGGTGCAGGCGCGTATGACTCAGGTCCCGGACCTCGGCGAATCGACCTACCGCGGCAGCGGGCGCCTCGCCGGGCGCAAGGCGCTCATTACGGGCGGTGACTCCGGTATCGGCGGCGCCGTCGCGATCGCGTTCGCGCGCGAGGGCGCCGACGTCGTGATCGTGCACCTGCCCGCTGAGCAGGAGGATGCTGCTCATATCCTGGGCCAAATTGAGGAGGCTGGCACGACGGGCCACGCGATTGCCGCGGACATCACGGACTCGGCCCGGTGCCGCGAGATCGTTGACGAAACCGTGCGCGTGCTCGGCGGACTCGACATCCTGGTCAATAACGCCGGCAAACAGGTAGCCGTCGACCGTATCGAAGATTTGTCTGATGAGCAGTTCGAGCTGACGTTCCGTACGAACGTGTTCGCGAACTTCTGGATCACGAAGGCCGCTCTCGCCCATCTGCCGGCGGGTGCCAGCATCATCAACACGGCGTCGCTGGAGGCTTACAAGCCCGCACCGGATCGCTTGGACTACGCGGCGACGAAAGCAGCGATCAACAACTTCTCGAAGGGTCTTGCGCTGCAGTTAGTCCCTCGCGGTATCCGGGTCAACGTGGTCGCGCCCGGCCCCGTGTGGACTGCCCTGCAGGTGTCGGGTGGCGTTTCAGACGAGCAAATGAAAACATTCGACGACGAAAGTACTTACAAACGTTCCGGGCAACCGGCTGAGCTGGCCCCCGCCTACGTGTTCCTCGCCTCCGCAGAATCGAGCTACGTCTCGGGTGAGACCTTGAACGTCAACGGTGGCATGGTCACTCCGTGACCAACCATCACTGCACCATTTTTTTTCTTCCCGGTCTGGGCTTCGGCTCTGCATCAGCGGTACCGCTCGCAGCGGCTCTCGGCGACCGATTCCGCGTCGTCGGAATCGACCTGCCGGGGCATGGTCCGGCCCCGGATGCGGTGAACGGCTCCGTTGCCGCTCTGGCCGATGCTGCGCTCAAGACGATCGAGGCCGAAGCCGATGGCGGACCATGGCTGCTCGCGGCCCACAGCATGGGCGGCAAAGTCGCGGCGCTCGTGGCCGCACGCGTGCTGAGCGGCCACGAAACTGTCTTCGGTTTGGCGGGAGCTGTGTTCCTCGCGCCATCCCCGCCCACCCCAGAGCCCATGGACGACGACAAGCGTGCCCTCATGCTCTCGGGGGTAGAAAACGGTCCGCTCTCGGAGGTCGACGCGCGCGAATTCGTTGCGCAGAACGTCGCGACATCGCTGGTCGCCGCTGCGGAGCAGGATGCTGTCGCCCAGGTCCGGCAGATGTCACCGCTCGCCTGGCAGCGGTGGCTCAGCGAGGGTAGCCGTGAAAATGTTTCGGCCGCAGTTGGCGTGATCGACCTGCCCGTTGTCGTAATGGCGGGCGAAGATGACGACGATCTGGGGGCCTCGGTGCAGCCGCGGCTCCTCGGCGCGGTGTATCCGCGGGCGCGCTTCGTGTCTCTCCCCGCGACGGGGCACCTGCTCCACTACGAGCGAGCCCGCGAGGTTGCGGCCGAGATCGCGCGGTTCTGGGAGTCAACAGCTTCGGCATCCCCACAGGTGAACTCTGAGTGGGGTCGTGTTATTGCCTCTAACCGCACCGGCGTCGAGGCGCGCGCCCTGTTGGTGCGGCGCGCGATCGCGGACGACGTGAACTACACGCCGCGGGCACTCTCGCCCGGGCAGCTCGCGACCCTTCGCGCGCTGGCCGATCGGCTAGTGCCGCAGTCGCAGTCGCAGTCGCAGTCCCAGTTGGAGACGCAGGCTCGCCGGATTGACCTCGCTGCGCGCATCGACGCCGACCTCGCGTCCGGCCGAGGGGACGGTTGGCGACCCTCGGAGCTTCCGGATGACGCATCCGCCTACCGGCTGGGACTCGACGCCATCGCATCTGTCTGGCCCGACGGTGTGGCGCTGCAGGACGCACTCATTCGAAGGATTATCGGCGGCGGGTTCATCACCGGCGCGCCGTGGGGCGGTGATCTGTTTCGCCGGTGGTTCGAAGATGTGCGCAACGATCTGACGCGCACCTGGTTAGCTCATCCCGCGTCGCTTGCCCGCATCGGGTACGACGGTTTTGCGACCAGTGGTCCGGGGGCTGAGCCCGCGGGGTACGTGAGCCTGGGCGCCGGGGTGCGCGACCCATGGGAGCCAGCGGACCTTGGCACCCTCGCATCCGATCATGCCAATCAGGCCGACGAGAGCGACGAGAGCGACGAGAGCGACGACCCGGGCACGACCACCAACACCGGCCAGGCTGGCAAGCAGAGTGCAGCGTGAACCTCAACGACATGCGCACATACGCACAGGACGACGTTGTCGACGTCGTCGTGGTCGGAACCGGCGCGGGCGGCGCGCCCCTTTTAGCGCGACTCGCGGAGCACGGCCTCCGTGTCGTCGCTCTGGAGGCTGGACCCAACTTCGATCCCGACAACTTCACCAACGACGAAGTCGAAGCCCCCCGAATCAACTGGATCTCCGAGCGGCTCAGCGGCGGAGACGCACCGATCGCATTCGGACCAAACAACAGTGGCTGGGGAATCGGCGGCGGCACGCTGCACTGGGGCGCCTTCACGCCCCGCCCCGACATCCGCGACCTACACCTTCTCACCGAGTCCGGGGTTGGGGCAGACTGGCCCGTCGACCACGCCGAACTCACCCGCTACATCGTCGACGTCGAGCGCTTCATCGGCGTCTCGGGCCCGACGCCGTACCCGTGGGACCCGGAACGGCAGTATCTCGAACCACCCGTCGACCGCAACGCCCCAGCCGACATCATGGCCATCGGCTGCGCCCGCCTCGGCATCCAAGCCTCTGATGCGCCGGCCGCCATCCTCAGCCGCGATCGCGACCAGCCGCACCACGGTCGCCGCCTCGCCAGCCAAAATCTCGGCACCATCCACCAGGGCGAACGCTACGGCACTAAGGCGACCACCGCGATCACCTATCTCCCCTCCGCCGTTGCCACCGGGGCGGAGATCCGGCCCGACTCCATGGTGCACGGTATCGAACGCGACGCGCTCGGCCGAATCTCGGCCGTCGTGTACCGCCAGAACGGTCAGGAACGTCGGCAGCGATGCGCGACCCTCGTGCTCGCCGGCGGCGGCATCGAGACGCCGCGCCTGCTGCTGAACACCGGCCTCGCTAATTCAAGCGGTCTGGTCGGACGCAACTTCCTCGCCCATGGCGCAGTGCAGGTGTGGGGCCGGTTCGACGAGCAGATTCGCGGCTACCGCGGCTACCCCTCCGCGCTCATCAGCGAAGACTTCGTGCGCCCCGACGGGGTCGACTTCGTGGGCGGATACCTCCTGCAGAGCCTCGGCGTGATGCCGCTTGCATACGCAACCTCCCTCGTACGCGGTACCGGGCTCTGGGGCAACGAGCTGATCGACGCGCTCGATGCGTGGCGCTACACGGCCGGCATCGGCATCAACGGCGAATGCCTCCCTGCCGAAAACAACAAACTCGTGTTGGCCGACGAGGTGGATGAATGGGGCATCCCACGCGCGGTCATCACATTCACAGCCGGCCCGAACGAGCAGGCGATCAACGAGCACGCGACGGCAACCATGACCCGCATTCTCGAAGCAGCGGGTGCGCGCGAAACGCGGGTACTGGCACGCACCGCGCACACCCTCGGCACGTGCCGGATGAGCGCGGACCCGGATAACGGTGTCGTCGACGCCGACGGGCGCAGCCACGACATCCCCAACCTCTGGATCTCCGACAATTCCACGTTCCCCAGCGCGCTCAGCGCAAACCCGGGCCTTACTCAGATGGCGCTCTCGCTACGAACCGCCGACCGGATGATGCGCTAACCCATAACGCCTGTCAGCGAGGATTCAGGCGGTCCCGGTAACAGCGCGTGCCTATGGTCATCCGAGGCGCTCTCCCCTGTCACGAGGTCTGACAGGTCGGCCCGTGGCACCAGCCTGAGTCTCGATATACCGACTTCGCTGACGCACCGCGATCCTTCAACGGGGGTCCTTCGCCTCTATGACACCGCGCGTCGCGCCGTCACTGCATAGAGCGGATCGCCTCGATACCCGCGAGCAGCGGGCGTGCGAAGGCTCAGGTGCGCTTCATCGAATGCTCCGACTCGACGAAGATAATCGAGCACGATGGCACCACGACCTTCGTCATCCGCCTCGAGCCATCCGCGGATCGCTTTGGTCGGGAAGCACCGATTCGAGAAGGTGATGACGACCTGGCCCCCCGGCCGCAACACTCGCGCGGCCTCTCGCAGCACCTCGACGGGTCGCACGAGATAGTCGATCGACACGCAGCACAGCACGGCATCGAAAGACCCGTCGGCGAACGGCAGAACGGGGTCGACATTCAGGTCCTGCACGATGCGCCCAGTGGCCATCGAGTTGGCGTCGAGTTCCGAAGCGTTCATTCCCAACACGACCAGTTCTTGCGGGGCGGCGGAAAGATGCGACACCCACGACGACATCAGATCGAGTACTCGCCAGCGGTCCCTGGACGACCCGTCGATCCCGAGTTCCGTGTAGAGCTCCGAGACAGCGCCGATCGCGGCGTCGTCGATGTGTGTGACGAGCCTCGGTGGCCGGTAGAAGATGGCATCGGACGTGGGATCGCCACGCTCGAAGAACCCGTCGGGGTAACCGCTGTCGATTTCGCTCACGGATCAATGATGCACCCTGGCTTTCACAGAGACTTTCTCTCGCCGAGCCTCGAGTGGGACGGTTGACGAATGGCGATCTCGCCAGGCCAACTCAGACCGGTCAGCTCACCCCGCGCATCAACTTCAGCACCGGGCGGCTGATGAGAATCAGCACAACGCCGATCGCGATCGCGATGGCACCGAGAACTCCGAAGTACGGTCCCTCGTTCTTCGGGTCGTACAGTCCGGCGAGCTGGCCGGATGCCGCCGATCCAATCGCCACCGACAGGAAGAACAGGGCGACCATCTGCGTGCGGAACTTCTCCGGCGCGAGTTTGGTCGACACCGAGAGTCCGATCGGCGAGAGCAACAGTTCGGCGACGGTGAAGACGAACAGAATGAGCACGAGGGCGAGCACCGGGGTGCCGTTTCGACCGGTGCCGATGAACGGCAGAAACAGCAGGAACCCGACGCCGACTCCGAGCGTCCCGAGGCCGAATTTGACCGGGGTGGATGGCTGACGCCGCCCGAGCTTCGTCCAGATCGCGGCGAATACACCGGAGAGAATGATGATGAAGATCGGGTTGATCGACTGCACCCAGGAGACAGGGAATTCCCAGCCGAAGATCTGACGGTTGAGGCGCTCGTCACTGTAGATCGTGAGCACGGTGAACTGCTGCTGGTAGATCGACCAGAAGGCCGCGCTCGCGAGGAACAGCGGGATGAAGGCGGAGACCCGACTTCGCTCGTCGGCCGTGATTGCCGCGCTCGAGAGAATCACGATGAAGTAGGCGATCGCGGCCAGCGCTGTGATCACGATCACGATCACGGCGAGGTTCCCGGCGTTGATGAGACCGCTGAGCACCAGGACGGCGATACCAGCGATCACGGCGACTGCCACGCCGACGACGAGCGGATATCGCCGCTTCGCCAACGGGTTCGGCACTTGCCGCGCAGCATCCGGAAGCCGATTGCGTCCGAACGAATATTGAACAAGACCGGCGGCCATTCCTACAGCCGCAAGGCCGAATCCGATGTGGAACCCGATGGTCGACTGCAGCAGACCGGTCAGGAGCGGACCGAAGAACGCGCCGAGGTTGACACCGAGGTAGTACAGAGAGAAACCCGCGTCGCGGCGGGTGTCGCCGGGCGAATAGAGGGTTCCGACGATGGATGTCGCCGTTGCTTTGAGTCCGCCACTCCCCAGCGCGATCAACACGAGACCGATCCCGACACCGGCGAATCCGGGGACCAGGGCGAGAGCGATGTGGCCGCACATCACGACGGCGGCGCTGATGAAGAGTGTTCGTTCGCTGCTCAACATGCGGTCGGCAACCCACGCGCCGAGCACTGTCGCGAGGTACACACCGCCACCGTAGGCGCCGACGATTGCGGCCGCGGCTCCCTGATCGAGGCCGAGGCCTCCGCGGGATGCCGAGTAGTACAGGTAGATAAGCAGGATGCCCTGCATCCCGTAGAACGAGAATCGCTCCCAGGTCTCCACCCCGAAGAGCGTCGCAAGCGGTCGAGGCTGCCCGAAGAATCCTGAATCCTGCTTGGTATCGCCGGAGGTCACGGCGTCGTTCTGCGGGTCTTTGTCTGAAGAACTCACGTTCCTATGGAAACACCGCCGTGCGCAGAGTGCAATCCGAGCGCATTCGTGGGTCGCGAATCGAGTCGGTCAACACCCCCGGCTCTCGACGCGGAGGACAGCCAGAATGGCGGCCACGATCGCGATATCGGCGAGCG
>JBBRDX010000007.1:0-38376 GCA_038203515.1 Actinomycetales bacterium | reverse complement strand
GCCCCCAGTCTGGCGATGTCGCGCACCTTCCACTCGCTGCCGTCTTCATTGGCCTCCTGGTAGTTGGCCACGACGGACTGGATCGCGTTGCTCTTGACATTCCCGATGGGCTCATCGAGGTCGTACTGGGACAGGTCGATGCCCATCCAGCCGGACATGAAGACGAGCGCGCCCTCCTCGCTGGCGTAGCTGAGGTAATCCCGGTGCTTGGCCTGGGCCTTTTCCGGCGTCTCATCGGTGATGATCGTGAGAAGTGTGTAGACGCGCGCGGAGTAGCGTCCGCGGCCGGCGGCTTCGAGGGCATCGCGGATCTTCGTGACGGTGGCCTTCAGCCCGGCCTTGGTCGACGCCGCGACGAAGATCGCCTCCGCATTCCCGGCCGCGAAGTCGATGCCACGGGAGGATGCCCCCGCTTGGTAGATCACCGGCGTGCGCTGCAGCGACGGCTCGGACAGGTGGATCCCGGGCACCGTGAAATGCTTGCCCCGGTGGCCGATCTCGTGCACCTTGCTCGGGTCGGTGAACACCCCGGATTCTCGGTCGCGGATCACCGCGTCGTCCTCCCACGATCCTTCCCACAGTTTGTACAACACCTCGAGGTACTCGTCCGCGTAGTCGTAGCGGTCATCGTGCTCGAGCTGGTCTTCGTTGCCCATGTTCCGGGCGGCGGAGGGCAGGTAGCCGGTAACCACATTCCATCCGACCCGTCCGCTGGTCAGGTGGTCGAGAGTCGACATGCGTCGGGCAAACGGATACGGATGTTCGTACGCCGTTCCGGCGGTCACCCCGAACCCCAGGTGGTCGGTCACCAACGCCATCGCCGAGATGAGCAGCACCGGGTCGTTCACCGGCACCTGCGCGCCGTGCCTGATCGCGGCCTCGTTCGAGCCGCCGTACACGTCGTAGGTGCCAAGCACGTCGGCGATGAAGATGCCGTCGAATGTTCCGCGCTCGAGCAGTTTCGCGAGCTCGGTCCAGTAGTGCAGATCCTTATACCGCCAGGACTGGTCATCCGGGTGCCGCCACATTCCGGAGGACTGGTGGGCGACACAGTTCATGTCAAAGGCATTGAATCTAATCTGTCTGGGCATCTACTCATGGTGACGGCTGAGACACGAGCTGCGAAGTGTGACGAAACATGGCGTCACACTGCGACACGCATTCGCGTTAACCGCCCACTGCGGCGCAACCTTATTCTTCAGTTCAAATAACCCCCGATCGGAACCCCACGAGCACTCACGAGCAGGCCGCAACCTCCGAACCGTGGAGCCCCGACCGCGTCCCGGGTCCCGAATACTTCGGTGGGCTGCATCCCGACGAGTTCAAACTGGCGTTCCGCAACCATGCCGCCGGCGTCGCAGTAATCACCGCCGATGCGGGAGATGGCCCGGTCGCACTCACCGCCACCTCGGTGTTCTCGGTGAGCGCCGAGCCACCGCTGTTGGTGTTTTCCCTGTCGAATAGCGCCTCCAGCGCTCCGACCATCCGTCGCGCCGATACCGTCGTCGTCCATCTGCTCGGGGCTGGGCAGTTGCACATCGCGACGCTCTGCGCGACCAGCGGCGTCGACCGTTTCGCCGATGCAGCACTCTGGGCAAGACTCGCTACCGGCGAACCGTATTTTCCCAGCACCCATGCGTGGATTCGTGGGCGAATAATCGACCAGATGGCCGCCGGCAGTTCCACGATCATCGCCGTGCACGCCCTGGAGTCGAAAGTGTCAACCGGCGAATCGGGAACCGACCCGCTGGTCTACCACAACCGCACCTGGCACAGCCTCGGTGAGCACTCGGCCCTCCACCCTGGGGCACCCGGGACCGCCTGAACCTCGACCGGCCGACACGAAAGAATAATAAGATGCTCTCATCGCTTCCTGTCCTCGACCTTTCCCGACTCGATGCCGGCGCCGAGGAAGCGGCCCGGTTCCGTTCGGATCTGCGCGAGGTCACCCACGATGTGGGATTCTTCTCTCTCGTCGGCCACGGGGTCGATCCTGAACTGATCGACGAAATCCTGGCCGAATCCCGCCGATTCTTTGAGCTTCCCGTCGAGCAGAAACTCGCGATCGAGAACGTGCTCAGTCCCCAGTTCCGCGGATACACGCGCATCGGGGGTGAGCTCACTCACGGTGACGTCGACTGGCGCGAACAGATCGACATCGGAGTCGAACGCGCTGCAATCGAACCTGGGCCCGGTGTGCCGGATTATTGGCGGCTTGAAGGACCCAACCTCTGGCCCACAGCACAGCCAGAACTTCAGGATGTCGTGGCCCGCTGGAACGATCAGCTGAGTGATGTTGCCCTCCGTCTCATGCGGGCGTGGGCGGTATCGCTCGGATCACCCGAGGACGTCTTCGACGAGGCCCTCGCCGGCAAGCCCTTCTCGCTGATCAAGATCGTGCGCTACCCCGGAGAATCGGGCCCGGCCCCGAAGCAGGGTGTCGGGGCGCACCGAGATGGCGGTGTTCTCACCCTTCTGCTCGTTGAGCCGGGCAAGGGCGGTCTGCAGGTCGAACACGATGGCGACTGGATCGAGGCCCCATCCGTTCCCGGGGCCTTCGTGGTGAACATCGGTGAGATGCTGGAGCTGGCCACCGGCGGTTACTTGAAGGCAACCCTGCATCGGGTGATCTCACCTCAGCTGGGTTCCGACCGGATCTCGATCCCGTTCTTCTTCAACCCCGCCCTCGACACCTCCATGCCTCACTTGCACCTCAGCCCGGAACTCGCGGCCGAGGCTCCCGGGATCTCCGTCGACCCGACGAACAGCCCCATCCTCGAAACCTACGGCGACAATGTGCTCCGTTATCGACTACGCGCCCACCCCAACGTCGCCGCTGTCCATCATGCGGACCTGATCGGCTGAATCCGGATTCGCCTCACGCTCATCTGCTGAAGAGCACCCCGTTCACGAAGATGATCGCCGGGAATGTTGCGGTGAAGGCCCAGAAGAATGTGTCGAGGCCGATCAGCACAGCCGTGGCCAGATGGAGCACGGCTGCGGCGAAAAGCAGCACTATCAGCAGTCCGGGTGGGGAGATCAGGACCACGGGATAAATGAGCTCGACGCCGATAACCGACCATCCCACCACACCTCCAAACCACGGTCTCCTGTTGAGTGCTGCTGAGGCTGTGGACTGCCCGTAAGTAGCGGTGTTGAGGATGCTCTTCATTGCCGAGCCCGCACGCCACTGTGCGTTGGATATTTTCGATATTGCGGCGGCAAAGTACGACAGGACAGCTTGCGCAGCGATGAAATACAGACCCACGGGCTGAAAAGGACTCGACATCGGGAGCAGGAAGGTGAATGCCAGGCCCGCGAGGATGATGACCGATATTTGGTTGGAGCCATCTTTGCCGTATCGAATCTGGTAGGTCAGAAAAAGACTGGTGAGCAGAATGATGCAGGCGTAACTTCCGTAGAGAACGTTGCTCTGAAACGGAATGATGAGGCCTACGGTGCCGATGATTCGAACGACCACAACAACGCGCAACCACACGATGCCGCTGTGTCCGACCATCCATCGACGTGACACCCTCTGTGACTTTGTCGGGATGTGTGTCTTCGTTAGGACCTGCCTGCTGTTCCAGTCGAAGAGCCCACTGGAGAAAAACTCTCTCAAACTCAGAAGCAATTGCGTGGAACTTTGAAGCAGGCCGATGCCCACGATTACTGCGGTGATCCGTGCGGCGGTTTCGATTGTCAACATGGCTTAGGAAACTGGATGGGTGAGCGAATAAAAACGAACGCGTGGCACTGCAGCTCCACTTGGCCCGCGTGTTTCAACCAGCGCGAACTGGTAAAAAGCCTGCGACGACAACGAACCCCCGAGTCGCTTACGTGCGACGTCGAGCAATATTATGTACGGCGCGGTGAATTGAAGCCGCTCTGCGGAATTGTTCTGGCTAAAAAGCGCGAGGAGCTGAAACAGTTCGATCATGCCTTCTCGATAGCGTTTTTGCGGGTTCCACAGGGGAAAGAACATTCCTCTCGGCGACAAATTCAACTCCAACCATGGGCTTGCGCTCGTTTTATCGTCTCGACTGCGATAAACAAAATGGTAGTTACTTGCGCCGGGGTCTGGCGTGAAGAACGACCATCGTGGAACCAGAGTGAATCGGTCGAACCGTGTGGTCAATCGGCTCAGCTCATTGTTCTTCTGAAATGCGATGGTCAGTAAAAACCACACAGAGAATATGACGACTCCGATAACACCGAAGATGGAGCTTGCGATATCAATCATCATGTGATGTTCCTCGGATCGACTCGGTCAAAGAATAAGAAAGACAGCTGCAATTCCGGGTCATTTCGACCGCGCGGCAATTGCGTCTGCCTGGTGGGCCCGAAGCACCTCTAGCGTCTGTGCCGGTCGGTCCCCTTTCGGTACATCTGCAAGATCCTCGTTCATACCCGCTGCGTCGAACCGGATAGCCGAGCCACCGTCGGTGACAACCCAGTCGACATCAGGGTCGACAGGGGTGGTGAGACTGGCCAGGCTCGAGAGTTGAAGATCGGTGAGGCTGATAGCCATGTGCATTTCGCCTTTCGGGCTGGGAGAAACCGTGGTCACGCGCTCTCAGCGAGCATTCCAGATTGCTCGCGGTTGCTCGTGTTGACTCGCGCTAGTACAGAAAAAAGCAAAACACATCGTTTTAGACACGCGATCCTTACTCTGTGCTCCAACTGGCAGCAACTCAGCACTCCGGAGTGCTCAGAGCGGTTATTGCCACGCCCCGAGTGATGTGATCTGGCATAACTCAGCATCAACACGCCGTTGCTGATGAGCTGGCAATCACCGTGCTGTTTTGCGTGCGGAGATCACCCCGGTGTTGAAGCCGAGCAGGTAGAGACCACCGTTGAAGCGGGCGTGCTCGATCTTCATACAGCGGTCCATGACCACAGTGAGACCCTTGCTCTCGCCATAGATCGCCGCATCCTGGTTCCAGATGCTGAGCTGCACCCAGATGGTCGGAGCTCCGATGGCCACGACGTCGTCGATGACCGAGAGGATATCGCTCCCCTTGCGGAATACGTCGACGATGTCGGGTACCTCCGGCAGCGAGGCGAGGTCGGGGTAGGTCTTGTGGCCGAGGATCTCGTCGGCGTTCGGGTTGACGAAATACACCCGGTAGTTACTGGATTGCAGCAGGTAGGTACCGACGAAATAGCTCGCCCGCGCTGAGTTCGGCGATGCGCCCACGATGGCAACGGACTTGGCGTTGTGCAGGATCTTCAGTCGTTCCTTGGCACTCGGACCGATCCAGGTGCGCTGCGACTTCAGCAGTTTCGCGAGAGGGGAGTCCGCGGGTAGTTCGCAACTGAGGCCGTTGGCCAATTGCGTTGTCACCATTGCTGTACTCATCACTTGCCCTCCGTCGCCAGGGCCAGTGCCTGGTCGAGATCATAAATGATATCGTCCGGGTCTTCGATTCCCACGCTGATTCGAACCAGGCCCGCCAGCACCCCCGCATCGACAAGCTGCTGTTCGGTGAGCTGCCCATGGGTGGTGGACGCCGGATGAATCACTAGCGTCTTCGCGTCGCCGACATTTGCGACATGGCTGGCCAGGTTCACCGACTCGATGAAGGTTCGCCCGGCATCCCTGCCGCCCCTGACGCCGAAGGTGAAGATCGAGCTCGGTCCCTTCGGCAGGTACTTCTTCGCTCGGTCGAAGTGCGCGTGCGAGGGGAGTCCGGCCCAGTTGACGAATTCGATTCGGGGATCAGCCTCGAGCCACTCGGCGACGATCCTGGCGTTGGTGACGTGCGCCTCCATCCGGAAGGCCAGGGTCTCGACGCCCTGGGCGAGGAGGAACGCGGAGTGCGGTGCGAGGACCGGTCCGATATCACGCAGCTGCTCTGAACGCAGGCGGGTGAGGAAGGCGTACTCGCCGAAGTTACCCGACCAGTTGAGGTTGCCGTAGGTGGGCACCGGAACGTCGAACAGCGGGAACCGGTCGCTGTTCCAGTTGAACCGACCGGACTCTACAACGACACCGCCCATCGCGGTTCCGTGACCGCCGAGGAACTTCGTCGCCGAATGGATCACCACGTCGGCGCCCCATTCCATCGGCCGGAGGAGGTACGGGGTGGCGAAGGTCGAGTCGATGATGAGGGGGATGCCCGCGGCGTGGGCGACGTCGGCGAGACCCTCGAGGTCGGCGATCTCGCCGGACGGGTTCGAGATGGACTCGGCGAAGATCAGCTTGGTCTTGTCCGTGATTGCCGCAGCGTAGTGCGCGACATCCGTGCCGGGCACAAAAGTGGTCTCTACCCCGAATCGGCGCAGAGTGACGTCGAGCTGGGTGACGGAACCGCCATACAGGCCCGCGGATGCGACGATGTGATCGCCTGCGCCCACCAATGACGCGAACGTGATGTATTGCGCAGACAGGCCGCTCGAGGTCGCGACAGCGCCGAGTCCACCCTCGAGGCTCGCGATGCGCTCCTCGAACGCGGCGACCGTCGGGTTGGCGACGCGGGAGTAGATGTTGCCGTACTTCTGCAGGGCGAACCTGGCCGCGGCATCCTCGGTGTCATCGAAGACGAAGGCCGTCGTCTGGTAAATCGGCAGGCCCCGTGCGCCGGTCACCGCATCCGGGACGTTGCCCGCGTGGATGGCGCGGGTGCGAAAGCCCCACTCTCGGTCTGTGCGGTCGTTATCTGGCATACCTTCACGCTACCGGAGCAAGCTCCGTCATCAACTCTGTCTCGCCATGGACGGTAACACTGGGAGCGGCCTTCGCAAGGCCGACGCCGCCCAGGACCCGGAGGAGCGGATGGCGCAGTGGCGTTACCGGTGTCCCGACAGTCATTCAGGCCTTGACGACCGCGATGCTCACCGGGGTGGGGTTGGTGAAGAGGTCGAGCACGGGGCAGTGCGTGTCGACGACGTCACGCAGTTCCTGGTAGCGCTCTTCTGATTCGGGGCCGGTGAGGGTAACCGTGAGGCGGATGTCGCTGAAACCGGCGCGCACGCTCTCATCGATGCCAAACAGCTTGCGAGCGTCGAGGTCGCCGTCGGCTACCACCGAGATGTCGTCGACCTGAATGCCGAGGGTGTGCGCGTACAGGCGGAAGACCACGATCTGGCAGGAGATGAGGGCGCCGAGTGCGATCTCGACTGGGCTTGACGCGAGGTCATCGCCGGCGAGGGCGGCCGGCTCGTCGACGAGGAACCGGTGCTTGCCCGCGGTAATGGCGCTGGCCACCGAACCTTCGCCACGGCCTCGCACCCGGTAGCTGAGGTGAGCGTTGGCGGGGTCGGCGGTGATCCGCGAGTCCCAGGAGGCGCCTGCGGCGGTGAGGCGCTCGGCACGCTCCGCCGCGGTGGGCGTGGGGGCGATGGAGGTGGCTGCTGTGATCGAGTCGATAAGTGTCATGGGAGAACGGTAGGACCAACGCCGCGGCATCCGTCGAGCGTTATGTCATACGGCGTCGCAGGACGTAACACAGCGCCTGCTCGTCGCGCATGGTGGTCATGACACCCCGTGCCTGCCGAAGGTGCCAAAACCCCGGGCCAACCAGACCGTACCGACACGGTGGGGCAGCGTAAGGTCGTAGCGTGAGAATCACAGTGACCGGCGCAGCCGGACAGATCGGTTACGCCCTCCTCTTCCGCATCGCCTCCGGCGCGATGCTCGGGCCGGACGTGCCGGTCGAGTTGCGGCTTCTCGAAGTGCCGCAGGCCATGCGCGCGGCGGAGGGAATCGCCATGGAGCTGGATGATTGCGCTTTCCCGCAACTCACCTCCGTCGATATCTCGGACGATGCGACGCGCGCCTTCGACGGAGCCAACGCCGCGCTGCTGGTCGGCTCCCGCCCCCGCACGGCGGGCATGGAGCGGGGTGACCTGCTGGCGGCCAACGGTGCCATCTTCGGTCCGCAGGGTCGTGCGATCAATGACACGGCCGCGGCCGACATCCGCGTGCTCGTCGTGGGGAACCCCGCCAACACCAACACCATGATCGCGGCATCGCACGCTCCGGATGTGCCTGCCACCCGGTTCAGCGCGATGACCCGCCTCGACCATAACCGGGCTCTGTCGCAGCTTGCCCGGCACACCGGAGCACCCGTCTCCTCGCTCTCGCGCATGACGATCTGGGGCAACCACTCGGCCATGCAATATCCGGATCTGAGCCAGGCGCTCCTCTCTGGCGATCCCGTCGCGGTGGAGCAGGGATGGGTCGAGAACGACTTCATTCCCACCGTGGCCGGGCGCGGGGCAGCGATCATCGATGCGCGCGGTTCGTCGTCGGCGGCATCCGCAGCTAACGCCGCCATCGACCACATGCGCGACTGGATACGGGGCACCGCGGCGGGCGACTGGACCTCGGCCGGCATCGTCTCCGACGGCGCGTACGGCGTTCCGGCTGGGCTGGTGTGCTCGTTTCCCGTCACCTCGTCGGGCGGGGACTGGCAGGTTGTTCCCGATCTGCCGATCGACGCATTCTCCCGGTCGCGTATCGATGCCTCGGTGACGGAGCTGCTCGATGAGCGCGCCGCCGTCACGGCGCTCGGGCTGCTACCGGGCCACGCTTAGCCTCGATGGCCGAGAAGTATTCGGCTGGGCTGTGTTGAGGCGCAGACGGACACCATCGACCGGCACGGCAACATCACGCTCCAACGGGACCGCATGCTCCACAACCTTGAACTCGGGCGACCGACCGACGGCACGCCAGCCCTCATTCTCGTCGACGAATTGGCGCGCTCATGGCATCGGTGAAGCTCTCCTGGTGGTCGGTGGCGGTCAGGGCATCGCGCTCAAAGCCGCCCACACCCGTCATTCCGGCAACCCCGCGGCGAGCCTGGGCGGCTGCGCGAACAGCCCGATCACGAGGATGAATGCGGCCCCGTGTACGTAAGAGCCACGGCATTGTCAGTCGCGAACTCGCACTCCGCGAGCAGCAATTCCTGGTCGCCAACGAAATCATGGACGAGTTGCTGCGCGTCATCGTTCCCGATCTGCCGTGCGATGGCCAAGCGTCGACCCGGCACACCACATCCCCAACGCGGCATCCGTCGGCGTCTGAGCGGATGCACCGGGCCGATTTCAGAGGGCCCCGACACCGGCCTCGGCGACGGTCTGGTCCTGCTCTCCACTGCCGCTGCTGACCCCGATCGCGCCGATGACAGTGCCCTCACGACTGATCGGGATGCCACCGGCGAAGATCATGATGCGGCCCTGGTTGCTGTTGTGGATGCCGTAGAACTGTTCGCCGGGCTGGGAATGCTCGGACAGGTCCTTGGTGGACATCTCGAAGGCCCGGGCGGTGAAGGCCTTGTTGATCGAGATGTCGATGCTGCCGAGCATGCCGCCGTCCATGCGCACGTGTGCGACGAGGTTTCCCCCGCCGTCCACGACGGCGATATTCATGGGCTGTCCGATCTCGTCGGCGCGAACCTCGGCTGCCGCGATCACGCGTCGGGCATCGGCAAGGGTCAGTGTATTCATCAATATTCTCCTGTCTGGATGGAACGGTGGGTGGAAGGAGTTGTGGCGGGCCAGAAGACGTGAATGGCGATTTTCGCCAGTAAACGGCAGATCCAGCACGCTCTGCACAGTGAGTTCGTCATATACCGTGACGGCAGCATCCAGGGGCGGGCGTCGAATCCCCGATCGGTGATTTCTTTCAACGAAACGACTGGCACTTCAGCCCCCTTGGTTTGGTAAAACGCTATCCAGCACCCGCTTCGTGCGATATGAGGAGTTTCCCTACCGTGCTGGAAGGGATCTCTCTGCAACGCAGGAACGGGACCGGTATCGACTCCGGTCTGCGGCATCGGGTTCCGCTCTCACGCACATGTGCCGACCCGGCTCGCATGCTGAGAGTGGCTGCTCCGGTTTTCTTCAGGATCTCTCGCACGAGCTTCTCGACCGTCTTTACTGAGATTCCCAACACGAGATCGATCTGCCGGTCCCGGAGCCCACTCAACACCGGCCTTCGGATCTCGCACTCGCGGGGCGTCAAATGATACGGAACAGTCGAGATTCAGGTCGTGGTCAAAGGCGAGTCGAAGCGACGGATGATCATCATCGCCGAGTCCGAAGAGATCATCGCGACCGCTGTCAATGAACTGGCGGGGCAGTCCCGATGCCCGAGATCTTCGGAACCCGGATGAAGGACTATCTCGCCCCACACCAACCAAACCTGGTCAGCATTACCGTGATGGAGCAGATGGCGCCGATGGCGCCGCGGATTTCCGAAGAGCACCGCTCGGCTGCCGAACCTGGGGGCACTGAGACCCGATGGCAAGAAAATCCCAGCATCCCTCGGGCGATGGCGTCCGAGTCGGGCGAGCCAGCGCACGGTCTCACATCCAAACCATTAGCTTTGCCACAGGGTCGGATGGAAGTTCACGGTATGTGCCTTTTCGGCAGCCCAAGGCATTTTTCTAGATTGCACTTGACTTGAGATTCAAGCCTGCCCTGGACACATATCATGAAGCGCAGCGCGGTAGTGAAAAGGCTGAAAGCAGCAGCCAAGAATGCGAATTGACAGTACAGCGAGCATGAACTCGCGAATCTACTATTGCGTCCAGTCGCTTCGGCTGTGGTGAGCCGCCACTCAGCGCGCTCTGTTGAGCTTCGCTGTGCGGCGACGAAAGCCAACGGACAATCTGCCGCGGAAGCCCGCCTAGCGGCGCATGCACTCAGCAACGCGGGACTAACACTGCGAGACATTGGCGAGCTGATGGGCGTGTCGTTCCAGCGAGCCGGGCAACTCGTCAAGTGGCGAGATCGCCCGACTGCGATTACTGGCCCAACCAAAAGGAAGAGCCCGACCCCGAACCACTGGCGCAAACAAAAAAGAGATCGAACCTCAGTGGATCGCTCCCATCTTCGACGCAGCCGTCCGCAGTAGTCTTCGCGGCGGGTCCTGTTCCGGGCTGCGCGAACGAAAGGGTGACCGTATGCTTCTCGAGGGAAAAACCATCATCGTCACGGGGGGGAACAGCGGAATCGGCAAGGCGATCGTGATGGCGGCGGCCGCGGAGGGCGCGAACATCGTCATCGACTACATCACGAATGAGGAGGAAACGGACAGCATCATCGCAAAAATCGAGGCTGCCGGGGGCCGCGCCGTTGGCGTCGACGCAGACGTCAGCAAGGTCGACGACCTGCACACTCTGGTCGCGACCGCCGTCGACACATTCGGCCAACTCGACGTCGTCGTCAATAACGCCGGGGTCGAGGTGCGCTGCTCGATCCTCGACACCACCGAGCAGCAGTACGAGCGCGTGCTCGATATCAACCTGAAGAGCGCGTTCTTCGGCACCCAGCTGGCCGCCAAACAGTTCATCAAACAGGGAACACCGGGGCTGGTCATCAACATCTCCTCCGTGCATGAGGATTGGCCGATGCCCGGCAACGTGGCCTACTGCGTCTCCAAGGGCGGAATCCGGATGCTCACCCGCACCGCTGGCGTCGAACTCGGGAAGCACGGCATCCGGGTGGTCAACGTTGCTCCTGGCGCCGTCGCGACGCCGATCAATACCGCCACCATGAACGACCCGGTGAAACTGAAACAACTCGACGCCGCCATACCGCTCGGCCGCGTAGCCGACCCATCTCAGGTCGCCGACATGGTCGTCTTTCTCGCCTCGGGCAAGTCGGCCTACATGACAGCCACGACGGTCTTCATCGACGGCGGAATCATGCAGGGAAGCGTCGGCCTGTAACCACGACGGCTGGTAGCTCGCGATGATCGGGGTGAGAACCCGAGTTCGCGCATTGAGTATCGGGCGAACCCTGCTCGTGCCTTCGTCGAATTCGAGGATCGTGATGGCCGAGTTCACCCAGCAGTCTGCCGGATCCGCCGAATCGACCAACCGCGACCTCGACGGTGCCCAATTGAACGCATCGCCATCCTCGACCTCCAGGCCGCACGCAGGGGACACCTTCGCCCGCATCGTGGATGCCCTGATCGTCTCTGAGACATGACTGGGTTTCGGTTATTGCCGTTGTTTCGAGTTGCGAAAAGTTTTGCCGATGAACTTCGCGTCGGCATCACCATGAACCACCGTCCTGCACTCAACGGCGTAGAGATGTTCCAATGATGGCTGGCGAAGAACGACATGTCAGGTGATCAAATTGCTCCCACCGGCGACCGCTCGTCACGCCCCGCCATAAACGAATGGGGTCGTCACTGTCGACGGTGCTCTTCCTGTAAATCGAATGCTCCAGAAATCACATAGAGATGATGGACGCGGAATACGATGTCAGAGTGACCAAGCGAGGTAAATTCAGTGGCCCATTATTCAGCTGCTTCTGAGCGGTGAGATGCACCTGCCATCCAGCTGCCAGGTCGTCGGCAGCGACGGGGAGACGATCCACAAGCAACACCCCCGCTGGAACTGGACACGAGCGTGCCAGGCAGTCCCAGACCATCCAAGGACGCGAATTCAGACGGGCCAGAGGTATGTATGAGCAACCTGATCCAAGGAATTCTGAACGTGAACGCCGTCCTCGCCTACCTCCTCGTTGGCGTGCTGGTCTTTGCCGAAGATGCCCTCTTCCTCGGGTTTGTCATCCCTGGAGAAACCGCTGCTGTCATCGGCGGAGTGATCGCCAGCCGAGGTAACGCTAGCGTGTTTCTGATGGCTACGATCGTTGTCGTTGCCGCGATCCTGGGAGATTCGGTCGGCTACGAAATCGGAAAACGGTTCGGTCCGCGGCTGCTGGAGAGCAAAGCTTTAAGGAAACGACGCGGGAAGCTCGATAGGGCGCAAAATTTTTTGCGTCGCCGCGGCGGCGTTGCTGTCTTCCTCGGCCGATTCGTCGCCTTCTTCCGCGCCCTTATGCCCGCACTCGCAGGTATTTCCCGCATGCCATACCACCGCTTTGTTGGGTGGAATGCCGCCGGCGGCCTTGTCTGGGGCATCGCGTTCGTCGGCCTCGGGTACTTCGCCGGCAACTCCTATCAAGCGATCGCCAAAACTGTGGGCCGGGATGTTGCCGCGGTTGCAGCAATCGCTCTGGTGCTCGCATTGATCGGTTGGCAAATCGGCAGAAACGCGCGAGCACGGCGACGTGCGACACCCAAGTAGATGTCCGCCCGCGGTCGTGGATTGTCTTCCAGCTCAACGACGGCCACCTGTCCGTCGGCAGTCCTCGGCAGAGAGCATGCATCAGATGTTCGACTCGCTGCTGGCCCAGGGTTCGGCCTGCCGGGATGCCGCCGATGCGGCGGCCAACATCGTCGAGCAGACCGATATCGCCACCCTCACCGCCGCGCCCAACGGGGCTACCGCACCGGACGTGGTCGCCGTCTTCGACCACCTGCTGACCGGGTTGCAGCACCATCTGGCGGTTTCGGCCGCTGACGCAGTCGGAGCTCACGCCCGGTCGGCGGCCTTTTGGGCCCGATCCTTCGTTTCGAGTCGGGCGAAATAGCGGGCGATGGGAACGTCGGTCGAGGAGTGGGCGATGATCGACAGCGAGATCGCGACGACGATGAGGTGGAATAGGTGATCGGCGTCCGGATTGCCGCTCTCCAGCACCAGCAGCCCGTAGAGAACTGATGCGAACCCTTTCGGCCCGAACCAGGCTGCGGTAGCGCGTTCCTCCCATGGCAGTTTGCTCCCGATGAGCGCGATCTCGACGGCGACCGGCCTCGCGATCACCAGGATCAGCACGGCGAAAAGGTAGCCGAGTACCGACACATCGGCGAGGAGGCTCGGTGCTATGAGCGCACCGAATACGAAAATGGCAAGTAGCTTGACGAGCTCGGCGAGGTATTCGCCGTATTGGGTGAATGCGTCGCGCATTTCCGGTGCCGCGCTGGCGATGGTGATGCCCGCTGAGAATCCGGCCAGATAGAGGTTCGCGCCGGTTGCTGCAGTGACGCCGTAGATGATGATCGCGATCGCGACCGGTCCGAGCGAGGCATACAGCGGCGTCGCCGCGAGAACCCGGATGCGCAGCAGGAGTGTGACGAGGAGCGGTACTCCGACTCCGAGCAGGATTCCACCGATCAGCTCAAGGGCGAGCACGACGTAGTTGACCTTCGGACCGCCGATGGCAGCGATGAGGATCAGCACCACAGGTAAGGCGAGTCCGTCATTCAGTCCGGACTCCACATTGAGCAGGCCGCGAACCCGCGCGGGGATCTCAATCCGGCCGACGATCGCCGAGGCGAACACCGGATCGGTCGGCGCCAGCACGGCTGCGACCAGCAGCGCTTCCGGCCACGGCAGGCCGAGCAGCCATACGCCGAGCAGCGCGGTGATGATGAACGTCAAGGGCATGCCGAGCAGCAGGGCACGACCGGGCAGGCGCCAGGCCTTCGCCAGATCGCGCACGGCGAGCCGCTGGCCGTCGGTGAAGAGAACAACAAACAGGGCGATCTGCGCGAGCTGGCTGACCCCGGCGTCCCCGGCCCGGAGCACAACGACACCGGCCATCCCCTGCCCGAGAAGGAATCCCGCGGCGAGGAACAACACCGCCGTGGAAAGCACGGTGCGGTGCGCTATCCCCGAGATCAGGATTGCGACGAGCAGAACGATGCCGAAACTGAGGATCACAGGGCCCGCCTGTCGGTGATGAGGGACCCAGGGGGCGAATCAGGCCACTCGCTCGACCGCCTCTGCTCGATTCGGGCCGAAAACGACACGAGTATCAGTTCTTGCCAGTCGAACGGCCCAGGTGAAGCGCGCCCGTGACCCGGATGAACTTCTCCGAAAAATCGCAGATGACCGTGAGTCCGTTCAGGTCACCCTCGAGAAATGTTGCTGCCCTATTATCGGCACAGTGCACGGTGGTGGGTGGCGGGGCAGGGAGCATGTTTTTGCTCACGTAAGCATGGATCAGCGTCACCTCATCATGATAGAACGCCCGGTCGAGGGACACGCCCACCATGTCATCGGAGCGAAATGGTCTCGCCGCCAAGCCGACTTCTGATTTCTGGGCAATCGACTGAGAAAAATGATAGATCGTGCGTGACGGCGTGTAAGAGTCTAGATATCGCGAAACCCCATCAGTGGGGTGACGGAGGGATCAGCGTCGATGAGGTGGTCGATTTCACACTGAGGCGTTGGCAAAAGTCGGTAATCGCAACGGTCATTCTGGTCGGATACGCTTCTGCCAACAATCTAGGAGGCGCCGAATGGCCGATTACGTATATGGGGGAGCGGCAGATATCGATAGAGCGATAGCGCTGCTCGTCGATCTAGACAATTCGCAGAGCAATGCGCTTGCAGTCATGGAATTCGACCAGGCTATCGACGAGTTGCAGGGCGAGTATGAGAAAAGTGTCGCCGACTCGGACTATCGGCCGGACGATGACTTCATCGAACGGCTGAGCGGATACCTGGCGATGGCCGATGATTGGGAGAACCCGCAGTTGAACTAGCGCGCCCTCAATTCTTGATGAAAAGAAAGGCCTCTCACCGGACGGTGGGAGGCCTGATCTTTTGCTGCGATCGAGTTACTCCTCGTTCTTGAGCGCGAGACCGACCGCGAAGAAGGTCGGCGCCCAGTGCCCGATGAAGATACCCCAGCGATCAGACTGTGCCTTATCGTGGCTCTTCGTCATTCTCGACAGAAGCCACGAGAGCAGGGAGAGCCCGATTGAGGCACATCCCAGCGTGTAGGCGTGGTTACTGCGAAACCCCAGGTTGTGAGCCTTTCGAATCGGATCAAAATCGACGTTCTTGATTGCGTTCTTTGCCATGACATGTCCTTCCGGAAAGTCTCAAAATGCGACTAGTCTCAATATGCTCTTCTGCGCTTCCGATTAGCTTTTTTTTGGTAGGAAATCCTCAGCAAACTCCACCAACGGCGACCACTATACCCATTGACAGAACGACTGTTCTGTGACCCACTTGTAATTCAAATAAGTAATATTTGGTGCCCCGGTCCCTGGCAGAGCTTTTCTCACAGCGAAGGGGTCGTATGCGCACTCACCCGGTCGGCTCTCTCACTACATCCGGTGACGTCCCAAGCGAAGATCTCGGCATTCGGCTGAACCCCAGCGGCGAAGTCGTGGTCATACAGCCGCTAGATATCAGCTCACTGGACCCCCACGAGAGCGAGCCGTCATGACCATGAACCGCACTCCGCCGGCCGGATTGTCCGTGCGGCACGACGACGATTCGAGTGTGCTGCCGGTCTCGGCTCGCACTAACCCGGCCGAGGTCCGCATCGCAGCGGAGATGACTGAGACGCTTCAGAACTGGCTGCACCGGCTGTCAGCGCACTCGATGCGTCCTCGCCCAACGAAGACACTTTAAGGAGGAAGCAACATGGCAACAACATTCTTTGGGCCCGGCGGCCCCGCCAGATTCTCAGGCCACGTTCAGGCCGACTACACCCCCCCGGCACAAGAGGACCTTCTTGTTCAACCCTTGACCGGGTCGCGGTGGCGTGTCAGGGACCGGCGGTATTCGGAGCATGACGATTGTAGTTTGCTTGGCTTTATCGAGGAGAAGGATGACGCGTTCAAGCTAACGCAGTTCGAGCACGGATTCCAGTGGTTCTACTTTCGCTCCCTCGATGAGGCCATTGCACACTTCACCCAGACTCCGCCAAGGGACCGGCTTGCGGAGCCGGATTTGTCATCGTCACCCAGCAACGTCTGACGGACCCAAGGGTCCGGATTGGAAGTCCATCGGCAGTGGACGTGGCTTCAACCTGTTGCTCTAGTTCCTAGCGGCAGATCATCCTCGCGAGAACCTTGGAGACGAAATGACAACGGATAACTACGGAAAGCTCGTCAAACTTGACGATATCGGGGAAACCGTCGCCGACAAGGACGAGGACGTTCGAGGGCGGCACCTCATCGACAAGGATGGTCACCAGCTCGGGAAGATCGACGCGCTGCTGATCGACGACAAGGAACGGAAGGTCCGGTTCCTTCAGGTCGAATCCGGCGGCTTCCTCGGACTCGGGGAAAGAAAATCTCTTATTCCTATCGACGCGATCGTCTCAATCGACGCGAAGGAAGTCCACATCGACCAAACAGGGACCACCGTTGCCGCGGCGCCCACCTACGACCCCGAACTTGTCGAACGAAAGGTCTTCGAGGACATCTACGGCCACTACGGCATACTGCCGTTTTGGGGTCTTGGATACGTTTACCCGTCATATCCGCGATATGGGGTCGGCGACTGAGGGGAGCCTCCCGTGTCGTGCCCAGGTGACCGATGAGCTGGCGGAACGGGCGTATTACCCGCGACCGCGCTATGCAGAAAAGACAGGGTCTGAAGTGTGGGAACCGATACCCGTAACCCCACGTTCTGTAACCCGAAATCTGTTGTTAGCCGATTTCGACTTCACGTTTCCCAATTCTTAGATCAGGTGGTTGGGCACTCCAATTCGCGTTCTGAACAACAGCCACGGATATTTTATGCAGTGACGTCCCCGCACTCTGCGGCCCAACCTCCCGAAAGCGCCTTTAGTTCTGAGGACCCTGAATTTAGAAATAGCTCACCTACCTAACCCAGTTAAATCTCGGACCAGATTCACATTAGCCAGGCTGGCAATCGGGCCCACCATATGAGTGGTCCTGCTAATCAGGACCGGAAACACGGTTAGCGAGACAGACTCCTCTCCGAGACTGACAGGTGACAGTTGGTCTTCAGATCAGGTGAAGAGTCTTTCGACCCTTCACCTCTCATCGTTCGAGGTGAATACTTTGAGCAGGAGAGAGACACCGAGGGAGCGCTGGCAGTGGTCGATCGACTGGAATTCGCCCGCGGTGTGTGGGGTGCCTGTCTTCTCGTCGCGCCGCGGACTGTGGCCGGGCGCCTTCTGCAACGGACCGTGACGCCGCGGTACATCATGGTGGTGCGCATTCTGGGAGTCCGTCTGTGTGTTCAGGCGCTACTGACGATGCCGCCACGGCCCAGTGGTCTCCGACCGCTGGGCGGAGCCGTAGACATCATGCACGTGCTCAGCATGTTGGGGATAGCGATTTTTGCTCCGCGACACCGGCGTGCGGTGCTGGCCAGTGCCGCGCTAGCCAGTGCCGCCATATCGGGCTCGTTCGCCCTCCTCGAACTTTGGGCTCGACGCCCATGACTCACACAGTTCCACCATCGAAAGAGGAGACATGTCACGACGTCGCAGCAGATCTGCACTGAAAAAGATCGAGCGCGTTATCGACCGCATGGTGAAGAACGTCGAAACCGGTCGTTTTGAGCGCACTCTCGCCGGGCTCACCGCAGTCGGCTCCGTGGTTACCGCCGTCGAGATCTTCTTCGAGCACGACAGTGCCAGTTTCGGCAACAAGCTCATGTGGATCCCGGTGGCGCTCGGCCCCGTGGGCGCGATCGCCGGGGTTTCCGGCTTTTTCAGCGCCCGGCTCGCGAAAACATTCCTGCCGATCGCTTCCGCGGTGATCGTCGCTAACGGTGTGCAGGGAACCTTCTTGCACGCCCGCGGCATCCACCAGAAGCCGGGCGGATTCAAAAACTTCCGCTACAACATGGAGATGGGCCCGCCCCTGATGGCTCCCATGCTGGTGACCATCGTCGGCGGAATGGGATTGCTGGCGGCGGTTCTTCGGCGCGAGAAATGAGCGCGGTAACCAACGGCAAACTCCCGCTGGGTCCCGACGACGGGGGCGGGCGCTTTCCGGGCTTCGAGGTGCTCGGGCAGTCTGATGCCTGGGATGACGTCACCACCGCAGTCGTCATGGCGAGGCTGGGGAGGCCTTCCGACATCCGGTTCTTCACATCGACCGAAGAGGCGACGATGAGTTCGCTCTGCGACCAGTTGCTCGGCCAGTGGGAGGAACCACGCATCCCGTTGGTGAACATGATCGACGAGCGGCTTTCCGACGACCAGACCGACGGCTGGCACTATCACGGCATGCCACCGGATGCCCAGGCGTGGCGTGATTCCCTGCGATCGCTCGATGAGGACGCTCACGCCAAGTGCGGTCGAGTGTTCGCGGAGGCGAGTCGGGACGACCAGGGCGCGATTCTGCAGGCGGTTCAGGATCTCGGTTCCGATCCGTGGCACGGCACGCCCGCCAAACGAATCTGGAGCCTATGGACGCGTTATGCGTGCACGGCGTTCTATTCCCACCCGTGGGCGTGGGACGAGATCGGCTTCCCCGGTCCGGCCTACCCGCGCGGCTACAAGAACTCTGGAATCAACAGGCGGGAACCATTCGAGGTCGCCGATGCGAAACCGAATCAGGATCCACTGAAAGGGCGCAACTCATGAGCACCGTGCGCGAGCGAAACGAATCAGCCTGGCTGCTGCCCCCCGGGCCCGGACTCAACCACCGGTTGCGCAAAGACATGCGTACCTTTGCCGACGACGACGAAGTGGATGTCGTCATCGTGGGATGCGGCGCCGGCGGCTCGACAATGCTGCAGCGCCTCGCGCGCACCGGCTGGAGTGCGATTGCGTTCGACGCTGGCCCATTCTGGGATCCGGAAGCTGACTGGGTCTCCGATGAAGCCGGCTCACACCATTTGTACTGGACCGAACCTCGCGTGATCGACGGCGAGGATCCGGTGCCGCTGGGGTCGAATAATTCGGGTCGAGGGGTGGGCGGGTCGATGGTGCACTACGCCGGCTACACCCCCCGCTTCCATCCCAGTGATTTCCACACGTTCAGTGCGGACGGAGTCGGAGCGGATTGGCCATTCAGCTACGCGGATCTCAAGTCATACTATGAAGACATCGAGGCCGAATTGCCGGTGGCGGGTGAAGACTGGCCGTGGGGTGACCCGCATTCCTACCCGCAACGACCACATCCGGTCGGCGGTAATGGTGACATGTTTCTGCGCGGCGCACTCGCGGCGGGGGTCACGGCGAAAGTCGGGCCGGTCGCGATCAGCAACGGCCGTTTCGGCAACCGACCGCACTGCATCTATCGCGGCTTCTGTTTACAAGGGTGCAAAGTCAATGCCAAGGCGTCGCCACTGATCACCCACATTCCGGATGCTCTCGCGCATGGCGCCGAGGTGAGGGCGAACGCGATGGTGACGAGTATCGAGATCGATGAGCGTACTGGGCGTGCCACGGGGGTGCACTACAACCTGCGTAGTCGACCCCACTTCCAGCGGGCGCGAAGGGTAATCGTCGCCGGATACTCCATCGAGACGCCTCGCTTGCTGCTCAACTCGACTTCGAAGCGCTTCCCGCAGGGGCTGTGCAACGACTTCGACCAGGTCGGCCGTTATCTCATGGTGCAGGGCGCGCCGCAGACCGCTGGCCGGTTCGACGCGGAGGTGCGGATGTATAAATCCCCACCCCCAGAGGTGAGCAGCGAGCAGTTCTACGAGACCGATCCCAGCAAGCCCTACCAGCGGGGGTTCTCCATTCAGACGGTCTCGCCACTGCCGATCACTTGGGCCGAGCACGTTTCTGCGCAGGGCCACTGGGGAACAGGGTTGCGGCAGTACATGTCCGACTACGTTCACTGGTCCGCTCTCGGCGCGCTGTGCGAGTTTCTTCCCCAGGCGGACAACAGGGTCATCCTTTCGGAGGAGAAGGATCGGCACGGTCTTCCGGTTGCACACTTCAGCTATTCGCAGTGCGACAACGACAAACAGTTGATGAGGGCAGCCCAATCCGTAATGGAGGACATCCTCCGCGGAGCCGGTGCGGATGAGGTCATCACGATTGATCGCTATGCGCACCTCGTTGGTGGTGCGCGCATGGCCGCGACGGAACGGGACGGTGTCGTCGATGGTGACTGTCGAAGTTTCGCCGTGCCGAACCTCTACATCGCCGATGGAAGTGTGCTCCCCACCCAGGGCAGCGCGAACCCGGCACTGACGATCATGGCCGTGGCCGCTCGTGCCGCGGACCGGCTGATCAGTGGAGGCTCATAATGATGTCCGATCCAGTAATCGATGCGGTCGACGTTCGCGTCTATACCGTCCCGACGGACGCGCCGGAGGCGGATGGCACCATCGCGTGGGATTCCACCACGATGGTGCTCGTGCAAGTCATCTGCGGTGATCTGGTGGGAACCGGCTGGACCTATGGTGCGGCCGCATGCGCCCAGGTGGTCAGCGGCACACTTGCCCCCATCATCGTCGGTCGCAGCGTCATGGATGTCGGCGGATGTTGGGGCGCGATGGTGAAAGCCGTACGCAACAGCGGCAGGCAGGGTGCTGTGGGGTATGCGATCTCCGCTGTCGACATCGCCCTATGGGATCTGAAGGCGCGGATGCTTCAGCTTCCCCTGCACCGTCTGCTCGGTGCTGTGCGCACGAGTGTGCCGATCTACGGCAGCGGAGGGTTTACCACTTACTCTCCGGAACAGCTTGAGCACCAGCTGAACGGTTGGGCAAACGAGCAGCAGATTCCTCGGGTGAAGATCAAGATCGGCGAGTCGTGGGGCAGCAATCCCCGCCGGGACATCGCTCGGATCCTCCAGGCGCGCAGGATCATCGGAGACGACACCGAACTTTTCGTGGATGCCAACGGCGGCTACACGCGAAAGCAGGCAATCCGGGTGATAGCTGACGTTGCGGAAGCCAGAGTGAGCTGGTTCGAGGAGCCGGTCTCTTCCGACGATCTCGAGGGCTTGCGAGAGATCCGCGATACCGTCGATGCGGATGCAACGGCAGGTGAATACGGTTTCGATCTCTACTATTTTCGGCACATGTGCGACGCGGGAGCGGTGGACTGCCTGCAGGTTGATGCGTCCCAGTGTGGTGGGATCACCGACTGGTTGCGCGCGGCGGCCGTTGCCGCGTCGTTCGGCCTCGACATTTCCGGGCACTGCGGGCCGCACCTGCATGCCCACGTCGCCGCAGCCACTCCGAACCTGCGGCACCTCGAGTGGTTCCACGATCACGTTCGCATCGAGAACATGTTCTTCGACGGCACGCTTGACCCGCAGGGCGGCGTGATTACCCCGGATGATTCTGCTGCCGGGAACGGACTGACCCTGAAAGCCTCCGACGCGGAACCCTACCGGGTTCGATAGTTCACGTACACCACGAGGACGGACGGATATGTTCAGGGCACCATCCGGCATGCAGCATGAACTTTCTCATAGCGACCAGCGAGTCGTGATCACCGAAGTGGGGGCGGGCCTTCGGGCCTATACTGTGGGCTCGAGGTCCATCATCGACGGGTATGACGACACCGAAATGTGCACGGGTGCGCGCGGTCACTCGCTGATTCCCTGGCCTAATCGGATCAAGTCGGGGCAATACTCCTGGGACGGCATCACGCATCAGTTGGATCTCACTGAACCGAAGATTGGTGGAGCGATCCACGGTCTCACGCGTTGGTCGTCGTGGACGCTGCTAGACCGAGAGGACCATCGAGCGTCGTTCGGGTATACCCTTCATGCCTGCCACGGCTGGCCCTGGGTACTGGAGTGCCGCATTGACTATTCGCTGGATGATTCCGGTCTCACAGTTCGCACGTCGGCGACGAATTCGGGCACGCTGCCGTGCCCGTGGGGGAGCGGTGCTCACCCTTACCTGACGGTTGATACACCGACGATCGATCAGGCCTTCGCGAAAGTTCCCGGATCCGTGTACCTCCCGGTCGACGATGACGGCATCCCCACGGGGCGCGAATCCGTGTGCGGCACCGACTACGACCTTCGTTCCGAAACAGAAATCGGCCGGAGAAAGATCGACGTCACCTACACCGATCTCCACCGGGATGATGACGGGCGGGCCCGGGTCAGGCTCTCACTCCCGGGCGGCCCCGCCGTGTCTCTCTGGCTCGATGAGGCCTACCCGTACCTAGAGATCTTCACCGGCGATGCCCTACCCCAGCCCGGGCGCCGGCGCACCGGGCTCGGCGTCGAACCGATGACCTGCGCCCCCAACGCCTTCAACTCGGGAGACGGCCTCATCGTGCTGCAGCCCGGCGAAACCCACACCGCCTGCTGGGGAATCGAACCATCAGCCTGACGACGACAGCCGTTGTCTCCCAGACTTCCTTACACACCAGGAAGCAGGTTTCAATCAGTGCCCCACAGGTCGTCGTCATCACCGGAGCAAGAGGCGGGATTGCCCGCGCCACTGCGCGAATGTTCGCCGCGCGAGGGCCCAACCGACCTGCCGAGACCGAGATTTTTCTTACCCGGAAGGGCGATTATCCAGGATCAGGATTCTTCTTCGACAGCCGAAGCCACTCACGGCCCGGCGGGCAATAGTCGCACCAGTACAACTACGAAAACGCACAGCGCACCCCGAGGCTGCTGCGATGACATCAGAAGCGTGAAGAACAGGTTCAGAAGCGGGTTAGTGCAACCCGCCATGGGGAGAACTGCCGCATCTGTGTCGACCTAACTCTGTGAGATCGTTGTCGCTAATGTGCGTTGTCGTCCTGTCCGATGTGGAACTTACCCTTGATGCGTTCGATGCCCTCCGTGATGAGGGCTTCGGCGGAGTCGCGAATGACCGCAACCTCCGACGGGTCACCTTTCAGCAGCGCTTCGGCAGTGTTCTTCGCAAATTCCGCTGTAATGTGTGCCGGCAGCGGCGGTACGTTCTTGCTGGTGTAAGCGTCGATGAGAGTGACGCCGTCATGCGCGAACGCAGCATCCCACGCGGCCTCGACCTCGTTGTCGGACTTCACCCGGATTCCTTTGAAGCCGAGCAGCTCGGCCCAGCCCGCATAGTCGACGGACTCGACTTCCTGCGACCCCTCCCACAGCGGGTTCGCATCTTCCGTGCGCATCTCCCACGACACTTGGGCGAGGTCGTTGTTGTGCAGCACCATGACAATGAACTGCTTGGTCTTCCAGTCCTTCATGTACTTCTTCACGGTGATCAGTTCGTTCATGCCGAGCATTTGGAACGCGCCGTCGCCGATGGTGCAGATGACCGAGCGATCCGAATACGCGAACTTCGCCGCAACAGCGTAGGGCATGGCTGCGAGCATGCTCGCAAGCCGCCCGGAGAGATCGCCCAACATACCGCGCTGCAGTCGAATGTGGTGACCGTACCAGTCGGCCGTGGTACCGGCGTCAGCGGTGACGATTGCGCGCGCGGGCAGCCGCTTGTTGAGCTCGTGATAGACCCGCCGCGGATTGACGCCGTCTTTGTAGGTCAGCATCGCCTGGGCTTCCATTTCGCTTTCCCACTCGACCATCTCGTCGCTGACCTTCTCCTGCCACGACAGGTCATCCTTCTGCACGAGCATCGGGATCAGTGCGGCCAGAGTGGTTTTGACATCCCCCCACAGGTTCACCTCGGTGGGATACCGCAGTCCCATCTGCTCGGGTTTGAGATCGACCTGGATCGCCCGTGCCTGGCCGGTCTTCGGCAAGAACTGGCTGTAGGGGTAATTGGTGCCGAGAAAGACCAGGGTGTCGCAGTCCGACATCTGATGAAGGCTCGGGAGAGAACCGAGCAGGCCCAACTGCTGGCTGTGGTGGGGAACATCCGCCGGGATGACCTGCTTTCCCCTCAGCGCCGTGATCAGGCCGGCGCCCGCGAGTTTCGCCGCTTCGAGCACCTCGTCGGTTGCGCCATTGGAGCCATGACCCACGAGGAACGTCACCTTCTTCCCTGCGTTGATGATGTCGGCCGCCTTACGCAGCTCACTCTCGGGCGGGAGAATAGCGATCGACGGTGCGACGGCGCTGGAGCGCGACACCCAGTTCGCCGGTGAGGGTTCCGTGAACTTCATTCCCTGCACGTCATGGGGAAGAATAATCACGGCCGGTCCGAGGTAGGTGCGAGCCATGCGGAACGCAGTATCCACCACGGCCTGCGCCTGCTCGGGCGAGACGATGGTCTGCACGTAGACCGCGACATCCGAGAAAGTCCGCTCGAGATTGTTCTCCTGCTGTGTGAACGTGCCGAAGGAAGCGAGTCCCTGCTGCCCGAGGATCGCCACGACAGGCTGGTTGTCAGCCTTCGCGTCGTACAGTCCGTTCAACAGGTGGAAGGCCCCAGGACTGGAGGTCGCCGTGCAGACCCCCACCTCGCCGGTGAACTTGGCGTGAGCGGTTGCCATCAGGGAGCAGATCTCCTCGTGCGTGGGTCTGATGTAGTCGAGGCCGTCTCCTTCGCGTTCCGCTTTGCCGAGAGCACCATCGAATTCACCGATCCCGTCTCCGGGAAACCCAAAGATTCGAGTCACGCCCCAGACTTTAATCCGCTCGATCACGAAATCGCTCACCGTAGTCATCGCCACTCCCACCATTTCCCTTTATGTCGTTCACGGATGGCCGTATGCGCCGAATCTGCCAACCTGTGATTCGAAAACCCATGAGCCCGCGGGTTAATGCGAGGCACGCATCCCCGAACAAATCTCCTCCTTAATCGTCCTCCGGGCGTTGCTGTTGAAACAGTGCCAAAAGTCCCGCGACCTCCCACAGCTCCCTGGCGGTTCGGGTCTAGGGCCATCGCGACGAAATACAGCCGGTCTGCGCATTTTGTGACCGCTACGCACCCGGCGAGGGTCGTCTTCCCGCATGCGATCGCGACCACGATCATCGGGTGAACCCTTTTGGGTTCGGCCGATCCTCCCCAAACAGCTGCGACGCCTTCTTCAGAATCGCAACTTCTTCCCCGAGCTGCCGGATACGTTTCTTCGCCTTCGCCAGTTCGATGCTCTCCGGTGCGGTGATCCTAGGGCGCTCGCCCCGGTCGATCTGATCCTGCCTGACCCAGTTATGGATCGCGGCGGCACTGACGCCGAGCTCGACGGCAGCAGTCGTGATCGGTTTGCCGGCCCGGACGAGCGCGACCACTCTCCTTCGGAACTCGACAGGGAAAGGTCGTGGCATGGGTTGAGCCTCTCAGGAGAAGCCCGATCCTCAGACAATTACGGGTAACCAAACCGTGGGGCACGTCACAGTGTCAACTAAACCGACAGCAGTCCCCTTGGCGATACTCGACGACATTGTCGCGATCCCTATTCATGGCGGTGTTCTTCAACTCTGACCCCAATCTGGTCTTCATCGGTATTGCGGGGCTCGGCGTCGCAGTATTCGGGCTGCTCGGCCGTTTTCTTGGCTCACGATTCCGGCTGCTCGTGATCAGTGGGATGGTCATAGTCGGACTTGTGACCTGGTCGCTCGACTACCTATCGGGCATCCATGCGACGATCGCAGGCGTTACTCTTGGGCTCGCGATGGCACGCATACCCGGGATGCGAACGCGACATGCCCTTGAACCGATCAGTAACGGTGTGGTGCTTTCGCTGTTTGCCTTCTCCGCGGCCCTCGTCGCGATTCCACAGATCGCGCTTTCGCAGATAGCGGCACCCTTCTGGGGCATCCTTGTCGCCTTGCCTGTGGGCAGGGTCGACGGCGTCGATCGTTGTCTCGGCGATCCTCGTCTAGCACCTCGCCGTGTCTCACCGTCGGCTGCGCGAACTACGGGCACACGCGATCGAGAGCCGTGGGGCTGACAGCGGTTATTCGAGATGCCCGCCGCCCTCACACGAGGCGACTAGAGCCCGAGGATCAGGAGATCTCCCACTGCGGGCTCGCTTGCGGCAGTCGCGAAGATCTCGAGGGCTGACACCACTGATTGCTGGTCCTCCAGAGTAATCTTCGAGAGGATTTCGGAAATTGCGTGTCGACGCCGAGCAGTGACCTCATCAACAAGGGCGCGACCGGATTCCGTGGCACTGATGATCACCTCTCGTCGACTATCGGGGCTCGGCCCGCGTTCGACCCATCCACCTGCCACCATCCGGTCGATCGACCGGCTGAATGTCGACGAGTTCGCGCCCAGCCGTTCGGCCAGGCTGCCCATTCGAAGAGGACCGGCGCTCGTCAGCATGACGAGTACCCGAAAGTGGGGGAGCGTGACGAACTCGAGCGCGGGCGCGACTGATCTAGCGACCACTCCGAGCAGTGCTCGCGACGCCGTCAGGATCGCTTCTGTGGTTTGTGCCCGGAGACGGGGAGGTGGTTTCACAGTTCTCCTGTCCTGCACAGTGCGGCATCTCTTGGAGTGCACACACGAAACTGTTGCGAGATTACACCGTGAATGGGGCTCATGTGCGGAACGCCGCGTCAGGGACACGCCATCGCAGGCGGAGAGGTGCCAGACTGCGGCTCTCCGCTCTGGATGGTCAGTGTCACCGGCGAATCGATCGCCGTCGCAGCCCCGGCCGCCGGCGCGCTGGCCTGCACGCGGCACGCTCCGCTCACGCTGGCCTGCCAGACGAATCGGATGTTCTCTCGGGTGAATCCACGATGAACCAGATCGTCGACCGCGGCTGACCGTGACGTGCCGATTTCGTCCGGCATTGTGATGGCGGGGGAGCCATCGCTGGTGTAAACAGTCACCGCTGCGCCGGTGCTGACGAGAGAGCCGGCTGCGGGGGAGGATCGAACGATTTGGCCCGCCGGAAGGCCGGCGACAACCGTCCCGCCATCGACGAACCTGAGGCCGTGGCTGACCAACGCTCCCCGGGCGTCGCGCGATGAGTCTCCCGCCAAGTTGGGCACCAAAACGCCCTGCCCGAGGAGCAGTCCCGGATCCGGCGCGGGGAAGTCGCCTCCCCGGTACTGCGGATCGAGGTTGAGGGCCGCGAGAGTGGTACGAAAGATGTTGAACTTCGTGTTGTACCCGTTCGTGCCCGCCACACTGATGCGCCGTAAGTCCTGGTGTCCCGCGATGTTCCCCACCCATACCGCGAGTGCCACCTTGGTCGTTGTGCCGATCAACCAGTTCTGGTCGGCCCTGTCAGTGGTTCCGGTCTTGCCGACGACGGGCACGCCATCGCGGGGATTTCCGTACGCGCCTGTTCCCGCGGTCATCACTGCGCCAAGAGCGTAGGCGACGGTGCTCGCCACCATCGGGGTCATGGCTTCGCTGCAGGCGCGAGCCTGCCCCGGAAGCTTCTTGGCGCCCGGGCCGATGATGCTGTCGACGATCACCGGAGCGCAGAAGATGCCACCAGCGCCGATCGTCGCGATCGCGCCCGCCATGCTGAGCGGAGCTACCTCATTAGTGCCGAGTACCGATGACGGCTTCACCTCAAGTGGATTCCCGTCAGCCCGATGGACTCCCATCGCCGTCGCGTCAGCCCGGATGTCGCACAGGTCGAGTTGCTGTGCCATCGACATGAAGGCCACATTCACCGAGTTCTCCGTTGCCCTGAGCACGGACATGTATCCGCCTTCATACCGAGAGGAGTTTTGCGGGCGGTAGGTGCCGACGAACCGCTTCGAGCAGGATGCCCTGAAGGAGTTCATCTGGAAGGTCCGCACGCTCCCGTTCACATATTCGTTTAGTCCGTGACCGTTCTGTAGCCAGTCCGTGAGCGCGAATAGCTTGTAGGTCGAACCGGTAGAGAATCCGGATGAGCCCCCGTAGGCCCTGTCGGTGCTGAAGTTCACCGCGGTGGTTGATCGCCCACTGCCGAGCGCGGAGTTGTCGAAGGCTTTGTTCTGCGACATGACCAAAATGCGCCCCGTGCCCGGCTGCACCGACACGGCGGATGCCCCGAGCGCGAATCGGGTCTCGGATGCCGGGGCCTTCTGTTTGAGCGCGGCTCTCGCGACATCCTGCTGGCCGAGGTCGATGCTGGTGTAAAGCTGGTAGCCCCCACGAGCCCAATTCGCCGAACGCTCCGTGGCGTTGGCGCCGAGTGCCGTGAGGGTGGGCACCAACCGTGTCACGTAGTCGCAGGCGAATTTCGCATCGGTGGCATATAGGCAGCCGCTGTGTTGGGCACTCCGGTGCACTTCGTCAGCGATCGCAGTCGCCAGGGCCGCATCGTATTGGGCAGTGTCGATGTAGCCCTGATCGAGCATGTCCGCGAGTATCTGGTCACGACGGACCTTGTTCGCGGGATACATTGACGGATTGCTCAGATTTTGCAGCGACGGCTGCTGCACAATCGCGATGAGACTCGCGGCCTGCGCGAGCGTCACATCCTTGGAGCTCACGCTGAAGTATTTTTGGGCTGCGGCCTCGACGCCGTAGGTGTTGCCGCCGAACCCGACGATGTTGAGGTAGCCGAGCAGGATCTCCTGCTTCGAATACGCCTTGTCGAGACCGATGGCCATTTTGACCTCGCGGAGCTTGCGAGAGAGGGTGTCGGTGATCGCCGCACTGTAGGCCTTCGCCCGAGCAGCCGGATCTTCGATCGCGACCGCGCGTTGAACCAGAATGTTCTTGACCAACTGCATGTCAATGGTCGAACTGCCGCTGGTGATCGCGTTGTTGGCGATGTTTCCGACAGCTGCGCGGGCGATCGACTTGAGGTCGACACCTCCGTGGTCGTAGAACCGCTGATCCTCACCGGCGACGAGGGCGTCCTTCACCAGCGCGGACACGTTGTCCCACGCGACCATCTGGCGGTCCTGGTCGAAGACGGTGGCGATCTTGACCGGCTTACCGTCCCGATTGGCGAAGATCTCGTTCTGTTGGGACAGGTGCCCGATGGCGATGTAGTCCGGCAGTGTTTCGAAGACGGAGATCGCCGCCGCCGACGCGCGACTCGGAACAAGTACTGCAGGCAGCGCAACGGCCGCGACGAGCACTCCGGCGAGCACGCTGAAACCCACCATTCCGAGCCACCCGAGGGCGGCCTCGCGAGCGCCCTCCCCCTTGCTCATCAGGCGTACCGGGCCAGTCCGGATTCGAAGGGAGCGGGCGCTTGGTTCACGTAGCGGCCTTTCGGGCAAGGGCAAGGGCAAGGGTCGGGCGAGGGCAGGGGTCTAGCGAGGACACGGCTGTGCCGAGCGCAGTCAACCCCGCGGTGGTGCGGTTCCACAGAGAAGAATTATAACTGCAGAAATGCAACTATTGCTATCTTACATATATACCGCGGCTGGTTCTTCGCGCTCCACTTATGTCCCACAATGATGGATCGAAAGTCATCAGGAGTGTCCGATCGGTAGTCGGTGCTCGAACAGGCGACCGCGTAGCGTGTCGGGGGCGATCCGAACGTATACAAACGGCTGGATAGGCACCCAGCGTGGAAGCGACTCCAGTTCCTGGTCCGTGAGGATCGGCTCGGCATCCAGATGCGTTGCCCGCCCCTTCAGCACGACACTCCAGACGCCGCCCTCGGTCTCGCCGTCGACCTCAAAAACGACGTGTCGATTCTGAGTGAGCTCCCGAAGTTTTGATCCCTCGGCGGTGCGAAAGAGAATCGTCTGCCCGTCGCAGAGGTAGTTGACGGGATAGATGTCCGGCCGATCATCCTCACTGAGCCCCAGGTGCCCGAAGTTGCGGCCACGCAGCAGATCCCAGCTCGCGGCATCCGACAGCTCCTCGACCGAGCCCTGTGGGGACCAACCGTCTTCAGTCACGTCATGGGACATCGGTCACCTCGGGGCGAGCGATGAACTTGACCGCGCTCTCTTTGTGGCTGATGAGAGAGTCGAAGCCTTGGTCGATGAGCCGATCCAGCGCCGCGTTGATGCTCGTGCACTCGAACGCGACATTCGCGCCGACACCGTCGGTCAACCCCATGACTCGAGCCGTGACATCCTCCCTCGTCGAATCGATCACGTGGTGCGAGACTCCGGTCGAGAGAACCTTCTTTTTTCGCGCTGCACCGGGTTCCGAGCTGATCACGGTGATCCCGTCTCCCATCGCGGAAATTGTTCCGGAGAATTCGTGCCCCATGGTGACGGATATCTTGCGACCGTGTAAACGCGCGGCTTTTATGAGGATCAATTCTTTCTCTCGTCGGCGTAGTAGTTGAGCGTTATCGAAACGGCCTGAGAATCAGGCAGCCACATATTCCTTGACCGCCGTGGTGATGTCGGCCAGGCCCTTTTTCGCGTCCGCAAAGAACATGCCGGTCTGCGGATCGGTGAATAGTGGGTTGCTGATTCCCGCATAGCCCGCGCGCATCGACCGCTTGATCACCACGACGGACTTCGCATGGTCGACATCGAGGATCGGCATACCGGAGACGGCATTGCCGGACTTTCTCGCGTCGGGATTGGAGACGTCGTTGGCACCGATGACGAGCGCAACGTCGCAGTTTTCGAAGGCCGCATTGGCCTCATCGAGCTGGAGCATCTGGTCGTAGGGCACATTGGCCTCGGCGAGAAGAACGTTCATGTGGCCCGGCATGCGACCGGCAACGGGATGGATAGCGTACTTCACGTCGATCCCATGGTCGGTGAGCAGCTTGGCGAGCCCTGCCGCTTCGTGCTGGGCCTGCGCGGCAGCGAGGCCGTAACCGGGGACGATGAGCACATGCTGGGCGTAGGCGAGCTGGATTGCGACATCGTCCGCGGTGAGTTCCCGCACGTTCGTGAGGTCCACCGATTCCGAACCCGCAGTCGTTTTCGCGTCGCCGGTTCCGAAACCGCCGAGGATAATCGCCCCGACCGAGCGGTTCATGGCCTTCGCCATCTGCAAGGTCAGGATGGTGCCGGCTGCGCCGACCAGCGCGCCGGCAATAATGAGCGCCTGGTTGTTGATCGCGAACCCGGCCATGGCGACCGCGAGCCCGGTGAACGCGTTGAGGAGAGACACGATGACGGGGGCATCCGCTCCTCCGATCGGAAGCACCATGAGCACGCCGAAGATGACGGATGCGACGAGCACAACCACCAGGAGGAGTAGGTTCGGCGGCGCCAACAGCAGAAGCACACCCGCACCGAGCGCGATAACGGCGACGATCATGTTGAGCACCCGTGCGCCCGGGAAGGTGAGGGGCTTTCCGGAGATGATGCCCTGGAGCTTGCCCGCCGCGATGAGGGAACCGGAGAAGGTGATCGACCCGATCAGAACGTCGAGCGCGATCGGGATCGATACCGTGAGGTCGAGCGATGTCCGACCCAGGTTGGCGACGAAGTCGGCGAATGCGACGGCCGCTGCGGCCCCGCCCCCGACCGCGTTGAAGACGCTCACCAGTTGCGGGACGCTGGTCATCTTCGCGGTGCGTGCCCGGATGATGCCGTAGGCCGCGCCGACCGCGGTGCCGACGATCAGTGCGCCCCAGCCGATCCAGTTGCCGCCGAAGTCGACGATGGCGAACACGATGGTGGTCACCACGGCGATGGCCATGCCGCCGGCAGAGATCAGATTGCCGTGCCGAGCTGTGGAGGGGGCTCGCATCTTGTGAAGCCCGACGACGAACAGGGTCGCTGCGCCCAGATAGAGGATTCCCACGAGGAATTCGAAAATATTCATGATGCGATGTTCCCTGTGGTGTTGGACCCGGCGGCGTTGGACCCAGTGGCGTCGGACCCAGTGGCATTGGACCCAGTGGCATTGGGCGGGGTGTGGTGTGGCCGGGTGAACATTCTGAGCATTCGATCGGTGACGACGTAGCCGCCGAATACGTTTGCGGCGGCGAGCACAGCCGCGATGAAGGTCAGCACATATGCGGCCGGGCTGTTCGCTGAGGACGCGATCACAATGGCGCCCGCGATGACCACGCCGTGGATGGCGTTCGCCGCCGACATCATCGGAGTGTGCAGGGTGGACGGGATCTTGCTGATGACCTCGACTCCCACCAAGAGGCTGAGTATGAAGATCGCCAGGTTGCCGAACAGTGTCTCGATCATGATGCGTTCGCTCTCGATGGTGCCGAATCGTCGGGGAGGGGGTCGAGCTTCAACGCCATGCGGACCGCCGCATTGGTGACGGCCCCGTTGTGACTCACCACGATGTTCTGTTGGACCTCATCGGTCTGGTCGACCACGACGACGTTCGCCGGTACCAGCGAGGCGATGACGGCGATGACGTTTCTTCCATACATCTGGGAAGCGGAGGCAGGCAGATCGGATGCCAGTTCGCCCGCCCCCACGATCGTGACCCCGCCGGCTGTAACCGTGGTCTGGCCGTCGACGGAGCCGGCGACATTTCCGCCCTTGTCGCTCGACCCGAGATCTACGCAGACCGTGCCTGAGCGCAGATTCTTCTGGGTGGCCGTCGATACGAGCTCCGGGGGTGTTCTTCCGGGAACCCTTGCCGTAGTGATGATGATGTCGAAGTCCACGAGGGCCTTGGCGAGTTCGGCCTGTTGAACGCCCTGCTCTTCCTCTGTCATGGCTCGGGCGTACCCTCCGTCACCGGCGCCCTGCGCAACGGAGGAGGTCAGGAACTTTGCGCCGAGCGACTCGACCTCACCCCGGGATGCCGCGCGAACGTCATACCCTGTCACCACCGCGCCCAGCCGCTTCAGAGTCGCGATCGCCTGAAGCCCGGCGACTCCGGTACCGATCACGATGGCCTTTGCCGGAGTTGCAGTGCCAGAAGCCGTGATCATCATCGGCAGGTAGCGACCGTATGCCGCTGCAGCAACGATGCCAGCCCGATAGCCCGCCGCACTCGACTGCGAACTCAGCGCATCCATCGACTGTGCGCGGCTGAGCGTTCGTGGCAGCAGTTCGAATGAGACCGCAGTGACACCCCTGCCGGCAAGATTCTCAATGGCCCTGAGGTTGTTCAACGGGTCGATGAGCCCAATGAGCACCTGTCCGGATCGGAACAGCTTGGCAAGTTTGTCGTCGGGAAAACGCACAACAGGAATCACCGTGCACATGGCGATGACCTGTTCGCGCGACGTCACCGTCGCTCCCGCATCGGTGTATGCCGCATCCTCGAAGCCAGCACTGACCCCGGCGCCCGACTCGACGGAAACGACCCGACCGGCCTTGGTGAGACGTTCAACCGCAGACGGATCGAGCGCAACCCGGCGTTCACCCGCGGCGGTCTCGACAAGCACCCCGATGGCCAACGCAGGACTCTGGATGGTCGGCGTCGCTGGTGGGTCTGTGGTGGGCGCCGTGGTAGTTGGTGGCGTGGCGATTGCTGACGTTTCCATGGAATCCCTAGCTGGGCGCGGACATATTCACCATCGAGGACCAGAGCAACTGACTGCGTGCTGAGGTCGGAACCTTGCGGTGAACACAGAACAGTTCACCAGCCGTTCACAGCTTGAGTCGAGGGACCTCGATTTTTCAGTTTACGACCGCGAAGAACCTCTGATCGACATTCAGCGGACTGCTCGCGATCGTTTCTCCCTGGAGTCTCCCCCTGGAGTCTCCCCCTGGAGTCGACGCGGAAGGTGCGGCGGGTTGCATGGAGAAGCAGTGACCGGAATGCGAGCGTAACTGTCGAACCGAGGCGATGCTCCGGGCGACCTCGTCGGGGCGGCGTGGTTACGCAGCAGTCGCGGCGCCGACAGGGCCGTGTCGAAGTGAGCGGGATCGTGCCACAGATCGTCGCGGCCACGAAACGTAGCGGCACCGTTGTCATCGCCGGAATCCACATGTCCGACATCCCCGGAATGGTTTATGTGAATCACCCGACCATGGTTTCAGCCGATATCCCGTTCGGTGGTGTGAAGCACTCCGGCTATGGTCACGAGTTGAACAATCTGGGCATATGGGAGTCCATGAACACGAAGGTCATCGACATCGTCGACATTGACGCGGCGCTCTGACCTAGCGAATGATCGGGGTCTCTGGTGAGCAGCGCTCCCAGCTCCGTGCTACCGTAATAGATGCATATTTGCAAATGTTGCATAAATACAAACTTGCAGGAAAACAGAGAGTGAAGCGATGGCGGCATCTGCACGGGCACGATGGCTCGAGCCCATGCTTCGGTGGCCGTTGTTTCGTCGGTCACCGGGCCTGAAGCCTTTTGCGGACCACCCGAAAGTGGCATCCCTGCAGATGGTGCTCCCGGCTGTGATCGTCGGCGCCGGTGCCGGGCTCGCCGCCGTGGGATTCCGGTGGCTCGTCACCGCAGCGACCTTCGTGTTCACCGGCACCCAGGACTACTCGTCGTCGGTGGGCCACCCGGCCAACCCCTGGATCCCCTGGCTCGGGGGCGCGTTCGTTATCGTCGCCCCGGCCGTCGGCGGCCTACTCTACGGTCCCCTCGTCGATCGCTTCGCCCGTGAGGCCCGGGGCCACGGCGTGCCGGAGGTCATGTATGCCGTGAGCAAGCGCGGAGGGCGCATCCCGGGCAAGGTCGCGGTGGTCAAGGCGCTCGCGTCGGCCATCACCATTGGATCGGGCGGCTCGGTCGGACGAGAGGGCCCCATCGTGCAGATCGGCTCGGCAATGGGTTCGACCCTTGCCCGCCTGATGCGGATGCCGGAATCACGCGTACGGACCCTCGTCGCCTGTGGGGCTGCCGGGGGGATCGCCGCGACCTTCAATGCTCCGATCGCGGGCGTGTTCTTCGCGCTCGAATTGCTCTTGCGCGACTTCGCCGCTGCGTCCTTCGGCGCCGTGATGTTGGCCTCGATCACCGCCTCGGTGGTGGGCCGTTCGATGCTCGGCGACCATCCGTTCCTCACCCTGCCGACCTTCACGGTCGCCAACCCCTCGCAGTTCGGACTGTTCGCCGTGCTCGGACTGTTCGCCGGACTGGTCGGGGTTGGATTCACCAAGGTGCTCTATGCCATTGAGGACTTCTGCGACTGGGCCTGGCGCGGACCAGAATGGCTTCGCCCCGTGGCGGGCGGCCTCCTCCTCGGGCTGCTGCTGTTCGCACTGCCTCAGATGTACGGGGTCGGCTACCCCGTGCTCGAAAAAGGTGTCCTGGGCGAATATGCCCTCGGAGTCCTCCTCCTCCTGCTCGTCGGCAAGATCATCGCCACCAGTCTCACCATCGGAATCGGCGGCTCCGGCGGAGTGTTTGCGCCCTCGCTGTTCATCGGTGCCATGCTCGGCGCGGCGTTCGGCGACGTTGTCGGGCTCCTGATCCCGAGCCTCACCGGCCAGACGGGAGCATTCGCCCTGGTCGGCATGGGTGCGGTCTTCGCGGGTGCTACCCGTGCACCGATCACCGCTGGCATCATCCTGTTCGAGCTCACCGGCGAATCCAGCATCATCCTGCCACTGCTGCTCGCGATCATCGTCGCGACGGGTACCTCGCGCCTTCTCACCCACGACACCATTTACACGCTCAAGCTTCGCCGCCGCGGGGTGAATATCGGCACGGCGCCCGCCAACACGGCCCTGCACACCATTCAGGTGCAGGACGTCATGTCGTCGCCGGTCCCGATTCCGCAGGGCACCCTGGCCAACGATGGGGCGCGACTGCTTGTCGCGTCCGGACGACCAGCGCTCCCTGTGACGACGTCGTGCGGTGGCTTCGCCGGTGTGTTGACGACCCGAGCCATCACGGATGCCCTGGCCAAAGACGATGACTCGTCCGCGCTCACGGCCGCCGATCTGAGCGAGCTCACCGATACCGTCCTACCCGGATCTACCCTCGACGGCGCTCTCGACACCGTGCTTGCCGCCGCCGATAACGACGGCGTGCCCGTGGTCGACGAGTCGGGGGTGCTTCGGGGCTGGCTCGGCCAGAACGCGGTGCTCCGCGCCCTCACGGGTGAACGCTAACCAGCGGGTACCGAGGCTCTCACGGGGCCCCAGTGCCGGGTCGAAGGTGTCGAGCACGTCGTCGATCTGCTCGGCGGTGAAAGCCCCAGGATGCCGCGTGGGTACCGTGCCGGCCGGGCTGCCGACCGGCCCGCGCTCTATTGCCAGGAGAAGGGGCGGGGGCAGCTGGGCCATCGCGTGGCCGAATAGTGCAGTGCTCGCCGGTCCAAGTCTTAACGATGGCGACCGACGGGTGATACGGGTTCGCGTTGATCGACACGAACGCCACGCACTTTGTGAGGGGGCCGACATCCCGGTGCGCAGCCGCGACACACTGGGCGAGCAGGGTACAGAGACACTTGCACTCGTCGCCGTTGAAGCTGAGTACCACAACGCGCCCCGCAAACTGGGCGAGCGTGACGGGAAATCTGTGCTGATCGGTCAGGGAGAAGTCCAGCATCGGGGCGTGGCGATTGCCGAGATAGGCCAGTTCGAGAAGGGATGTGGCCGGCCGGCGGATTCCCGCCGAAGTGTCGGCCCAGATGAGGACGGGGTGGAAGGGGGCGGGAACCAAGTCGACCTTGATCAGGCTGAGACTGGTGACGAGGGCGCCCATTCCCCGCGTTCAGGACACGAATGTTGCGATTCCGGGGAGCAGCCCCGGCCGGGTAAAGGCGCCGGCGACGCCGACGCTGGCCATCGCAATCCTCCCGGTAGCCGGGCGAAAGCCGGATCGCGGGCAGGGTGATCCTGAGCCGCCTACCGAGCGACCGCTCCACACCGAGCATGGCGAGCACCGCGCCGAACAGGATCATGAACCATGGGTGGTTCCGATGACCCACTGCGCCCGGCCTACGTGAGTAGTCCGACCGTTGCGAACACCGCGAAGAGAGCGAGGCTGAACGCGGAGGCGGCAGGGGATGAAGCGCTCACCGTTTATCCCGTTGTGCGAGGGTCGACAGATAAAGGTTGTAAGCGACCCGGTCGGCATCGCCGTCGGTGTCGGCCTTGCGGTTCATGGCCAGTTCGCGGCGGCGTTCGGATCTCTGCCACTGCAGGAACAGCACTCCGAGCACGATGAGTGTGGGCAGCTCGGTGAAGCCCCAGGCAATGCCTCCGCCGAGCGCCTGGTCGGCCAGGGGGGAGACGCCCCAGGCCGGATTTGGGGTCGAATAGAAGTGCACGATGAGATTCACCGACATCATCACGATCACGCCGAAGAAGGCGTGGAATGGCACGGTGATGAAGAGTTCGAAGATCCTCAGCACGGAAGCGCTGAGTCGCCGTATCCCCCGACTCGCTTGCCGGGGTGAGGGATCGACCCCCATGACCCCCCAGAAGTACAGCGCCCCGACGAGCAGGAAGTGGATGAGCATCAGATTGTGCCCCCACATCGAGCCCATCAGGAAGTCGAAGGCCGGGGTGAAGTAGAGACCGTAGAGGCTCATCAGGAAGAGGGTGATGGTCACCACCGGATGGGTGAAGAAGCCCGCCAGGCGACTGTGCAAAATACGCAGGATGAGCTTGCGGAGGTTGATCCCGCCGCCGTGCTTCGCGGGCAACGCTCGCAGCAGCAGTGTGACCGGTGCTCCGAGCACGAGGAGCACGGGGGAGAGCATGCTCAGCGTCATATGTTGCACCATGTGCACGCTGAACAGCTCCATGCCGTAGCCGTCGATGCCGTTAGCGGTGACGAGCAGAACCGACGCGATGCCGGTGGTCCACCAGATGGTGCGCTGAATCGGCCAGTCGATTCCGCGGCGGTGCAGCTGCCAGACCCCGAGCAGATACAGAACGAGAATGGCCGCCATAAGCAGGGGGATCACTGGAATCGGCTGAGGATGCCAGGCCAGAAGTCGGGCGAATGTCGGTGGCAGCTGCGGCATCCACATCGGGCCAGCCAAATTATTCATCGCCTGTCACCCTGTCTCGCTTGCAACCATACAACTATTGCAAGAATACACTCAAGAGATTTGGGCGCTACCTGGGCGGTCTGGGTGCTGTCCCCACGCAATTCACTCCTCGTGCAAATGCACCAAAAACTTGTCGGCCATGGCCAGTTGCTCCTGGAGCTTCCCGCGGCGCCCGATGGCCTGCGCGATGAAGCGCTCGAGCCCGGCGCGTATCTCCGGGTCATCCGATCCGGCTTCGCCCAGCGTGTCAATGATGCGAAGCAGCTCGGTCATCTCCTCGGGGGTGAAGCAAAG